>NZ_JAYMRY010000004.1:0-314492 GCF_038900695.1 Paraburkholderia sp. JHI2823 | reverse complement strand
GTCCCTGCCTTCGCCTCCGTCGCCGCCGTCCCCGCCATCGCTGCCACCCCCTCCATCCAGCCTACCCTTGCCGCCCCCTCCTGGCTTTTAGGGACCGGTGCCGCTGCAACAAACTCGCGCGCCACCCGGGTTGATCCGGACGACGCGCCGGAGATTACCGACGAATGGGCGAAGAGCGCTGATCTGGAAAGACCGCCACGACGATTCGCTTCGACGACGATGTGCTCGATGCCTTTGAGGCCACAGGTAAAGGGCGGCAGACGCACATGAACGCTGCCCTGAAGGACTGGCTCAAGACGCATAAGCCAGCGCAACCAGCCGTAGTCGTCGAATCTGGCGCCGCGTGTCGTCCGCGGCAAACTCCGAAGGCAGTGTTCGAGCATCATGACGAAGCCGTCAACCATTGGCGGCAGCTGATCTTGTGCGCGCAAGCTGCGCAGCTTTGCGGGAGTGGCGTTTCAGCAAGAATGCTACGGCGAGAAAGTCGGAAAGGCAGCGGATCAGCGCTCAGTTTTACTGCCCAAACCCCGTCAGCCCGATCAAACTCCCCGCACCAAGCAGCCACAGCGGATGAATCTTCGTGCGCAACGCGAGCACGGCGCACACGCCCGTGATCGCCCACGCGATCCACGAAGGATCGGATGCCCTGGCGATCAGCACCGCGCTTGCGGCCACGAGTCCTGCCGTCACCGGCACGAGGCCCTTTTGCGCGATGTGCCGCCACGGGCGGTCCTTGAAGCGGTCCCACGCATGCAGCACGGCGATCGTGACGAGTGACGACGGCCCGAACTTCGCGATGGAAGTGACCAGCATGCCCGCCCACCCGGCCACGTGCCAGCCCACCAGTGTCACGACCATCATGTTCGGCCCGGGGGCGGCCTGGGCGAGCGCGAAGAGCGCGCTGAACTCGCTCGCCGGCATCCAGTGGTGCACCTCGACGACCTGGCGCTGCATCTCGGGCAGGATCGTATTGCCGCCGCCGAACGCGAGCAGCGAAAGTTGACCGAAGATCGCTGCGAGCGCAACGAGTGTGGCGTTCATCGCGAGCCTCCTTCCTTGCGCGCTGCGCGGGACGCGAGCGCGATGCCGACAGGCGTAAGCACGAGCATGGTGGGAAAGAGCGGCGTGCGCAGCACGGCGATCGCCACGAAGCCGAGTGCCGCGACGACGGCCGCGCCCGGGTCGCGCCGCAGCGGCAGCATGATCTTCACGGCCATGGAGACCAGCAGGCCGGCGGCCGCTGCGGCGAGTCCCACGAACAGATGCTGCACGTGGGGATCGTGTTGCGTGCGCTCATAGAGCACGCCAAGCCCGATCACGACCAGCGACGGGCCCGCGATCAGCCCGAGGATGCCCGCGAGCGCGCCGCGCCAGCCTTGAAACCGCATGCCGAGCGCAACTGAGAGATTGATGACGTTGCCGCCCGGCAAAAACTGGCAGAGGCCGAGCAGATCGGTGAATTCGCCGGCGCTGAGCCAGCGGCGCTGCTCGACGATGGTGCGCCGCGCCAACGGCAACGCACCGCCGAACGACGTGAACCCCAGACCGAGAAACCCGAAGAACAGATCGCGCACGCTGGGCGTGGCGAGCGCGGCGTCGGCGCCCAATCCGGTAGGGGCTGGCGGGGAAATGGCGTCTTTCATGGAAATGGAAACCTCTAATGCACGCTGCGAGGGTAAGCCGAAACGTGCATGCCGCAAAACGATTTTTATGACGTACTCTTGTGATCTACACTCACAAGGATGGCACGCTCACTTCCACCCTTTCCCGCGCTGCGAGCGTTCGAAGCCGCGGCGCGCCACAATAGTTTCTCCGCCGCGGCGGGCGAACTCAATGTGACTCACGGTGCCATCAGCCGCCAGGTGGCGGCACTCGAGGCGTGGGTCGGCGTGCAGGTGTTTCACCGGCACGGCAAGCGGGTCGCGCTGACAGAGGATGGGCGGCGCTACCTCGCCGCGGTGCAATCGGCATTCGACGACATCGTGCGCGCAACCAACCAGCTGCGCGATACGGGCGCGGTGCGCGTGCTGCGCGTCAATGCGCTGCCCACCTTCGCAATGAAATGGCTGTTGCCCCGGCTCTCGCAGTTCCAGCGCCTCGCGCCCAACGTCGAGCTGCGTCTTTCCACTTCGAATGCACCCGTTGAGTTGCTCGAAGGGTTCGACGTGGCCGTGCGGCGCGGCCCGGCTCACTGGCCCGACTGCGAGGCAGGGCATTTTCTCGACGAGATGGAATTGCCGGTATGCAGTCCGGCGCTCCTCAAGCGCGCGCCGATCCATCAGCCGGGCGATCTCGCGCGCCACGTGCTGCTGCATTCGGACACCCGGCCCGACGCGTGGCGCACCTGGCTGGCCGCCGCAGGTGTGAAAGCCAAATGCAGGAAGAAGCAATCGTTCGATCACTTCTATCTGGCCTTGCAGGCAGCCGTGGATGGTCTAGGTGTTGCGCTCGGCCCGCTGCCGCTGCTCGACGACGAACTCGCGTCGGGGCGGCTCGTCACGCCGCTCGCGGGGCCGCATCTCGATGCCCGCGGCTACTGGTGGGTGGCGCGACGCGAAGTGGCGCAGGCGCCGCTGGTCGCGCAGTTTTGCCGCTGGCTGGAGGAGCAGGCGAAGTCGCGTTCGCATGGCTAGCGGGGTGGGGCGGCCGCAAGAGGCGCAATCTGACCTGCCGAAGACCCGCAGAACGCGTGAGATGACGCAGGCGTAGAAGCGCATGCGGTACGGAGGTCTGTGAACGCTACAAACCTGCCGTCCGCACGCTGCGCCTCGCGCAAAACATCAGAGGTAGAACATCCGGTCTTCGTCGGAGTCGCGGTCGCGGTGCGCCGGGTGTTCCTTGCCAGCCTCCTCGCCCGTGTCCGCATCTTCGTAGAACTTGAGGACGGCTTCGAGCACCTGGTCCGGGTCGTCGATCACCTGCATCAGGTCCATGTCTTCGGGATTGATGAGGCCCATCGGCACGAGCGCCGAGCGGAACCAGTCGAGCAGACCCTTCCAGAATTCGGCACCCACCAGAATGATCGGTACGTGACGCGATTTCTTCGTCTGAATGAGTGTCAGCACTTCAGCCAGTTCGTCGAGCGTGCCGAAACCGCCGGGCATCACGATCACGGCATCGGAGTTCTTGACGAACGTGACCTTGCGCGTGAAGAAATGGCGAAAACGCAGCGAGATGTCCTGCCACTGGTTGCCCGACTGCTCGTGCGGCAACTCGATGTTCAGGCCGACGGAAGGCGACTTGCCGCCATGCGCGCCCTGGTTCGCTGCTTCCATGATGCCGGGGCCGCCGCCGGAGATCACGGCGAAGCCCGCGTCCGACACCTTTCGCGCGATGGTGCTGGCGAGCTGATAGTACTTCGAGTCCGGTTTCAGGCGTGCCGAGCCATAGATGCTGACCGCTGGCCGGATCTCGGACAGGTACTCGGTCGCCTCGATAAACTCTGCCATAATCGTGAACATTTGCCACGATGCGCGCGCCTTCTTGGCCGTCGCGCGCTCTTGATCTGCGAGTGAACGCAGACTGGGAATCACTTTTCTCTTGTCCATAATGCCTGAAGAACTACGCGTGGATACAAAGTTACAGCTACAGACTCGGCTGGAAGGTAAGACCCTGCTTCTGGTCGACGGTTCTAGCTATCTCTATCGCGCCTTCCATGCGATGCCCGATCTGCGCGGTCCCGACGGCGAACCGACCGGCGCGTTATACGGCATCATCAACATGCTGCGTCGCATGCGCAAGGACGTTACGGCAGAGTATAGCGCGTGCGTGTTCGATGCAAAGGGCAAGACGTTCCGCGATGACTGGTATCCCGAGTACAAGGCCAACCGGCCTTCCATGCCTGAGCCGCTCGCAGCGCAAATCGAGCCCATTCACACGGCGGTGCGCGCGCTCGGCTGGCCGCTGCTGATGATCGAAGGCGTCGAGGCCGACGACGTGATCGGCACGCTCGCCTGCCAGGCCGAGAAGCTGGGCATGAAGGTCATCGTTTCCACGGGCGACAAGGACCTCGCGCAGCTCGTGACGGACCACGTCACGCTCATCAACACGATGACGAATGAAACGCTCGATCGCGAAGGCGTGATCGCGAAGTTCGGCGTGCCGCCGGAGCGCATCATCGATTATCTCTCGCTCATCGGCGACACCGTCGACAACGTGCCGGGCGTGAACAAGTGCGGCCCGAAAACGGCGGTGAAGTGGCTCACGCAATACGATTCGCTCGACGGCGTGATTGCCCATGCCGATGAAATCAAGGGCGCCGTGGGCGGCTATCTGCGCGATGCGCTCGAGTTTCTGCCGATGGCGAGAAAGCTCGTCACGGTGGAAAGGTCATGTGACCTCAAGCCGCATCTCGAGTCGATCGAAGCGTCGCTCGCGACGCGTCCTGAAGCGCGCGAAGAACTGCGCGACATCTTCGCGCGCCACGGCTTCAAGACCTGGCTGCGTGAAATCACCGAAGCGGCTCAGCAGAGCGAGACCGTGCCCGCCGCCACCCAGGGCGATGCGCCCGATAAAGACGCGAACGTGCAGCCTGCGCTCTTCGTGGAAGCGCCGCGCCACTACGAGACGATCCAGACGTGGCCGCAGTTCGACGCATGGCTCGCGAAGATCGAAGCCGCGGAGCTCACCGCGTTCGACACCGAAACCACGGCGCTCGACCCGATGGTCGCGAAGCTCGTTGGCATATCGTTTTCGACCGAGCCTGGCGTGGCCGCCTACTTGCCGCTCGCGCATCGCGGGCCGGACGCACCCGACCAGTTGCCGCTCGACGATGTGCTCGCACGCCTGAAGCCCTGGCTCGAAAGCGAGAAGCACAAGAAAGTCGGCCAGCACATGAAATACGACGAGCAGGTGCTCGCGAACTACGGCATCGAGCTGAACGGCGTGGAGCATGACACGCTGCTCGAATCGTACGTGCTCGAATCGCATCGCAGCCACGACATGGACAGCCTCGCGCTGCGCCATCTCGGCATCAAGACGATCAAGTATGAAGAGGTGGCGGGCAAGGGCGCGCAGCAAATCGGCTTCGATCAGGTGCCGCTCGACAAGGCCGCCGAATACGCGGCCGAAGACGCCGACGTCACGCTGCAGCTCCATCGCGCGCTCTATCCGCAGATCGCACCGGAGAAAGGCCTCGATTACGTCTATCGCAACATCGAGATGCCCACGTCGCGCGTGCTGCGCAAGATGGAACGCAACGGCGTGCTCATCGACAGCGAGCGGCTCGAAAAGCAGAGCGCGGAAATCGCCGTGCGCCTCATCGCGTTAGAACAGGAGGCGTACGCGCTCGCGGGCGGCGAATTCAACCTCGGTTCGCCGAAGCAGATCGGCCAGATCTTCTTCGAAAAACTCCAGTTGCCTGTCGTGAAGAAGACGCCGAGCGGCGCGCCTTCCACCGACGAAGAGGTGCTGCAGAAGCTCGCCGAAGACTATCCGCTGCCCAAGCTCCTGCTCGAGCATCGCGGTCTCGCCAAGCTCAAGTCCACGTACACGGACAAGCTGCCGCGCATGGTCAACGCGCAAACGGGCCGCGTTCATACGAATTACGCGCAGGCCGTGGCGGTCACGGGCCGTCTTGCGTCGAACGATCCGAATCTTCAGAACATCCCCGTGCGCACGGGCGAAGGCCGACGCATTCGCGAGGCGTTCATCGCGCCGCCGGGCCACAAGATCGTCTCCGCCGACTATTCGCAGATCGAGCTGCGCATCATGGCGCATATCTCGGGCGACGAGTCGCTGCTCGCGGCGTTCGCACGAGGCGACGACATTCACCGCGCTACGGCATCCGAAGTATTCGGCGTGACACCGCTCGAAGTGAGCGCGGACCAGCGCCGCATCGCCAAGGTCATCAACTTCGGACTCATCTACGGCATGAGCGCATTCGGGCTCGCGTCGAATCTCGGCATCACGCGCGACGCGGCGAAGCTTTATATCGACCGCTATTTCGCCCGTTATCCGGGCGTTGCGCGCTACATGGACGAAACACGCATGGACGCGAAATCGCGCGGCTATGTGGAAACGGTGTTCGGCCGCCGTTTGTGGCTGCCCGAAATCAACGGCGGCAACGGCCCGCGCCGCCAGGCGGCCGAGCGCGCCGCCATCAACGCGCCCATGCAAGGGACGGCCGCCGATCTCATCAAGCTTTCCATGGTCGCGGTGCAGAAGTGGCTGGACGAACGCAAGATCGGCACGAAGATGATCATGCAGGTGCACGATGAACTCGTGCTCGAAGTGCCCGGCGACGAGCTTGGCGAAGTGCGCAAGCGCTTGCCCGAGTTGATGTGCTCGGTGGCGCAACTCAAGGTGCCGCTCGTGGCCGAGGTGGGTGTGGGCGATAACTGGGAAGAGGCGCACTGACGAAGCGTGCACTCTTGGGTGGAGCGAAGCTCTACTAAGCACCTGCTGAATCCGCCGTAACGCCGAAGCAACGACGTAATCGACATAAACGCGCGCGCGAGATAAGGCAAGCTTCGCGTGCTCGATGTCGCGAATGCGCGCCGCGAGGGTTGCCGCCGCGCGCTCCGTCAGCCGACAATGAAATGAATGAAGGCCGGTGCCTCGCACGTGATGTCGTCGATGCATCGGCCTTTCTATCGCCTTTCGACATGCACGGAGAGTCTATGCATCGCTTTATCGTTGTGGGAGGAGGCGCAGGCGGGCTGGAACTGGCAACCCGGCTCGGCAATCGTTATGGCGAATCGCGCCAGAAGCGGGGCAGGCCGCAAGCGGCATCGGTCACGCTGGTCGACCGCTATCCAACGCATATCTGGAAGCCGCTCCTGCACGAAGTCGCGGCGGGCAGCATGGATCCGTTCACGCATCAGCTCGAATATCCAGCGCAGGCGCGCTGGCATGGCTTCGAGTTCCAGCAGGGCGAGCTGACCGGGCTCGACCGTGCGGCGAAGCGCATCACGCTCGGGCGCGTGCTCGACGAAGACGGTGCCGAGATGCTCCCCGAGCGCGTGCTCGAATACGACACGCTCGTGCTCGCGATCGGCAGCACGACGCACTTTTTCGGCGTGCCCGGCGCGGCCGAAAACTCCATCGCACTCGACACCGTCGATCAGGCCGAGCGCTTTCGCAAGCGGCTCATCGCGGCATGCATGCGCGCCGAACATCAGGTGCCCGAAAGCGTCGCGGCGGGCGTGGCGGCGGACGACCCCACGCCGGTCTCGAGCGGCGAAGCCGAACCGCGCGTGCAGGTGGCGATCATCGGCGCGGGCGCAACGGGCGTCGAGCTTTCCGCCGAACTGCGCAACACCGCGCAGGTGCTGTCGGCGTATGGGCTGCACAAGCTCGATCCGCGCAACGACGTCGGTATCGTGCTGATCGAGGCGGGTACGCGCATCCTGCCCGCGTTGCCCGAGCGCGTCTCTTCGGCAACGGGGGAGCTGCTGAACAAGCTCGGCGTGAAGGTGCTGACCGGCGAGCGCGTCATCGAAGTCGCGCTGGGCGTCGTGCGGACCGCGAGCGGCAAGAACCTGCGCGCCGACCTCACGGTCTGGGCCGCTGGCATCACCGCGCCGGCCGTGCTCGCGCGGCTCGACGGCCTTGCCGTCAACAAGCTCGGACAACTGGTCGTGCGTCGCACGCTGCAAACGGAAAACGACGACAACATCTTCGCGCTCGGCGACTGCGCCGCCTGCGAATGGCCGGGCCACGAGCGCGGTGTCCCGCCGCGCGCGCAGGCCGCCCACCAGCAGGCCACTTTCCTGTTCAAGTCGCTCGGCAATCTGCTGGCCGGCAAGCCACTCGAAGAGTTCACCTATCGCGACTTCGGCTCGCTGGTGTCGCTCGGCCACTTCAGCGCGGTCGGCAATCTGATGGGCGGGCTGATCGGCGGGAATATGCTGATCGAAGGGCTGTTTGCCCGTTTCATGTACATGTCGCTGTACCGGCTGCACATCGCGGCGCTGCACGGCTACGCGCGCATGGTGCTCGATACTTTCGCCCACTGGCTGCGCCGCACGACGCTGCCGCGTGTGAAGCTGCATTGAGCGGCGCCTGCGTAGAGGGGCGCCGCGCTACGTTCGTTGTTTCCGATATTTCGCCTGCAAGGAGCGTTGCATGCTGAAACCCGAAGTCGATAGCCTCGTCCCGCACGTGCCGTTCGACCGCCGCACTTTCATCAAGGCGGCGCTCGGCAGCGGATTCGCCACCGCCGTGCTGCCCGTCTCCGCGCAAACCATCCATACCGACAGCGAGGGTCTCGAAGCCGGCGAAATCGGCTTCCAGTCGGGCGGCACGCTCGTCCCGGCGTATCGCGCGCAGCCACGCGGCAAGACGCATTTGCCGGTCATCGTCGTGATCCACGAGATCTTCGGCGTGCATGAGCATATCGCCGATGTATGCCGCCGCTTCGCGAAGCTCGGCTATCTGGCTATTGCGCCGGATTTTTTCGTGCGCCAGGGCGATGCGTCCGTCTACCCGACGATTCAGCAGATCGACGAGAACATCGCGAGCAAGGTGCCCGACGCCCAGGTGCTGGGCGACATCGACGCGGCCATTGTCTGGGCAGGCGAGCATGGTGGCGACACGAAGCGCGTGGGCATCAACGGTTTTTGCTGGGGCGGGCGCTATGCGTGGCTTTATGCGGAGCGCAATCCGCACATCGAAGCCGCGGTCGTGTGGTATGGGCGAGTCGCCGGCGATCATACGGCGAACACGCCGAGCAATCCGCTCGATCTCGCGGGCAGCCTCGAGGTTCCAGTGCTCGGGATGTACGGACTGCAAGACAAGAGCATCCCGCAGGACACGCTGGCTGAGATGAAGGCAGCCATCGCACGGGCGCCGCAAGGCGGCCGCAGTTCGCAGTTGATCGTGTATGACGATGCGGGACACGCGTTCTTCGCGGACTATCGGCCGAGCTATCGCAAGGCCGACGCGGAAGACGGCTGGAAGCGCGCGATCGCCTGGTTCAGGGAGCACGGCGTGGCTTGACGCCGTGCCCGGTTCCAGGGTGGTGAAGACTCAGGGATTCGGGCCCGTGGCGACCGGCCGCGACGGGTCGGCGCACCATTCGCTCCACGATCCGGGGTAGAGCGCCGCGCCGTGCAGGCCGGCAATCTCCATCGCAAGCGCGTTGTGGCAGGCGGTCACGCCCGAGCCGCATTGCAGGACCACATGCTCCGGTGTCGTGCCCGTCAGCACGGCCGTGAAATCCTCGCGCAGCGCGTGCGCCGACTTGAAGCGGCCGTCCGGCGTGAGATTGCCCTGATAGAAGCGGTTGCGCGCGCCAGGAATATGGCCGCCCACCGGATCGATGGTTTCGTTCTCGCCGCGATAACGGTCGGCGGCGCGCGCGTCGACAACCGTGAGTTCGTGCGTGGTGAGATTGCGCTCGAGGGCCTGTGCGTCCACGGTCACCTGGAGCGGCGCGCCGGCCTTGAAGGTGCCGCGCGCCGGCGTGGGCACATCGCGTACGAGCGGGAAGCCGGCGGCCTCCCATGCCTGCAATCCGCCGTCCAGCACGGCCACCGAGTCGTGGCCGAGCCAGCGCAGCAGCCACCATAGCCGGGCCGCGTAGGCCCCGCCTTGTGCATCGTAGGCGACGACCTGCTGGCCTTCGTTGAGTCCGCGCAGCGAGAGCGTGGCGACGAGCGCCGAGCGGTCGGGCAACGGATGACGGCCGTTCTTGCCCGTCTTCGGTCCGGAGAGGTCGCGGTCCAGATGCAGGTATTGCGCGCCGGGCAGATGGCCGATTGCATAGGCGTTCTCGCCGGCGGCGGGATTGGCGAGATCGAAGCGGCAGTCGAAGACCAGCACGCTGCCCGGCGCGGCGGTCAGGCGTTCGTGCAGATTGGCGGCCGAAATGAGCGTGGTGTAGTGCGTGTGGGGCATGACGGCTCCTTGGAATCGTGCGCGTGGCCGGCGCAGCGGCAAATGCGGTTTGCGCCTGGGCCCGATGCCGTCAGTCTAAACAAAAAGACGGGCCGAAGCCCGTCTTTCCGCGATGCGTTGGAGCAGCCCCGGGGCCGCGCGTCAAATCGGTCCCAGCTCGCGGCGCAGGAACTCGTGGAAGTGCTGCATGCCGTCTTCCATGGGGCTCTGGTACGGGCCGACTTCCGAAACGCCGCGTTCGAACAGCGCGCGGCGGCCGGCGTCCATGCGCTCGGCGATCTCGTCGTCTTCGATGGCCGTTTCCATATAGGCGGCGCGCTCTGCCTCGACGAACTCGCGCTCGAACAGCGTGATTTCTTCGGGGTAGTAGAACTCGACGATATTCGTCGTCTTCTGCGTGCCCTGCGGAATGAGCCACGAGACCACGAGCACATGCGGATACCACTCGATCATGAGATTCGGGTAGTACACCATCCAGATCGCGCCGAATTCGGGTGGCACGCCGTTGCGAAAGCGCAGGACCTCGTCGTGCCACTTGCGGTACGTCGGGCTGCCCGGCTTGCCAAGGTGCTTGTGCACACCGACCGTCTGCACGCTATACCACTCGCCGAACTCCCACTGCAGGTCGTCGCATGACACGAAATTGCCGAGGCCCGGGTGGAACGGCACGACGTGATAGTCTTCCAGATAGACCTCGATGAAGGTCTTCCAGTTGTAGTTGCACTCGTGGACCTCGACGTGATCGAACATGTAGTCCGTGAAGTCGAGATGCTTTGCGGGCCCGAGCCGCGCAAGATCGCGCGAGATGTCGCGGCCCGCGGATTCGAACAGCAGCCCGTTCCATTTCTGCAGCGGCGAGCTGTTCAGGTTCAGGCACGGCTTGTCCGCAAAGTGCGGCGCGCCGAGCAGTTCGCCCTTGAGGTCATAGGTCCAGCGATGCAGCGGACATACGATATTGTCTGCCGTGCCGCGACCGTTTAGCATGATGGCCTGGCGATGGCGGCACACGTTGGAGAGCAGCTCGATCTCGTTGCTCTGGTTGCGAACGAGCACGCGGCCTTCTTTTTCGCTGGGCAGCGCAAAATAATTCCCCACCTCGGGCACCATGAGTTCGTGGCCGACGTAGCGAGGACCTTTCTGGAAAAGCGTCTCGATTTCGCGCTTGAGAAGCGCTTCGTCAAAATAAGCGGTGACTGGCAGCTGGCTGTGGATGGACTTCAGCTGCAATGCATTGCTCAGATTGGACATTCCCACTCCCGATGAAGACGTGAAAGCAGTGAACAACCCAACCATCGAAGATTCGATTTAGGGAGCCGGCAATTATACCCGGTTGCCCCGCCCTGGGGTAGCTAAGTGACTGATTTTTGCCAAAATTGCTGCGGAAAGTCGGCGGAAATCCAGGAAATATGAGACAAACGAACGGCGAATCGGGCGGTCTGTAGCCGGTTTGTACTGGCCCCGATAGTATGGCCGAGCGGGCGGGCGTGCGGGGGATCGGGTCGATCTGGGCGCTTTTGCCGTAGAATGTCGGCCTTGTTTCATTCTGACGACAACTCATGGCGAAATCCGCAACGAAAGACCGCGTTGGCGCGGACGAAAGCGCAGCCGGGCCGGCCGAAGGCGAAGCGCTGCCCGAGAGCTACGAGGCGGCGCTTGCGGAGCTCGACGGGCTTGTCGCACGGATGGAAGGCGGTAGCCTGAGCCTGGAAGAATCGCTTGCGGCGTACCGCCGCGGTGCGGCGCTCGTGCGCTTTTGCCAGCAGCAGCTCGAAAAGGTTGAACAACAGGTGCGCGTGCTCGACGGTGAGACGCTGCGGCCCGTGCCCCTCAATACGACAGACTCCGCAGCGGGCGGAGACGACGATCTATGACATTTGACCAATGGACCCGGCAGGTACTCGACCGGGTCGAAAGCGCGCTCGATCACTACTTGCCGGCCGCCGACGTGCTGCCGGCGCCTCTGCACGACGCCATGCGCTATGCCGTGATGGGTGGCGGCAAGCGTGTACGGCCGCTCTTGTGCCACGCGGCGGGCGAACTCACGAATGCCAGGCCCGAAGCGCTCGACGCCGCGGCCTGCGCGCTGGAGATGATCCACGTCTATTCGCTCGTGCACGACGACATGCCGTGTATGGACGACGACGACATGCGTCGCGGCAAACCCACCGTGCACGTCAAGTATGACGAACCGACCGCGCTGCTGGTCGGCGACGCGCTGCAATCGCAGGCCTTCGTCACGCTGACGTCGGATGTGCCGGGTTTGAGCGATTCGGCGTCGCGCCAGGCATCGCTCGTGCGCGAACTCGCGCTTGCGAGCGGCTCGGTCGGCATGGCCGGCGGCCAGGCCATCGACCTCGCGAGCGTGGGCCATTCGCTCACGCGCGAGCAGCTCGAGACGATGCACCGTCTGAAGACGGGCGCGCTGCTGCGCGCCTCGGTCCGCATGGGCGCGCTGGCGGGCGAGACGCCTTCGGCGGAAAGCCTCGCGGCGCTCGACAAATACGCGGCGGCCGTGGGCCTCGCCTTCCAGGTCGTGGACGACATTCTCGACGTCACCGCCGACTCGGCGACGCTCGGCAAGACCGCGGGCAAGGACGCGAAGGACGGCAAGCCGACCTACGTATCGATCATTGGTCTTGATGCTTCGCGTGCGCTCGCGCAGCAGCTGCGCGCCGACGCGCACGCGGCGCTCGAACCGTTCGGCGCGCGCGCGCAGCGCCTTGCCGAACTCGCTGACCTGGTGGTGAACCGGGTGAGCTGACCGCGCCAACCCGCCCACGCGCATGAAAGGGGAGTAGTGCGCAGAACAAGTGCGGGAGCGCCAGTTTTCCTACCATGGAACGACGATGTACGACTTGCTGAAAACCATTGACGACCCGGCGGATTTGCGCCGCCTCGATCGCCGCCAGTTGCAACCGCTTGCCGACGAATTGCGTGCCTTCGTCCTCGAAAGCGTCTCGCAAACAGGGGGGCACCTGTCGTCCAACCTCGGTACGGTCGAACTGACGATCGCGCTGCACTACGTGTTCGACACGCCGCGCGATCGCATCGTCTGGGACGTTGGCCATCAGACCTATCCGCACAAGATCCTGACGGGCCGGCGCGACCAGATGCATACGCTGCGTCAGCTCGGCGGCATTTCGGGTTTCCCGAAGCGCGACGAGTCGCCGTATGACACGTTCGGCACCGCGCATTCGAGCACGTCGATCTCGGCGGCGCTCGGGATGGCCGTCGCGAGCAAGCTCAAGGGCGACAACGCCATGGGCATCGCCGTGATCGGCGACGGCGCGATGACGGCCGGCATGGCCTTCGAGGCGCTGAACAACGGCGGCGTCGAAGACGACGTGCCGCTGCTCGTGATCCTCAACGACAACGACATGTCGATTTCGCCGCCCGTCGGCGCGCTCAATCGCCATCTCGCGCGCCTCATGTCGGGCCGCTTCTACGCCGCCGCGCGCGCAGGCGTGGAGCGCGTGCTGCGCCATGCGCCGCCGGTGCTCGATCTCGCGCGCAAGCTCGAAGAGCACGCGAAGGGCATGATCGTGCCGGCCACGCTGTTCGAGGAATTCGGCTTCAACTACATCGGGCCGATCGACGGCCACGATCTCGATTCGCTCATCCCGACGCTGCAGAACATCAAGGAACTGCGCGGCCCGCAGTTCCTGCACGTCGTGACGAAGAAAGGCCAGGGCTACAAGCTCGCCGAAGCCGACCCGGTCCTGTACCACGGTCCCGGCAAGTTCAACCCGGCCGAAGGCATCAAGCCGTCCACGACGCCCGCCAAGAAGACCTACACGCAGGTCTTCGGCGAATGGCTGTGCGACGCCGCCGAGCTCGACCAGCGCGTGATCGGCATCACGCCGGCCATGCGCGAAGGCTCGGGTCTCGTGGAGTTCGAAAAGCGCTTCCCGGATCGTTACTACGACGTCGGCATCGCTGAGCAGCATGCCGTGACGTTCGCAGGCGGTCTTGCCGCCGAAGGCCTGAAGCCCGTGGTCGCGATCTACTCGACCTTCCTTCAGCGCGCCTACGACCAGCTGATTCACGACGTGGCGCTGCAGAACCTGCCGGTCGTGTTCGCGATCGACCGCGCGGGCCTCGTGGGCGCAGATGGCGCGACCCACGCCGGTGCGTACGATATCGCCTTCATGCGCTGCATCCCGAACATGATGGTCATGGCGGCCTCGGACGAAAACGAATGCCGCCAGATGCTCTATACGGCGCTCCAGCAGGACTGCCCGACGGCCGTGCGCTACCCGCGCGGCGCGGGCACGGGTGTCGCGACCGTCAAGCAGATGGCCGCGCTGCCGGTGGGCAAGGGCGAAGTCCGCCGCGAGGGCAAGGCGCCGGCAGGCAGCCGTATCGCCATCCTCGCGTTCGGCACGATGGTTGCGCCGTCGCTTGCCGCAGCGCAAGAGCTGGACGCCACCGTGGCGAACATGCGCTTCGTGAAGCCGCTCGACGCGGAGCTCGTGAAGCAGCTCGCCGAAACGCACGACTACCTGGTGACCGTCGAAGAGGGCTGCATCATGGGCGGCGCGGGCTCGGCCTGCGTGGAAACCCTCCTTGAAAGTGGGGTTATCAAGCCCGTACTACAATTGGGCCTCCCCGACCGCTTCATCGACCACGGCGACCCGGCGAAGCTGCTGGCGGGCTGTGGGCTCGACGCAGCAGGGATCGCGAAGTCGATACGCGAGCGCTTCCTCGACCGCCCGGCGAACGCGTCAGGCAAGTCGGTGATGCGCGTCGCTTAAGGCCGCTCGCGGCTGATCGGCGCCTCGCGGCGCGGCGGGTCCGGACCGTTTGTGCAGCGCTGTTCCAGCGCTGTCTCCAGCGCTGTCTCCAGGTCGGCCAGCGAACCGCGGCAGCCCCATTTCACATGTGAACTGGCGGGCGGGTTTCGTACCCGGCAGTCGCCAGCAAACGCCGGCTCATGCCGGCGTTTGCTTTTTGTTTGGCCGTTATCTGGCCGTTGTTTGGTCGCCGTTTGAAATTTGCGCGCCGCTTTCCGCGCGGCTTGAGGATAAGAACATGAATCAGATGAACCCGGCCTTCGTGATGCCGGACGTCCAGAGCTCCGTCGATACCCGCCAGATCGCGATCCAGCGCGTGGGGGTGAAGGCCGTGCGCCATCCGCTCACGGTCAAGACGGGCACGGGCGACGTCCAGCCGAGCGTCGGTATGTGGAACCTCGACGTTCATCTGCCGGCCGACCAGAAGGGTACGCACATGTCGCGCTTCGTGGCGCTGCTCGAAGAAAACAAGGCGCCCCTGGAACCCGCGACGTTCCGCATGATGCTGGCCGCGATGCTCGCGAAGCTCGAATCGCAGGCGGGCCGTATCGAAGTGACGTTCCCGTATTTCGTGAAGAAGGTGGCGCCCGTATCGGGCGTCGACAGTCTGCTGGACTACGAGGTCACGCTCACGGGCGAGGCGCGCAACGGCCAGGCGCGTCTGTTCCTCAAGGTGCTCGTGCCGGTGACGAGCCTCTGCCCTTGCTCGAAGAAGATCTCGCAGTACGGTGCGCACAACCAGCGCTCGCATGTGACGATGGATGTCGAGTTCGAAGGCGATCTGCCGGTCGAAGACCTCATTCGCATTGCAGAAGAAGAGGCTTCATGCGAGCTGTGGGGGCTGCTCAAGCGTCCGGACGAGAAGTTCGTGACCGAGCGCGCGTATGAGAACCCCAAGTTCGTGGAAGACCTCGTGCGCGACGTGGCCGTGCGCCTGAACGCCGATGCGCGCGTGATCGCCTATACGCTCGAAGCCGAGAACTTCGAGTCGATCCACAATCACAGCGCCTATGCCGTGATCGAGCACGACAAGCGCCTGGGCTGAGCGCCGCTCCTGGTTGCGTCATCAACGAAAAAGCCGCCCACGGGCGGCTTTTGTACTAGAGCAGCGGCAATCGCATCAATGCTGCGCGAGCGATGTCAAATCCCAGCGCGGCTTCACCGTGAACGCATAGTCGCGCGTGGCCTGCTCCGGCCAGCGCTGCAGACGCAGCGCGCCCGCGAGTGCGATCATCGCGCCGTTGTCGGTGCACAGCGAGAGATCGGGGTAGTGCACCTCGAAGCCGCGCTTTTGCGCCGCCGCCGAAAGTGTCTCGCGCAACTGTTTGTTCGCGCCCACGCCGCCCGCCACCACGAGGCGCTTCATCTTCGTGCGCTTGAGGGCTGCGAGCGATTTCGCGGTCAGCACCTCGACGGCTGCGTCGACGAAACCGCGCGCAATATCGGCCTTGCCCTGCTCGCAGATATTCGTGCCGAGCTTCTTGACCTGAGTGAGCACCGCTGTTTTCAGGCCGCTGAAGCTGAAGTCGAGATCGCCCGAATGCAGCATCGGGCGGGGCAGTTCGACTGCGCCCGGGGTGCCGAACTCCGCGAGCCGCGACACTTCCGGGCCGCCGGGATAGCCGAGGCCGAGCAGCTTGGCCGTTTTGTCGAAGGCTTCGCCGGCGGCGTCGTCGAGCGTTTCGCCGAGCGTCTCGTAGACGCCCACGTCGGTCACGCGCATCAGTTGCGTATGGCCGCCCGATACGAGCAGCGCGACGAACGGAAACGGCGGCGGCGCATCGACCAGCAGCGGCGACAGCAAGTGCCCTTCGAGGTGGTGAATACCCACGGTCGGGCGGTTCCACGCCATGGCGAGCGCGTTGGCGATACTCGCGCCTACGAGCAGCGCGCCGGCGAGGCCCGGACCCTGCGTGAACGCGATGGCGTCGATGTCGCTTTTCGCCGCGCCGCTCTTTGCGAGCACTTCCTCGAGCAGCGGCAGCGCGCGGCGGATGTGATCGCGCGAAGCCAGTTCGGGCACGACGCCGCCATACTCGCGGTGCATGGCGATCTGCGAGTGCAGCGCGTGCGCGAGCAGGCCGCGCTCGCTGTCGTAGAGCGCGAGGCCGGTTTCGTCGCAGGAGCTTTCGATGCCGAGAACGAGCATGGTGTAGAGCCAGGCAACGGCATTGCCTTGTAGAAGCAGGCAAAAATCGTCGCGAAATCAAGAAGTAAGGGAGCCCGAAAGTATAGCAGTGCGCGTGAAAGCCGGCTGCGTGCGGCAAGCCCCGCTCTCCGGGGACGAGCCCCGCCGCCGCGCAGGTAGAATGCGCGCCATGGAATCTTTCGATATCGCCGTGATCGGCGCAGGGGCGGCCGGCATGATGTGCGCGGCGGTGGCGGGCCAGAAGGGCCGCCGCGTGGCGCTGATCGACCACGCGCCGCGTCTCGCGGAAAAAATCCGCATTTCGGGTGGCGGCCGCTGCAACTTCACCAATCTGTACGCGGGCCCGGCCAACTATCTTTCGAGCAATCCGCATTTCTGCCGCTCGGCGCTCGCGCGCTATACGCCGCGTGACTTTCTCGCGCTGCTGCGCCAGCATCGCGTGACCTGGCACGAAAAGCACAAGGGCCAGCTCTTTTGCGACCAGTCGAGCGACGCGATCATCGACGTCCTGCGCGCCGAATGCGACGCGGGCCAGGTCGCCTGGCGCCGGCCGTTGCCCGTCGAGGCCGTGAGCCAAACCGACGGCGCGGGCTTCACGCTCGGCACACCGCAGGGCCAGATACGCGCGAAGGCGCTCGTGATCGCAACCGGCGGTCTCTCGATTCCGAAGATCGGCGCGACCGACTTCGCGTATCGCATCGCGAAGCAGTTCGGCCACAAGCTCGTCGACATGCGCCCGGCGCTCGTGCCGCTCACGTTCGCGCAAGACGAGTGGGCCCCTTACGTGCCCCTCGCGGGTGTTTCGCTCGAGGTTCACGTCGCGACAGGCGAGCGCAAGGCCGGCGGCGCCTTCGACGAAGACCTGCTCTTCACGCACCGTGGCCTCTCCGGCCCCGGCGTGCTGCAGATTTCGAGCTTCTGGCAACCGGGCCAGCCGATCCGAGTGAACCTGATGCCTGAGCGCGACGCTTCTGCGGCGCTGATCGAGGCCAAGGGCGAGACCAAACGCCAGATCGGCAACCTGCTCGCCGAATGGGTGCCGGCGCGCCTCGCGCACGTCTGGCTGGAGGCGCACGAGGTGAGGGCCGACGCGCGCCTCGCCGACCTGCCCGACAAGACGCTGCGAAAGATCGGCGAAGGACTCGCGCAGTGGACGCTCACGCCCACGGGCACCGAAGGCTACAAGAAGGCCGAAGTCACGCGCGGCGGGGTGGACACGCGCGAACTCTCCTCGGCGTCGATGATGAGCCAGCGCGTGCCGGGCCTCTATTTCGTGGGCGAAGCCGTGGACGTGACGGGCTGGCTCGGCGGCTACAACTTCCAGTGGGCGTGGGCCTCGGGCGTCGCGGCCGGGGAGGCCGCCGCGGAGTACGCGGCAAACGCGGGCTAGTCGCCCTCGGCACGCTGCCGCGCGGCGCCGCTCGTGGCCATCGGCCTCACGCGCGGCGACTTCGCCCATGCCGTTGCGCGCGATGCGGGCACTGGCGGCCCGGCCTCGTTGCGCGGGGCGCGCGGGTTGACGGGGGCGGGTTTCCCCGCTCCCGGAGCGGGCGATGCGCGACTGCGGAACTGCTATACTCAGTCCTCTTTACCCCCGATCCGTTATTGGAAAATGACGACCATCCGCGTAAAAGAAAATGAACCCTTTGAAGTCGCCATGCGCCGCTTCAAGCGTACGATCGAGAAGAACGGTCTGCTGACCGAACTTCGCGCGCGCGAGTTCTACGAGAAGCCGACGGCTGAGCGCAAGCGCAAGAAGGCAGCGGCGGTGAAGCGCCACTTCAAGCGCCTGCGCAGCCAGATGCTGCCGAAAAAGCTGTACTGATTCCGGCGTCGTCGCGGCGCGTTTCCACACACTTTCAGCGTGGATTTCCTGCGAATGACGCGGCGATCTGGGCAGCCGGCTCGCGGTGTGATGACATCGTGCCTCGCGGCCGCCGCTGCCCTCTGGTGTGGTCGCAACCAAGTCGAATCTGCGCCGACCCGCCTGGAAGCGTTTCCAGGCGGGTTTTTGCATTCCTGCAACCCCAACGCAATTCAGGTGAGTGATGAGTCTCAAAGACCAGATCAATGACGATATGAAGGCCGCGATGCGCGCCCGTGAAAGCGAGCGCCTCGCTACGATTCGTCTGCTGCTCGCCGCAATCAAGCAACGCGAAGTCGACGATCGCGTGACGCTCGACGACGCCGGCATCACGGCAGTCATCGACAAGATGATCAAGCAACGCAAGGATTCGATCAGCCAGTTCGAGGCGGCGGGCCGCACCGATCTCGTCGAAAAGGAAGCCGCCGAACTGACCGTGCTGACCGCCTATATGCCCGCGCAGCTCTCCGATGCCGAGATTGCCGCCGAAGTCGAGGCCGCGGTGGCTCAGGTCGGTGCCGCCGGCCCGCAGGACATGGGCAAGGTGATGGGGGTGCTCAAGCCCAGGCTCGCCGGCCGCGCCGACATGACGGCGGTCTCCGGGCTCGTCAAAGCTGCGCTTTCGAAATAAGCGTGCCCGGCTTGCGCGCGGCGTAGGCCCGGCCTCCGGGCGCCGCCGCGAGGCCCGTACACAACGTACACGGGCCGTGCGAGCCCCGGCCGCCCGAGCGCGTCTGCCTCGATGATTCCGCATTCGTTTTTGCAGGACCTGCTGAACCGCGTCGATATCGTCGACGTGGTGGGTCGCTACGTGCAGCTCAAAAAGGGCGGCGCGAACTTCATGGGGCTGTGCCCGTTCCACAACGAGAAAAGCCCCTCCTTCACCGTTAGTCCAACCAAGCAGTTCTATCATTGCTTCGGCTGTGGGGCGCATGGCACCGCCATTGGCTTCCTCATGGAGCACGCGGGGCTGACCTTCCCGGAAGCCGTGAACCAGCTGGCCCAGTCGGTCGGCCTGAGCGTGCCGCAAGAGCCGTCGCCCATGCGTGGGGCCGGGGCTGGGGCACCGGGCGGCTACGCGCCAACCGCCTCGAAAGCGGTCACGACCGCGCTTTCCGAGGTGATGCAGACCGCCTGCGACTACTACCGCAAGCAGTTGCGCAGCGCACCCAACGCCATCCAGTACCTCAAGAAGCGCGGCCTCACAGGCGAAATCGCCGCGCGCTTCGGCCTCGGCTATGCGCCCGATGGGTGGCAGAACCTCGAAACCGCGTTTGCCAACTATCGCGACGACGCGCTGGTCGAAGCGGGTCTCGTCATCGTCAGTGAAAAGCAGGACGCGCAAGGCGAGTCGCGCCGCTATGACCGCTTCCGCGACCGCGTGATGTTCCCGATCCGCAACGTAAAGGGGCAGGTGATCGGCTTTGGCGGCCGCGTGCTCGACAGCGGCGAGCCCAAGTATTTGAATTCCCCGGAAACGCCGCTATTTAACAAGGGCAGCGAACTGTACGGGCTGTTCGAGGCGCGCCTCGCGATCCGGGAACAGCGCTATGTTCTGGTGGTCGAGGGATATATGGACGTCGTCGCGCTCGCCCAACTGGGTTTCCAGAACGCGGTGGCGACGCTCGGCACGGCATGCACGCCGATTCACGTGCAGAAGCTCATGCGTCAGACGGATACCGTCATCTTCAGCTTCGACGGCGATTCGGCGGGCCGGCGTGCCGCGCGGCGCGCGCTCGACGCGTGCCTGCCGCACGCGGCCGACAACCGGACCATCCGGTTCCTGTTCCTGCCCCAGGAGCACGATCCGGACAGCTACGTGCGCGAGTTCGGTGCCGAGGCGTTCTCGGAGCAGGTCGAACGGGCCATGCCGCTGTCCCAGTTCATGCTCAACGAAGTGCTCGCGGACAAGGAGCTGGACCAGCCTGAAGGGCGCGCGCGGGCGCTCTTCGACGCCAAGCCGCTGCTGCAGGCGCTGCCGGCGAACGCGTTGCGCTCGCAGATCATGCATATGTTCGCGGACCGCCTCGACGTGCCGTTCGAGGAAGTGGCCGCGCTGTGCGAAGTCGATGCGCGCATTGCCCAGGCGGCGCGTCAGGCCCCGGCGCGCAAGGACCGGCACCTTGTGACCGGTATCGAACGCAAGGCGCTGCGCAATCTGGTGATGCACCCGCGCATCGTGCTGCAACTCGACGAAGACGCCGAAAAAGCGCTGATCGGACTGACGCGCCACGGCGAGTTGTTCGAGGAAGTGACCACCCACGCCCGGGCGCTGGGCGGGTCGGCGGAATTTCAGCTGCTTTCCGACCTGCTGAGAAATGGGGCCAATGCTCCGACCTTCGAGGAGATTTTTCGCGAAATTCTGGACTATGATGAAAACGTTCGGGATTTGCTGATGAAAAATCCGGAAGATGGCTCCGCGGTGGAGGAGCGTCGCGAGCAGGAGCGGCTCGTGAGCGAAGAATTGGCGGCGGCGATCCTGAAGATGCGGTACGACGCCTGTTGCGAGCGCCTGGACGCGCTTTCGCGGCAGTCGCGGCATACGCCGGAGGAGCTTGCCGAGTTGATGTCACTGAATCAGACACGCGCTGACATGAAGCGTCAGCTCGGTTTGTAGGGAAGGGACCGCACGAAGGGATTATTGCGCTGCGTGGTAAAATAACAAGTTTTCAGCGGTTTTTTTGTTTTTTCCGGGCGGACATAACGGGTTGGGGTAACCCGCGACTGTTCAGTTATCCAGCAAGGGCGGAATGGCAATGGCAAAGACTACAGGCGGAAAAAAGGCGACAGGCAAGGGCTCGACGGAGCCGACCAGCAAGGTCACAAAGGCCACAGTTGCCAGTTCCGCCCGTTCGTCGGGCACTGAGTCCACCAGCCGAACCGAGCCGGGTACCCGGAAGAGGTCGATGGCTGCTTCGGCTGCGCGAGCAGCACCGGCGCGTGCGGCAAAAGCCGCCACCCAGCCGGCAACGAAGCGGTCCGGGTCGAGAAGTGCAAGGGAAGTGCCTGCCGTCGCGGACGATGCGGCAGCGCGCGAGGCTCAAGCATCCACGGTTCAAGAGGCTGTTGTCCAGCAGCCGCGAGTCGAGACTATAGCCGGTACGGCGAACTCCATGACGAAAAAGCTGAATGAAGTACCCGTCGATGACGACGCAAACCAGAGCGAAGACAGCACGCCCGCCGCGGGCAAGGGGGAGAAGACCTCCCGTGCGCGTGACCGGCGAGCGAAGGAAAAGGCGCTGCTGAAGGACGCGTTCGCGTCGTCGCAGCCCGGCACCGCCGAGGAACTCGAAGAGCGCCGCACGAAACTGCGCGCGCTCATCAAGCTCGGCAAGGAGCGCGGCTTCCTCACGTATGCGGAAATCAACGATCACCTTCCGGACAACTTCACGGAAACCGAGGCGATCGAAGGCATCATCAGCACGTTCAACGACATGGGCGTGGCCGTCTACGAGCAGGCGCCCGACGCCGAGACGCTGCTGCTCAACGACAACGCGCCCAACGCTTCGTCGGATGACGAAGTCGAAGAGGAAGCCGAAGTCGCGCTCTCGACCGTCGACTCCGAATTCGGCCGCACGACCGACCCGGTGCGCATGTACATGCGCGAAATGGGCACGGTCGAGCTGCTCACGCGCGAAGGTGAAATCGAAATCGCCAAGCGCATCGAAGACGGCCTCAAGCACATGGTCATGGCGATCTCCGCTTGCCCGACCACCATTGCCGACATTCTCGCCATGGCCGAACGCGTGGCCAACGACGAGATTCGCGTGGACGAACTCGTGGACGGCCTGATCGATCCGAACGCCGAAGACACCGACGGCTTCAATGCCAAGGAAGCCGAAGAGATCGAGAACGAGAGCGAAGAGGACGAAGAGGAAGAGGAAGAAGAAGAGGAGGAGGAAGAGGACGACGGCGCGGCGCAGGCGACGGCCAACGCGGCGCAGCTCGAAGCCCTCAAGCGTGCGTCGCTCGACAAGTTCGCGCTCATCAGCGAATGGTTCGACAAGATGCGCCGCGCGTTCGAGAAGGAAGGCTACAAGTCGAAGTCCTACCTCAAGGCGCAGGAAACCATCCAGAACGAGCTGATGTCGATCCGCTTCACGGCGCGTACCGTCGAGCGCCTGTGCGACACGCTGCGTGCCCAGGTGGACGAAGTGCGCCAGGTCGAACGCCAGATCCTGCACACGGTCGTGGACAAGTGCGGCATGCCGCGCTCGGAATTCATCGCGCGTTTCCCGGGCAATGAAACCGATCTCGAGTGGTCGGAGAAGATCGTCGCCGAGAGCCATGCCTACAGCGGCATCCTCTCGCGCAATATTCCTGCGATCCGTGAACAGCAACAGCGCCTGCTCGACCTGCAGGCGCGCGTGGTGCTGCCGCTCAAGGACCTGAAGGAAACCAACCGCCAGATGGCGGCCGGCGAACTGAAGGCGCGCCAGGCGAAGCGCGAGATGACCGAGGCGAACCTGCGTCTCGTGATCTCGATCGCGAAGAAGTACACGAACCGCGGTTTGCAGTTCCTCGACCTGATCCAGGAAGGCAACATCGGTTTGATGAAGGCGGTGGACAAGTTCGAATATCGCCGCGGCTACAAGTTCTCGACCTACGCGACGTGGTGGATCCGCCAGGCCATCACGCGCTCCATCGCGGACCAGGCGCGCACGATCCGCATTCCGGTTCACATGATCGAGACGATCAACAAGATGAACCGCATCTCGCGGCAGATCCTGCAGGAAACCGGTCTCGAGCCGGATCCGGCAACGCTCGCCGAGAAGATGGAGATGCCGGAGGACAAGATCCGCAAGATCATGAAGATCGCGAAGGAACCGATCTCGATGGAAACGCCGATCGGCGACGACGACGATTCGCATCTGGGCGACTTCATCGAGGACAACAACACGGTGGCGCCGGCCGATGCCGCGCTGCATGCCTCGATGCGCGATGTCGTGAAAGACGTGCTCGATTCGCTCACGCCGCGCGAGGCGAAAGTGTTGCGCATGCGCTTCGGCATCGAGATGAGCACCGATCACACGCTCGAAGAAGTGGGCAAGCAGTTTGACGTCACGCGTGAGCGGATTCGCCAGATCGAAGCGAAGGCGCTGCGCAAGCTGCGCCACCCGAGCCGCTCGGACAAGCTCAAGTCGTTCCTCGAAGGGAATTGAGGTTGGTTAGTTTTAATGCACGGAAGTCGCGTGCACGATGGCCAGGCTGGCCCGGTTTCGTGTAGTATGTCGGCCTGTCATCGAAAAGCCCGGCCTTTGGGTAGACCGGGCTTTTTTGTTGATGCTGGGTTGTTGCAGGTCTTTTGTTCTCGCTACGCTTCGTAGCTTCGTGGGCCGGACGCCGTGTTGGTTGCAGGCAGCGGACTCATAATCCGCCTCCGAAAGGACATCGTGGGTTCGAATCCCACCCGGCCCACCAGAATAAAGCTTTTTGCTTCAAGCGTTTAGGCTCAGCGCCAACTGCCTTTAACGCTACTGCGCCCAAAGAATCCGCCGGGCACTGTGCCCAGAGTGTGCCTCACTCTGGGCTCTTCACTTCACCACAGCGAGCCGTGGCCCGCTTTCTTCACTGCCCATCAGCACTGCGTCAGCGTGCGGTTTCAGATGGTCAGGCGCGAGATGCGCATCCCGCAGCACCATCTCGTAGCTCGCTTAGGAATCCTTACATTTGTTCGCCCCGGCGAGCTCCGCAAGGCTGAATGGGCCGACTAACGCGTGGGCGCGACCTCCGGGAACTTCGACGACTGCCTTGAGGACGCCGCAATTTGAGGTATTCCATAATCATATAGATACAGCCTTATTCTTCATTATAAAGGCATGGCAATCGTCGTTAGTATGCAGAGACCTGGCTGCGCCCCCGCATGGACCCCGACAGGCGCTCGGCGTCCATACGCCGCGTCGCCGCGCAGGGGCCAACGCGGAAAGGCCGAACCAACCGTTCACTGATACGCAGCGTCGTTGAAGGCGCAGCGAGCCTGTGAGGAGGAGACTCGAACGTGAAAATGACCTTTCGCTGGTATGGCGACACCGACCCCGTGCCGCTCGCTTACATCCGTCAGATCCCTGGCATGGTCGGGGTCGTCTCGGCGATCTATGACGTGCCTGTGGGCGAGGTGTGGCCGATCGACAGGATCCTGTCGCTGAAGGAGAAGATAGAGGCTCACGGCCTGACGCTGGAAGTGATCGAAAGCGTGCCGGTGCACGAGGACATCAAGCTCGGCAAACCGACGCGCGACACGCTCATCTCCAACTACGGCCAGACGCTGCTTAACCTCGGCGCCTGCGGTGTGAAGGTGGTCTGCTACAACTTCATGCCGGTTTTCGACTGGACCCGCACCTCGCTGGAAATGCCCCTGCCTGATGGATCGACGACGCTCGCGTTCGACACGCAAGCGATCCGCGAACTCGACGTCAGCCATGGTATCCAGCTGCCCGGCTGGGACGCGAGCTATCGGCCCGAGCAATTGAAAGCCCTGTTGCGCGACTACGAAGCGCTTGACGAAGCCGGTCTCTGGGCCAATCTCGACTACTTCCTGCGCGCGACGATTCCGGTGGCCAAAGAAGCCGGGATCAAGATGGCGATCCACCCCGACGATCCGCCGCGGCCGATTTTCGGGCTGCCGCGCATCGTGAAGAATCGTGCGGACCTGCAGCGCGTGCTGGCTATCGTCGACGATCCGGCCAACGGCCTGACGCTGTGTTCGGGGTCGCTGGGCGCGGACCTGCAGAACGATATTCCGGCTCTGGTGCGCGAGTTTGGCGCGCGTGGCCGGATTCATTTTGCACACCTGCGTAACGTGCAAACCAATGCGGCGGGCGATTTTCATGAGACCTCGCATCGCTCGGCCGACGGCTCGCTCGACATGGCGGATATCGTCAAGGCCTATTTCGAAACCGGCTTTGAAGGCTATGCAAGGCCGGACCATGGGCGAATGATCTGGGGCGAAACGGGCCGCGCCGGCTATGGGCTGTTCGACCGCGCGCTGGGTGCGGTCTACCTGAACGGCATCTGGGAAGGCCTCGCCAAACATCCGGCCGATCATGCGGCTGAGTAACGCCGCCTTGCCTTCACTGGTGGCGAGCGCTGCTGGCGAAGTCGTCGTTCCCGGCTACGATCGCGCGAGCCTCGCACCGGGCATTGTCCATCTGGGCCTCGGGGCGTTTCATCGCGCGCACCAAGCCGTGTACACGGAGCACACGTTGCGCGCTGGCGATCACCGCTGGGGCATCGTCGGCGTGTCGTTGCGACATGCGGACACGTCGGAGGCGCTCACTCCGCAGGATCATTTGTATGCCGTAGATGTGCGCGACGGCACCGCGCAGTCGTTCCAGGTAGTCGGTGCGCTGATCGCCTCGCTGGTCGCGCCACAGTCGCCCGCCGCCGTGCTCGATGCGATGACCGATCCGCGCTGCCATATCGTCAGCCTGACGATCACAGAGAAAGGATATTGCCGCAGTCCGGCCAGCGGCGCGTTGCAATTCGATCATCCCGACATCGCCCATGATCTGCGCGAGGCCGCCGCGCCGCGTAGCGCGATCGGCTTCGTCGTGCGTGCGATGGCGCTGCGCCGCGCGGCCGGTCAGGGCCCGTTTACCGTGCTGTCGTGCGACAACCTGCCGTCCAACGGCGATACGATGCGCGCATTGACGCTGGCGTTCGCGCGCCAATCGGATCCTGTGCTGGCCGACTGGATCGAGCGGGAGGGCGCATTTCCCAATACCATGGTGGATCGAATCGTGCCGCTTACCACCGAGGCCGATCGCGCGCGCGTAGCGAAGCAACTCGGCGCCGACGATGCGTGGCCGGTAATGACCGAGCCGTTTTCGCAATGGGTGATCGAGGACCGCTTCGCGGGACCGCGGCCGGCGTGGGAGCGCGCAGGCGCGACGCTCGTCCTTGACGCGCGTCCCTATGAGCAGGCCAAATTGCGGATGTTGAACGGCACGCATTCGGCGCTCGCGTACCTCGGGTCGCTGATCGGCTATGACACCGTCGATCAGGCGATCGGTGTGCCGGCCGTGCTGAACTTTGTCGAAAGCATGTTGCGCGACGAGGTGGAGCCGACGCTGTCGCGCCCCGCTTTGGCCAGCTATCGCGCTGAACTGTTCACGCGTTTTCGCAACGCCGCGTTAGATCACCGCTTGCAACAAATCGCGACTGACGGCTCGCAGAAACTGCCACCACGCTGGCTGGAAAGCGTGCGCGCCAACTTGAAAAGCGGCGCGCCGACCGAATGTCTTGCCTTTGCGCTGGCCGGCTGGATCGCGTACCTCAGCGGTCAGGACGAGACAGGGCGCACCTACGCGATCGCGGATCCTCTCGCCGACAGACTGACCGAAGCGGTCCGCGCGACCTTGTACGCAGATGCCATTGATGCGGTACGAACACTGTTCGAAATCGAGTCGATTTTTGGATGCGATCTGCGTGCACAACCGCACTTCGTCGCGCAAGTCGCACGCCATCTGGCGGCGATTCGCGCACAAGGCGCCGTCAAAGCCATGGACGCTTGTTCCGCCTCAGGCCATGCACGTAGCCGCCGCGAACGCCCCATTCCGGCGGGTAGTGGTACTAAATAACTGGAGGAAGACATGAGCGAACTGCTCGTCAAACCGTCAAAACATGGCGAAGATGGCCATATCATCCATGTCACGCCGGCGAGCGCCGGCTGGAAATACGTCGGCTTCGATGTTTTCGACCTGAAGGTCGGCGCCACGGTCACGCAGGATACAGGCAATCGCGAAGTCGTGATCGTAATCGTCAAGGGTCACGCGATGGTCGGTTGCGAAGGGCTGGCGAGCCGCGCGATCGGCGCTCGGATGTCGCCGTTCGATGGCGCGCCGTGGTCCATGTATGTGCCACCCCATACGCGCTACACGATCGAGGCCGCGGACGACGTCGAACTCGGCATCTGCTCCGCGCCCGCGAAGGGCGGTCTGCCGCCGCGCTTCATTGCACCTGACGAGGTCAAGCAGGAAACCCGCGGCGCTGGCACCAACCTGCGTCACGTGCGCCACATCCTGCCGGAAACCGAGCCGGCGGAGAGCTTGCTGGTGGTGGAATCGGTGACGCCAGCGGGCAACTGGTCCAGCTACCCGCCCCATCGGCACGATACCGACGATGGCGAGCAGCAGACCTATCTCGAGGAAACCTATTACCACCGCGTGTCGCCGCCGCAGGGCTTCGCGATTCAGCGCGTCTATACCGACGACCGCAGTCTCGACGAAACGCTCGCGGCGTACGACAAGCATGTCGTGCTGGTGCCGCGCGGCTATCACCCGGTTGCCGCCGCGCACGGCTACGACCTCTACTACCTGAATGTGATGGCCGGTCCGCGTCGCACCTGGCATGTACACAACGAGCCGGCGCATGAATGGTTACTACAGCCCGGCGCAAGCGTCGCGGTGGACGGCCCGCGCTGAGTCCCGTCGCGGTAAGTCAGTCGCTGTCGGCGTCGGGGCCTTGGGTATCGAATCCGGCGGCCTCGCGCAGCGCTTGCAGCATCGCCCGTGCACCCGGTGAGAGCCTGTCGCCGCGCCGTGTGACGATGCCGGCCGGTCCGAGCTTCAGATCGAGTTCGAACGGCAGCGGTTCGAGCGCGCCGGCAATGCAATATGGCTGCACCGGGTCGCGCGCAAGCGGCGCGATCATATCGCTCATTTGCAGCAGACTCGTGATGACAGGCAGCGACGAGCTCTCGACCACATCCGTGGGCAACGTGAGCTTCCGTTCGAGAAAAAGTTGCGTGAACTGATTGCGCATCACGTTGCCTTTCGGCGGCAGGATCCACGTTTGCGGCGCCAGTTCGTTCCAGCTGAGCGTCTTGCGCTTGACGAGCGGATGGCCAACGCGTGCGAATAGCCCGTGCTGTGCTTCAGCAAGCGGGGCGTAGTGCAGTTCCACCAGATCGTCTGGATTGCGAATTCGCGCGACGATCATATCCAGCTTGCCTTCCTGCAGACGCTGCACCAGCACCTCGCTGAACTCCATCTCGATGTTGATGCGAATCTGCGGGAAGCGCTTCTTGAGTAGGGCCACGGCCTTCGGGACGAGGTTGGTGGCCGCCGTGATCTCGGTGCCGATCATCGCCTGCCCGGTCAGGCCCGCTTTGAGCGCGGACACTTCGTCGTACGCGTGCCGCAGCTCGGCCAGCACGCTGCGTGCATGGCGGATCAGCACCTCGCCGTACCAGGTGGGCTCGACCCCGCGCGGATGCCGTTCGAACAATGGCACACCCATCGTCTCTTCCAGTTCCCGCAGCAACTTGGTCGCACCGGGTTGGGTCATGTGCGCGGCGTCCGCCGCGCGCAATACCGAGCGATGGGTGTCGAGCTGAACGATCAGGGCCAATTGGCGCGTCTTTAGACGCGTGGGGTCGAAGCGGCCCGTCGCGATGGCCCCGGCGCCGTTGTCCGGATGAATTGTCGAGGTCACGGTCGCCTCCATGTATTCCGTATCGATATAGGTTTCGCGTTATTTTTCATTATAAAAGCATATCGATCGATTCTACGATGCAGTAGACGCCCTGCATTCCAAGGCGGGCGAATTCCCATCATGGGCATTGAGACCGGCTGCATCCAGCATCCGCGCATGCAGCCGTACAGGAGACGAAGACGCAATGAACATCCGTACCGCAGACATTCCGCCGGAAGGCATCACAACCGACGAGTTCCTCGGCCGCGTCGCCAGGGTCCGCAGCGCACTCGACAAGGCGGGCCTGGTCGGCCTGCTCGCCTTCGGCGATTGCTGGCGTGGCGCGAACATCGGCTACTTTACCGAGTTCCGCCCGCTCGACGGCGTATCGGACATCGCCAACGCGATCCTGCTGCTGCCGGTGGACGGCGACCCCGTGCTGTTCGTGTCGGATCAATGCTTTGATTACGCGACGAGCGTGACCGCCTTCGAGGTGCGCAGCCTGCGTGAAGTCACGCAACAGGTGCAGGCATTTTCGGCACGGTACCGCAGCGGCACGGTCGGCCTCGCCGGCGCCGCCTATATCCCCGCGGACCTGTTGCAGCGCCTGAACGCCGGTCTCGGCGAACTGAAGCTCGAACCGACGATGGTGCTGGCCGAAATCAAGGCGATCAAGAGCGAGGCCGAGGTCGCTCTGATGCGCAAAGCCGCCGCCTTGACCGATTCGGCGATGGCCGCGATTCGCGACGCGCTCGCCGACGGCCGTCCCTACACCGAGCGTGAACTCGCTTTGATCGCTGACCGCGCGATGCTCGCGGGAGGAGCGGACCGGACCGCGTTCGATTCGATGGTGCAATCCGGACCGCGCTCGGCCTATAACCTGGCGCGCCCCACCGACCGCATCCTGCAACCGGGCGACCTCATCATGACTGACATCGGTGCGCGTTATCGTGGCTACGTGGCCGATGGCGGACGCGGTTTCACCTACGGTCCGGCGAATCCCGAGAAGATGGCGATCGTCGCGGCAGCGGCCCGCGCGGTCGAAGCGGGGCTGGCCGCCGCGCGTCCCGGCATGGCGGCCCTCGAACTGAACGCGGTGATCCAGCAGGCGCTGGTGAAATCGAACTACGAGCAATACTCGAGCGAAGCGCGCGGCCACGGCACCGGTCACGGCACCGGCATGGACCCGGAAGAAGAAGCGCCGTGGATCGGGCCGGGCAACAAGACCGTGCTGCAGGAAAACATGGTCTTTACCCTGAAGGCGACGATCACGGTGCCGAACGTCGGCGGTTTGCGCACGGAACGAATCGTGCGGTTAACCTCGGGCGGCGTCGAAACGCTCGACCAGTTTCCGATGGAACTGCACTGGTGAGCCCAGTGAACTGATCGTAACGTGCGGGCGAACCCGCGCCGCCGACACGCAGCAGTTCAAAACATAGATTCCCAGAGAAGGGAGGAGACATGAATACATCGCCCATTTCATCCGGCAACGCGCCGGTCATCAGCCGCTCGGCCGTCAACCGTGTGCTGGTCGCTTCGGTGGTCGGGACCGCCATCGAGTGGTACGACTTTTTTCTCTATGCCACCGCTTCGGCGCTGGTCTTCGCCAAGCTGTTTTTCCCCTCGTTCGATCCGATGGTCGGCACCATCGCGGCGTTCGGCAGTTTTGCGGTCGGCTATCTCGCACGGCCCTTCGGCGCCGTGTTTTTCGGACACTTTGGCGATCGCATCGGACGTAAGGCGACGCTCGTCGCGACGCTGACGATCATGGGCGTCGGCACCTTCGTGATCGGCCTGCTGCCGACTTACGCCTCGATCGGCGTCTGGGCGCCGATCCTGCTGGTCGCGATGCGCTTCCTGCAAGGGCTCGGCGTCGGCGGCGAATGGGGCGGCGCGGTGCTGATGGTGGTCGAAACGGCGCCGGCCAGAAAACGTGGTTTCTTCGGCGCGTTCCCGCAATTGGGCGTGCCGCTCGGGCTGATGCTCTCGACGGCGGTGTTCAAAGCCGTGTCGAGTATGCCGTCAGACGCGTTCTATTCGTGGGGATGGCGCCTGCCGTTCCTGCTGAGCGTCGCGTTGATCGCGATTGGCTTGTTCATCCGCCTGCGCGTCATGGAGTCGCCGGTATTCGAACAGATCAAGGCGAGCAAGCAGGTCGTGAAGGCGCCGCTGATCGAATTGCTGCGCCGGCATCCGAAAGACCTCGTGCTGACGATCGGCACGCGCTTCGCGGTCGACATTACCTTCAACGTGATCAACGTGTTCGTGCTGGTCTATGGCACGACGCGGCTCGGCCTGCCAAAGGGCATGCTGCTGAACGCCATCATTCTCGGCTGCGCCTTCGCGCTGATCACGCTGCCATTGTTCGGCAAACTGTCGGATCTGATTGGACGCCGGACCGTCTTCATGCTCGGCGCGGTGTTCGTGGCGATCTATGGATTCGCGTTCTTTCCGTTGCTTGAGACACGCAATACGACCATGATTTTCGTGGCGTACGTCTGCGGTATCGCGTTGAGCCAGGCGTCGGTGTACGGCGTGCAATCGACGTGGTTTGCGGAACTGTTCGGTACGCGGGTGCGCTATACGGGTGCTTCGCTGCCGTATCAGATCGCCGGCATCATCACATCAGGACCGACGCCGCTGATCGCCACCTATCTGTTCGCGACGTATGGCCAGACGCTGCCCATTTCGATCTATATCGCGGCGACAGGGTTGCTGAGCCTGGTGTGCGCGTTTTTCCTCGCTGAGACTTTCAAGCGGGATCTGTCCGCAGAGCCGGAAGACGAGGCGGCCGCAGCGCCAGGCGCGCGTGCGTCCGCGCACTCGCCGCATCCCCTGTCACGCTGAGCGCAAATCGATCCTGCTGCTATGCCGTCTATGACCTGGTCATTTTCGGCGCTGGAGCGGAAGCAGGCGAGGGGACCGTCGAGTCGCCAACGCGGGTCGAATGGGAGCCTCGTCGGCCCGCGGCGGCCAAGGAGATCAAGGAACTGATCGAGACGCTCTGGATCACGGCTGACCACATACGGCCGGGAATCTGCAAAATTCACCCATGTTCTCTGCGTTGCCCCTTGACTGGACCAACAGGATTGCGTGGCGAGCGAAGTAGCGCGAGGCCTGTTCTGTCGCGAAGGCGGCGTCGCGGCTGCTCTCAACGATCAATCAATCGCGACGGGAAACAGAACACGATCAGGCTGCCAACGATCATGCTCGCAGCAAGGACATACAGCCCGATGCTCGTAGTGCCCGTGTTTTGCTTGATCCACCCGAGCATGTACGGGCTGACGAAGCCGGCCAGGTTGCCGACCGAGTTGACGAGCGCAATGCCCGCAGCGGCCGCCACACCGCCAAGCAACGCAGGCGGCAGATTCCAGAACTGCGAAACGACGGACAGGACACCCATAGTGCCGATCGTCAGTCCGCACACGGCCATCACGGTGCTATGAGGATACTTCGCGGCGAGCCCGAGGCCGATTGCCGCGACGACACCAGGCAGCGCGAGATGCCAACGGCGCTCACGTGTCTGATCCGAATGCCGCCCAACAAGGAACATTGCAATGACAGTCGCGGTGTATGGAATCGCGGTCAGCAAGCCGACCTGTAACGGATCCGTGACGCCGGTGTCCTTGATGATAGTGGGCATCCAGAACAGAACGCCGTATTCGCCCATCAGGATAAAAGCGTACATAACGCACAGGATCCACGTGCGGATGTCGGTGAAAGCGCCCCGCAGCGAATGCACCTGCGCCTCGGGAATCTCGCGTTCCAGATTCGCCGCGAGCAATTGCTTCTCCGCTTCTGTGAGCCATTTGGCGGAGCGGACGTCGTTGCCTAGTACAAAAAACACAGCGATGCCGAGCAGTACCGACGGCATTGCCTCGAGGAGGAACATCATCTGCCATCCGGACCACGCGCTGATATTGCCTGATGAATGCATGATCCAACCGGAAAGCGGGCCGCCGAGCATGCCGGCGAGAGGAATGCCAGCGAGGAATAGCGCAGTGATGCGTCCACGGCGCGACGACGGATACCAGTACGTCAGGTATAGCAGGATGCCAGGGAGAAAGCCGGCTTCAGCTACGCCGAGAAAGAAACGCATCACGTAGAAGGTGGTCGGCGTCTTGACGAAAACCATCGCCGCCGAAATAAGGCCCCACGTAATCATGATCCGGGCGATCCAGATCCTCGCGCCGACCTTGTGCATGACGATGTTGCTAGGCACTTCGAATATCACATAGCCGACAAAGAAGATACCGGCGCCGAGACCATAGACCGTTTCACTGAACTTCAGCTGATCGAGCATCTGGAGCTTGGCGAAACCGACGTTCACGCGGTCGAGATAGCCAGCTGTGTAGCACATGAGCAGAAAGGGGATAAGTCGCCATGACACCTTCGAATAGACACTGCGCTCGTCCGGGGGGGCCTCCACATATGCAATGGCGGCCGGCGTGTTGATTGACATGTCTCGCTCCATGATGAACTGGCAAATGAGTTGGCAGATTTCTCACTGCGCTTTTGTCTGCTCCAGCCGGGCCTGATCGATCTCGGCCCGATGGACAAGCCAAGTATGCAAGAACAGAGGGGCGGGGTCATTCTCAACCTGGCAACGCCGACATCGCGATTGAACAACGAAAGGAGATACCTGCTGTTTTAGACTTGCTTCGTAGGCTGGATTGACTAAACAAGGAGACGAGATGGAATTGACCAGGCAACAGATTGTGGATTACCACCGTGACGGATTCATCGTTATTCCCAACTGCTACAGCAGTGAGGAAGTGCGCGCCCTCAGGGAGGATACCGAGCGTTTGTGCGCGATCGAGGCGGATTCCGTCTTCCGCGAACGCTCGGGTGCGGTACGCTCAATCTTTCGGGTCCACGAAAACGACGGCCCCGTTGCCTCGCCGCAGTATCGGGCGCTGTCGCGCACACCGCGCCTGCTGCGTCCGGTGATGCAAACGCTCGGCAGCGACGAGGTGTATATCGCCCATACCAAGGTAAATACCAAGTCTGCGCTCGAGGGCACAGGCTGGCTTTGGCATCAGGACTTTGGTTATTGGGTGCATGATGGATATCCCGAGCATGACATGCTGACGGCGATGGTCATGCTCAGCGACACACAGGAAATCCATGGCGCGCTGTATATGATTCCAGGCAGCCATAAATTAGGTCTCGTGGACCATTACTACGACGATAGCCAGGCCGCTTACCAGTTGCCGCAACGCGCAGTACAGCGTGATCAGATCAGGAAGATCCTTGAGACGTCTGGCGCGCCGGTGCCGATCGTCGGCAAGGCGGGCACGCTGGTGCTGTTCCACTGCCTCACCATCCACGGCTCCGGTGTGAACATGTCGGCGGAGAACCGCTGGCAGGCATACATCACCTATAACCGCGTTGCGAACCGTCCACGTGCCGTGGAAAAGCCGCGTGGCGACTTCGTGCGTTCGACCAACTGGGTGCCGCTCCAGATCGAAAGCGACGATGGCATTCTCACCGCCGAACCACGCGGGATGGAACGAGAAATCTCGGTACAGGGGAAATAACGTGACGACAGCCCATCATTTCATTGGTAATCAATGGGTGGCTCCCTCGAGCGGCGGCACGATTGCCGTGATCAACCCGTCCACAGGTCTGGAGTTAGCGCGCATCGCTCGTGGCGATGCGGCCGACATCGACGCCGCCGTCAAGGCAGCGCGCAAAGCCTTCGACACCACCTGGCGGCGTGTCGGTCCAGTCGAGCGCGGCCGCATTCTCGCGCGCCTGGGCCAGCTGGTGCTCGACAATCACGAGACGCTGGCGCGCATCGAATCGGAGGACACGGGCAAGCCGCTAAAGCAAGCCGCGGCCGATATCACCGTATGCGCCCGCTACCTGGAATTCTATGCGGGTGCCTGTGACAAGCTGCATGGAGAGACCATTCCTTTTCTGCCTGGACATACGGTGCTTGCCGTTCGCGAGCCGCATGGCGTGACCGGGCATATCATTCCATGGAATTATCCCGCCGCGATGTTCGGACGCAGCGTCGCGGCTTCGCTTGCGGCCGGCAACACAAGCGTGGTGAAGCCGGCCGAAGACGCCTGTCTCTCGTATCTCAAACTGGCCGAGCTTGCAGCCGAAGCGGGGCTACCCGCAGGTGTGCTGAACATCGTAACGGGCTACGGCCGTGAAGCTGGCGTCGCGCTCAGCGAACATCCCGGCATCGCGCATATCTCGTTTACGGGCTCTCCCGCAACGGGCACCGCCGTCGCACAGGCGGCAGCCAGGCACCATTGCCCCGTGACGCTCGAACTCGGCGGGAAGTCTCCGCAAATCGTCTTCGACGACGCCGATCTGGATGCCGCATTACCGGTCATTCGCAATGCCATTGTGCAGAATAGCGGGCAGACGTGTTCCGCCGGTAGCCGCTTGCTGGTGCAGGCTTCGCGTTATGAGGAAGTTGTCGAACGATTGGCGCGCAGCTTTGAAGCGGTTACGGCCGGCCCAGCGGAAGGAAACTACGATTGCGGGCCGTTGATCAACGCAACCCAGCTCGATCGGGTAAAAACCTTCCTTGCCAGGGCCGATGCTGACAAGATCCGCGTTGCCGCGACTGCGAAGCTTGCGCCGGATGCAGCGCCGGGAGGGTACTTTCAGCCGCCTGTGCTTTTGCGCGACGTACCCCACATGCACACGCTTGCCCAGGACGAAGTCTTCGGTCCTGTGTTGGTTGCAATGCCATTTTCGGATGAAGCGGAGGCCGTTCGTCTCGCGAACGACACGGCATTCGGTCTGGTTGCGGGTATCTGGACGCGCGACGGCGGCCGCCAGATGCGTCTGGCTCACGCGTTTCATGGAGGCCAGGTGTTCGTCAATTGCTACGGCGCAGGCGGAGGCATAGAGTTGCCGTTCGGCGGTGTAAAGCAAAGCGGCTATGGTCGCGAGAAGGGGATGGAGGGCCTGTTGAGCTTTACGACCCTGAAGACGATCACTCTTAATCACGGCTGAGGGCACACGTCAGGTGCGCAGGCCTGAATACCGGGACCGTGCCTTGCGCACCCAACTCGCGTTGCCGGAGCAATCTGCATGCGAATTGATCTTGTAACGTTAAATATATTCCTGACTGTTATTGAAGAACGCAATTTCGCGCGGGCCGCCGAGCGTCACTTCATTGCGACTTCCGCCGTCAGTAAGCGGATCAGCGATCTCGAAGACGCGCTCGGGGTGCAATTGCTCGAGCGCCGCAACGTGGGGGTTCGGCCGACGCCTGCCGGACTGGAACTCGTGACGCACGCGAAGGACATGATGCTGGTGATGGCGCGCATGCGCGCGCAGATGAGCGAATTCGGCGACGGCTCCAAGGGCGAAGTCCGTGTGTTCGCAAACAGCACCGCGATTGTCGGTTTTCTTGGCCCGACCATTCGCACCTTCCTCGAAGCCTATCCGCAGATCGATGTTCATCTCGAAGAATGGAGCAGCCCGTTCATCGTTCGTGCGTTGCGCGACGGTCTCGCGGATCTGGGCGTGTTCTGGTCTGGTGTCTCGACGGCTGGACTGACAGTGCATCCGTTCAGACGTTCGAACCTCGTCGTCGTGGTTCCCTTGCAGCATCCGCTGGCGGACCGAAGTGAAGTCTCCTTCGCCGAGACGCTCGATTACGATCTGATTGCCTTCCACGAAGGCAGCCTGATTTTCCGGATGATGCAGTCGTGTGCCGCGGACTTGCAGCGCAAGTTGCGTGTCCGCCTGCAGGTAACGAGCTTCGATGCCATGCGCACCATGGTGCGCGCCGGAATTGGCCTGGCAGTCATGTCTGACGTCACTGTGAAAACGCCGGATGAAAGCTATGGCTACAAGATCGTCCCCTTTAGCGATGAGTGGACGAAGCTTGAGAGCCTGATCGGCTACCGTGACTTCGATGCATTGCCGCGTTGTGCGCAAAATTTCGTTCGCCATCTGCAATCTCCACACCCCGGTCTGATTCAGGGACCGGAGACCTAACCGAACGTTGGGGATCCTACTCACATGAGCCATATTGTTTTTCTGGACAGTGCAACGTTGCCTGTGCCAGTACCTCGTCCCCGGTCATCCGACCGCTGGACAGAGCGCCCCAGTACCCGCGAGCATGAGCTTGTCGATGCGCTGGCAGACGCCGACATTGCCATCACCAACAAGGTTCCGCTTCGGTCTGACACGCTGCGGCAACTTCCGCGGCTCCGGTACATCTGCATTGCGGCCAGCGGTAGTGACAGCGTAGATCTAGCCTGGTGTCGTGAACACGGTATTCAGGTGTCCAATGTGCCTGCGTATGCTGCATTGAGCGTCGCCGAGCATGTAATCGCCTGCATCTTCATGTTGCGGCGGAAAATGCTTTCCTACAGTCAGTTGGCCGCTTCGTCTGCGTGGACCGCGTCGCCGGTATTTTGTGTTCACGGCGCGCCCATTAGCGACATACGCGGTGCAACGCTCGGTCTGATCGGCTTGGGCGCGATCGGCAAGGAGGTTATGCGGATAGCGACAGCACTGGGAATGCGAGTGCTGGCAAGCGAGCGTAAGGGCAGGACTGAAGCGCGGCCAGGCTATACCTTGTTTGACACGGTGATTTCCGCCAGCGACGTGATCTCATTGCATTGCCCTCTATCAGCTGACACTGAAGGTCTGATCGGAGAGCGCGAGTTCTCGATGATGCGTCCCACTGCAGTGCTGATCAATACGGCGCGCGGCGCGCTCATCGACGAGCGCGCGCTTGAGGCCGCGCTTTTCAGGCAAACCATCGCCGGTGCGGCGCTTGACGTGTTGCAGGTTGAACCACCGCACGAGCAGCATCGCTTCGTCACCGGTCAGCCGGACAATCTGTTGCTGACGCCGCACGTGGCATGGGCAAGCTCATCCGCTGTCGAGACGCTTGCGCGTGCGGTTTGCGCCAACGTGGAGAGCTTTCTGGAGCAACGCACCCTGAATCGGGTTGCCTGAAACGATGTACTAGATTCGGCCGTTCGTTCGATCATCGGTGCAAGTCTTCAATCGCGAACGCGGCATTCGGAAATCGATGATTCACAGGCCGCATCGCCTGCGAGAAACTTTCTCGGTGAGTTGGGTGCAATCAATCAGGCAGCCCATTAGACAGTCGTCAACCAACTGAGAAAGCGTCGGATATGAACCTTCCCCTGGATAACATCACGGTGGTTTCGCTCGAACAGGCAATCGCTGCTCCGCTCGCCAGTCGGCATCTTGCCGATTGGGGGGCGCGTGTCATCAAGATTGAACGACCGGGCAGCGGCGATTTTGCCCGCGGATATGACAAGGCGATGCACGGCATGTCGAGTCAGTTTGTTTGGGCAAATCGCTCAAAAGAAAGCTTGGCATTAGACGTGAAGTCAGAGTTCGGGCAGGAGGTACTGGAAGAATTGTTGCCACGCGCGGACGTGTTCATTCAGAATCTCGCGCCTGGCGCCGCGAAGCGACTCGGGCTCGACGCCAGGTCACTCATTGAGCGCTATCCGCGCATCATAGCCTGCGACATCTCGGGCTATGGTTCGACGGGACCGTATGCAAAGAAGAAGGCCTATGACTTGCTGGTTCAATGCGAAACCGGCTTCCTGTCGATCAATGGCACACCCGATGAACAGGTAAAGTGCGGTTTGTCTATCGTCGATATCGCAACCGGCATGTATGCGCTGAATGGCATTTTGCTTGCGCTCTATCGGCGCGAGCGGACAGGCAGGGGCACCGCATTGGAAGTCTCGCTGTTCGATGCTATGGCCGAGTGGATGAGTTACCCTGCGTACTACACACGCGACAGTGGCAAGCCCGTCGAGCGCTCCGGCGCTCGTCACGCAACTATCGCGCCATATGGGCCATTTATCGCGGGCGACGGCAAGACGGTTTTCTTCGGAATCCAGAACGAGCGGGAGTGGCGGAATTTTTGCGAAAAAGTGCTGGGTGATGCGAATATTCGCACCGACCCGCGCTTCGCGTCGAACCCGGATCGCGTGCGCAATCGCGATGCCCTTGAAGCATTGATCAACCAGTACTTCGCCAAATGGACGAGCGCAGAGCTGGGGGATCTTCTCGAACGAGCGGCCATCGCCAATGGCTGCATGAACACAGTCGAAGATTTCCTCGGGCACCCGCAGTTGCACGAACGCGGGCGAGTGGCGTCCATCGGGAGTCCGGAGGGCCCACTTGAGGTGTTTTTGCCGCCGGTCATTATTGACGGACTGTCGCCAGCGATGAAAAGCGTGCCCGATGTAGGCGAGCATACGGACGACATCCTTGGGGAGCTGGGACTGCATCCGTCCCGCCTGCGCATCGCCTGACCGACCCCTGAACCGTACGAGGATCATAGTTCCATGCGTGTTACAAGAACGTTTCTTGCGGTACCGGCCCATCAGCGTCGGATGGTCGAATCGGCGGCCCGCAGTTCGGCGGATGCAGTCTTTCTCGACCTGGAGGATGCCGTGCCGCAAGCTCAAAAGGAGACCGCGCTCCTCGGCGCTATCGCGGCGATCAACGAGCTGGACTGGGGGAAAAAAACTGTAAGCGTGCGCGTCAATATTCCGGCGAGCGCGACCGTCGAAAGAGAGGTGGCGCAGTTGTCGATGTTCGCGCCGCGGCTGGACACGCTTCTCGTTCCAAAGGTTGAGTGTACTGCCGACGTGGACAGCGTTGTCGGACTGATCAACCTGCACAGCAGGCGTGGGAGGGTGCCACTCGGTCTGGAAGTGATGATCGAGACGGCTCTCGGGCTTACGAACTGCGAGCAGATCGCGGGACATTCGGAATTGATCGAGTCACTGCATTTTGGCGTAGGCGACTTTTCGGCATCGATTGGGGCAAAAGGTGTCGATATCGGGCTTTCACATCCAGGCTACCGTCTGACCGCGCGCTCTGCGCAAGGTGATTACTCAAGCACGGCGCTCGATATGTGGGCTTATCCGATGATGCGTATCCTGGTCGCGGCGCGCGCTCACGGCCTGAGAGCAATCGATGGGCCCTGCGGAGCGTTTCATGATCGCGATTTGACGTCGTCACTGGCTATCAAGGCTGCAACAATGGGGTTCGATGGAAAGCAGGTCATTCATCCTTGCCAGATCGATGCGACGCGCCACGCTTTTGTTCCTGGCGACGACGAGCTTTGCCAGGCTGAGCGTGTTGTAGCGGCGCTCATTGAAGCGGAGCGCGACGGACGTGGCGCCGTTCAGATCGATGGCAAACTGGTCGACTATGCGAACATCCGGATGGCGAGACGTGTAATTGCGATGGCGGCAAACGTAGACTTGTAACGGATTCGACGCTGTTGAAATCGGATCCCCCATTCGAAAACCGAGCAGGCCTTCACGCGATCGAATGCCTTTTCCCGAAAGCGTGCTGGCGTCGGCTAAACGCGTGGCAGAAGGCAGGCGTCTGGAACAAGTTGCATGGGCTGCTGCTCGACCGCTGTTTTCATGTTTACGGCAAACGATCGCGCAGATAGGCGGCCGTGCGGCTTTCTGCCACTTTCGCAACTTCACGAGGCGGGCCGCACGCAACCGTCCTTCCGCCGTCGTCGCCCGCGCCAGGTCCGATGTCAATCAGCCAGTCGCTGTGCGCCGCAACACGCATGTCATGCTCGACGACGATCACCGTGTTGCCTGCGTCGACGAGTCCCTGCAACTGCGTCATCAGACGGTCGACGTCGGCGGGGTGGAGGCCTGTCGTCGGCTCGTCAAGGATGTAGAGCGAGTCACCGCGCTGCGCGCGCTGCAGTTCGGTCGCGAGCTTGATGCGCTGCGCTTCGCCGCCCGATAACTCCGTCGCGGGCTGTCCGAGCCGTAAATAACCGAGGCCGATGTCCTGCAGCACTTGCAGCGCGCGCATGACTTGCGCTTCGTCGGCGAAGAAGTCGCAGGCGGCATCGACCGTCAACCCGAGCACCTGCGCGATGTTCTTGCCACGCCATTCGATTTCGAGCGTCGGCGCGTTGTAGCGCGTACCGTGGCAGGTGGAGCAGGGCGCGTACACGCTCGGCAGGAACAGCAGTTCGACGCTGACGAACCCTTCGCCTTCGCACGTCGGGCAGCGGCCTTTCGCGACGTTGAACGAGAAGCGGCCCGCGTCGTAGCGGCGCTTGCGGGCGGCCGGCGTCTCGGCGAAGAGCCTGCGCACCTGATCGAAGAGGCCGGTGTAGGTCGCGAGATTCGAGCGCGGCGTGCGGCCGATCGGCTTCTGGTCAACGCGCACGAGCCGCCGGACCGCCTCCATTCCTTCGACGATGTCGCCGCCCGTGGGCTGTGTATAGGCGGCGAGGAGCGGGTCGAGTTCTTCGTCGGCGTCCGGTGTGATCGTGCGGCCGAGGCGACCCGCGACGAGCTCCGGCAGCGCCTGACTGACGAGGCTCGATTTGCCCGAGCCCGATACGCCGGTCACGGTCGTGAAGCAGCCGAGCGGAAACGCCGCGTCGAGTCCGTGCAGATTGTTGCGCGTGATTTTCGCGAGCCGCAACCAGCCCGAAGGCGTGCGCGGAGCGTGCGCGGCACGCTTGTGCATGCCGAAGAGATGCTTGCGCGTCTGCGACGCTTCGACCTTCGCGAGCCCCGCCGGCGGCCCGCTGTACACCACGTGACCGCCTGCTTCGCCCGCGGCCGGGCCTACATCGACGAGCCAGTCCGCACGTCGCATCATGTTCAGATCGTGCTCGACGACGAAAAGCGAATTGCCCGCCGCCTTCAGCCGCTTGAGCGCCGTGAAAAGCGCTTCGCCGTCGGCAGGATGCAATCCTGCCGACGGCTCGTCTAGCACGTACACGACGCCGAATAGTTGCGAGGCAAGCTGCGTCGCGAGCCGCAAGCGCTGCAATTCGCCCGATGAAAGCGTAGGCGTCGAGCGATCGAGCGCGAGGTAGCCGAGCCCGAGGTCGATCAGCGTCGTGAGGCGCTCGAGCAATTCCTCCGCGATGCGCTGCGCTGCGACGCGCTTCTCGTCCGACATGTTGGGCGTACGCCGCACGTTCGGCGCCGCCTTGTGCGCGGAGCCGCCCGCTGCGACGCGTTTCTCGGTCGCTTCGCGCATCGCCTGCTTGCCAAGGATAGCGCTGTCGCCGTCGATGCCGTGGGTGTGCGCGGGCAGTTCGCCGCGCGCGATCGGGGCGAGCAGGTCGGCGAGGCGCGCGAGCGGCATCTGCGAGAACGCGGCGATGTCGAGTCCGGCGAACGTCACGGACAACGCCTCGCGCTTCAATCGCTTGCCGTGACATGCCGGGCACTCCCGGCCGATCATGTAGCGCGATACGCGTTTCTTCATCAGCGCGCTTTGCGTATTCGCGAACGTGTGCAGCACATAGCGGCGCGCGCCGGTGAACGTGCCCTGATAGCTCGGCTCCATCTTGCGCTTGAGCGCAAGCCGCGTTTCCTCGGGCGTTAAGCCGGCGTAGACGGGCACCGTGGGCGAATCGTCGGTGAAAAGGATCCAATCGCGGTCCTTCTTCGGCAGCTCTCGCCACGGAATATCTACGTCGTAGCCGAGCGTAACGAGGATGTCCCGCAGATTCTGCCCGTGCCAAGCGGGGGGCCACGCAGCGATCGCGCGCTCGCGGATCGTGAGCGTGTCGTCGGGGACCATCGACTTTTCGGTGACTTCGTACACACGTCCGAGCCCGTGGCACGTCGGGCAGGCGCCTTGGACCGTGTTCGGCGAGAAGTCCTCGGCGTAGAGCATCGGCTGCTTCGGCGGATAGCTGCCGGTGCGCGAGTACAGCATGCGCACGAGGCTGGAAAGCGTCGTGACGCTTCCCACCGACGAGCGCGCGCTCGGCGTGCCGCGCTGCTGCTGAAGCGCGACGGCGGGCGGCAGTCCTTCGATCGAATCGAATTCGGGCACGCCGACCTGTTCGATCAGCCGGCGCGCGTAAGGCGCGACCGACTCGAAGTAGCGCCGCTGCGCCTCGGCGTAGAGCGTGCCGAACGCAAGTGACGACTTGCCGGAGCCGGACACGCCTGTGAATACAACGAGCGCATCGCGCGGAATGTCGACGTCGATATTCTTCAGGTTGTGTTCGCGCGCGCCGCGAACGCGCACGAAGCCATCGCGCGCGGTTTCGGGGGAGGGTTTCGGACGGGAGTTCATCCGCCGCGGAAGCGGCAATCCGCAGGCCAGCTAGCCGGGCAGCTTCGCCGCGAGCACGTCGACGTGCGCGATTTCGGGCGGCCTGGCAAGAAGGTCTGCGGCTTTCGCCATCAGCGCCTCGGCGACCTTGCCCGCGAGATGCGCCTGGCGACCGGCTTCGTCGGGAAAAGTATCGAAGATGCCGAACGTGGACGGCCCGAGGCGCAGGCCGAACCACGCGATCGTTGCGGGCTCCGCTTCGACGAGCGGCAATCCGCCCATCAGAAAGGCTTCTACTTCCTGCTCCCTGCCCGGCTTCGCTTCCAGCCGGACGAACAACGCGGTCTTGACCATGACATCGCTCCTGTTGCACGCACTGAGGTGACGGACAAAGATACGTGCTCCGCACCAGGTGTATTGATCATAGTGACGCATGGTTAAGAAAGCGAGGACACTCTGATCGGCAGCCCGATTCGATGCCCAGGATGTGGGGCATGGCCAGGCCGGCGCCATTGCGCGCAAACTTGTAGTCCACCGGGTTGATGCTCGAGGCCGTCACTCGCAGGCGGACTTCGCCCGAGCCGGGCGTGGGGATGAGAACATTTGCGGGCACCAGTGTGTAGTCCGGTCCCGCCTGTTGAAGAAGCAGAGTTTTCATTGTGTAATTCATGCGATGGCAGCTTTGGTTTTCATGGCGCGTTTCTCAAAATCTCAAAAGCCGGACAGCACGATCTTGCCGCGCGCCTTGCCGCTCTCGAGCAAGGCATGGGCGCGGCGCAGATTGGCCGCGTTGATGGTGCCGAAATGGTCCGCCAGCGTCGTGCGCAGCACGCCGGCGTCGACCAGCTCGGCGACCCGGACCAAAATATTGTGCTGCTCGATCATGTCCGGGGTCTGGTACATCGAGCGGGTGTACATCAATTCCCAGTGCAGCGAGAGGCTCTTGGGCTTGAGGATCGGCGCGTCGAGCGACACGGGGTCATCGATCAGCCCCAGCTTGCCCTGCGGCGCCAGCATCTCGGCAATTTCGACCAGGTGCTTGTCAGTGTGGGTCAGGCTCGCCACGTAATCGACCTCGTCGATGCCAAGGCCGCGCAACTGCTCCGGCATCGGCTTCGTGTGGTCGATCACATGGTGCGCACCAAGCTCGCGCACCCACTCCCGTGTTTCCGGCCGCGATGCGGTGGCGACCACGGTCAGGCCGGTCAGCTGGCGCGCCAGCTGGATCAGTATCGAGCCGACGCCGCCGGCGCCCCCAATGACCAGCAGCATCCGGATGAGGCACACTTTGGGCACGCTGGTGAGGCAAGCAATGGCTGAGCAACGGACAGCCCCGGCATACTGGGCGCGAAGGAGCGCAAGAAATAGCAGACGAGGGGTCATGATTGCAGCCGATACGAACTGGAGCGGCGAGGATCGACGCCGCCTGTGATGGCGTCTGGCATAAGTTGCTCGGCGGCTAACATGAACTTTCAGGGCCGACTAAGTAAAAGGGCACACGCAAGATGGGGCGGTAACCTCCGCGGGAACAAGCTACATCAATGGATGACTCATTTAATGCGGTCATGACCGGGCAGGTCGCCGTTAATGCCTTCGCAGGTGCGCTTGAATTTCGCGCGCATCGAGGGCCGAGAGATCTTCGTTGATCTCTTCGAAAATCAAGTGACGCGTCCCCTCGCTCAGATGCGCGTGCAGCATCCCGAGAAACTTCGGCTCGACGGCTAAGCGCAATCGCTGATACCGCTGATGGAGCCGTCCTTGTTCGATGTAGTCGGCGACGGTCCTGGCGAATTTTTCGCGATCCTTCTCGCTCAGCGTCCGTCCATCAGGGACGACATTGACGAGGTCTTCGATTTCCCGCAAGTCCAGTTTAAGTCCCAGTGTCTCGAAGACTCGAGCACGGCTGCCGTCGGCAACGACAATCCAGGTAGTGACAGCCATGATGCGCCTCTCAGTGTGATTGGTCGCCGGCTCGGCGGCCATCGCAAATCGTCGAGTCACGCTAGCGAGCTCGCGGGTCAGCGACACTCTATCTCCAACGCCCATCGATGACGGACCGTGGGGCCTCCCCTCGTTCCTGCGCGAGCGACGGATAATCCGTATATCCGCGCTCGCCGCCTCCATAGAACGTGGACGGATCCGGCGAATTGAGCGGAGCGTGCAACCGCAAGCGTTCCGGCAGGTCGGGATTGGCGATGAACAAGCGTCCGAACGCGATCAGGTCCGCGTTGCCGTCCTCGAGCCATCTTTCCGCACTGCCGCCGTCGAACCCGCCCGCGACCATCAGCACGCCACGGTAGGTGCGGCGTATCATCTCGCTCATGCGTTTCGCGCGCGCCGTGAAAGCGACATCCTCACCGGTTGCCGCCAGCGCGGGATTGACGATGTGCAGATAAGCCAGCCCGTATCGATTGAGCTTCTCGATGACATAAGAAAAGGTCGCCTCGGGATCGTCGTCATGCATGTCGTTGAAGGTGCCGAGAGGGGACAGCCGGACGCCGACCTTTTCCGGCCCCCACACTTCGCAAACCGTTTCGATCACCTCGAATAGCAGCTTGGCCCGACGTTCGCTCGATCCGCCGTATTCGTCCGAGCGGCGGTTCGTGCCGGACAACAGAAACTGATCGAGCAGATACCCGTTCGCTGCGTGCACTTCGACGCCGTCCATTCCGGCAGCCTTTGCGTTGCGCGCACCTCTGAAGTATTGGCGCCCGAGATACGGCATCTCTTCGACCTGCAGCGCGCGAGGCGTGACGCAGGGCGCGACGACACCTTCGCCGCGCTCGTTCTCGATGAACGCCTCCGCTTTCGGCCGAACAGCAGAGGGCGCAACGGGCAGCATTTCGTCGGGCTGCAACGAGGGGTGCGATATGCGTCCGACGTGCCACAGCTGCATGAACATCAACCCGCCCGTCTCGTGCACGGCGTCCGCCACGAGCCGCCAGCCTTCGACCTGCTCGCGACTATGGATCCCAGGCGTCCATGCATAGCCCTGTCCTTGCATCGACACCTGCGTCGCCTCGCTGATGATGAGCGCGGCCGCTGCGCGTTGCGCGTAATAGCAGGCGTTGAGCTGCGTCGGGATGTTGCCTGGTCGGCTTGCGCGCGAACGCGTCAGCGGCGCCATCACGACACGATGACGCAAGTTGTGGGGTCCTACCTTTACGGGTTCGAAGAGCTTGCGCAGCGGGACTTGCTCGTCGCGCTGCCCGGCTTCTCCAGGCGCGATTTCGGTATCAGGCATATCCGCTCCTTGTGTTTTTGACTCGGCCCGAAAGGTGCTGCTTCGACGCGTCGATGCGTCGGCGTCAGATCACATCGACATGATTCCGCTTAGTGCCGACGACGACTGAGTTTACGTCTTCGCGAGTTGTTCTGGCTCGGGGTGAACGGCGACTGGATCGCTCGCAGGAAAGGTCTCTGTGAGCGCTTCGTCGAGTTGTTCATCCACGGTCATCGGCGCTTCCTGCGCCTCGACTTTCGATTTCCGGATGTCGACGCGACTTCCCATCTTCATATAGCGCTCCATAAGGGAACCAGCGGAATCTCGCTATCGCACCGGCGTTGCGCGCATGCAATCAAGGTCGTTGGAAGCGCAAATCGGCGCATGCGTGAAGCAGGAGATGCTGGACACCACGCATCTCGCGTGCTCGGCCGCATCGTGCCTGACAATCTGCTCGCGAAGGCGTGATCACTCTCCAATGTCGAACTGCGCGCCGATGTGATCGACGTCCACACGGAATGATCCGCGAAAATTATCGGGACGCCGATCCGGCCCAAATGCGAACTTCAACAGAATTCAAGATCACAACCCTGATGCAGTGCAGCGATGCTTATGCTGTCGTACCACTGCTGTTCAGGCTCTCTACCGCCTTCCTCAGGCGTTCCTCCTGATCGTTCGTGAGAGACGTCTTTAATACCTTTCCGCCGAATGGCTTCAGCTCTGGCAGAACCTTATCGAAATTCACGTGACGCACGAGGATGAACAGCGCCGACGAACCCGGCTCAATGTTCTGGCCCGTCGAGCGCATGAAATCGTCATCGATTCCATAGTCCGAGAGCGCGCCCGACAATGCGCCCGTGCCAGCACCAATGGCCATACCTGTGGCCAGCCCGGCGAGCGGATTGAGCAACACCAGCCCGACCAGTGCACCAAATAGACCACCCCAGGCCGCGCCACTGAGAGCGCCGATCTTGACGAGATCGACGGCTTGCTTGAGGTGTACCTTGCCGTTCGCGCTACGGACCACGATGCAGGCGTCCTCAAGGTCGATCAGATGTTCCTTTTGCATCTGCTGGAGTTTGGTCAGCACCTGATCGGCTGTGTCTTCGCCTTTGAAACTTACAACGACTAGATCGCTCATCGATTTACTCCTTTGCTCTGGGAAACAAGCCGAGGCTCTTCCGCGGGCAGATGGTTGAATTCATGCTCAGTGCACGCGCGCGTGCCTCTCGGCCGCACCGCAAAGCCGCTGCGGGGCCAGCCAACCTTGCATATGCCGCCGGCGCGCACCTTGGGACTTCGCCGGGGCCATTGACGCGACGACGATGGCATCAAGACTAGTTTCTTGCGGTTCGCACTTCTTCCTCATTCCTGCAGGACGTGACGGATCTCTGCGCTTTCAAGTAGTGCGTTGCCTTGTCGAGGACATGTTGAAGTCCCGCGGTCATTGTTCTGCTCGCAACTTCCCAAGTTAATCAGCTTACGACGTTTCGGTGGGTAAGCCGGAATGCGCGAGGCGTCATACCGGTATATCGATGAAAGACGTCGGTGAAATGCTGCTGAGTCTGAAACCCCGCCCGCGCGCCAACCTCAACCAGGGGAATGGCCTCCTCGCACAACATCGTCCTGGCAAACTTCACTCGTTCGAGTGTCACATACAGATGGGGCGGTTTGCCTGTCGCCGTTTTGAAAACGTGTGCAAAGTTTGAGGCACTCATGTGCACCAGGACTGCGAGTTGCTCGACCAAAATGGTTTCGGCGATGTGCTCATGGACGAAAACTTGAATGCGAGTCAGCATTTGACGCGTAAGCGGCGTGTTCGGCTCGGCCCCACCAGCACAGTGCCCGTAACGCAGAGCGATGTGCACCGAGATGACATCGGCAAAAGCGTCTGCGCAGGCAGCGTCGACGAGATCCGCGTGATGCAAGGCACCCAATGTATCCACGGCCTCGCGTACGAATGGATCCCAGGACTTAGACCATTTCGGGACCGCCAAAAACGCCTCTTGCGAGACTTGCCAAAATATGCCTGATGCGAGTGCGATAACCCATCCATTGGGATCGCTGTCAACGGTCGTGGCCAGCGTCGCTCTCGTCGGAATAACTGCGGCAAATGGTGCACCTATCAGGATGGAGTGGCTCATTCCGAGGTCGTCGCAGCCCGCAGCACGCACGACAGTGGAACCTGTCGGTACAACTAGCTGCAGTCCCGGCATCAAATTTAGCCAGTCGGTAAAAGCGACGTTCATCGGCTGGCAGCGTAGGCCATGATTCGGGGTCGATCTTGTAGCCTGATTCATGATAAGCGGGCTAGTTGCTACCTCGTCGCGTTACGAAAGCTTAGGCCAGGTTCAAGGCTGCTTAAGACGGATTCGTCATGTAGGCGGAAGCTACCCATCTCGTTTGAAGTCGCTGCTGTATCGCAACTCGCATACCTGTACACCCTTTCAGTATGCATTCGACAGTCTGACGCTTACGCCGGTATCACACAGCGTAAGCGATGGGGTTGCACGCGAGGTCGGATATGTTGCCCACAGCCCCGAGGCTCGACCGCTCACGCGAGTTGCAGCGCTCGATTTGGGCAACGTTGAGATTCCTTCGTTGGAGTTCACGATGCGATACGGGCAGCAAGGCTCAGGTTAATGCCGGACTGTGAGGGGCGTAAGTTCATGTTAGAACGCTTTACGGCGAACTATAGAAATCGGAGATGGATAGTTTATTTTCTTGCATCCGAATGCCCGTCTCGATGCCAATCAGCATCCCTAATTAATGAGCGCAGAATTGCGAAACGCATGGCAGAAACGCGAAAGAATCGCAGATTCACGGGGCCTAGACTGAAATTCATCACCCGACGTACAGCTGGAGTCCCACATGGATGATCTGCTTGGGCGCGCTTGGTGGATGCTCATTCTTCGTGGCACTGTAGCGCTGCTGTTCGGCACCCTGGCGTTATTCTGGCCCGGTCTCACTCTCCTGCTGCTTATCACCCTCTTTAGCGCCTACGCAATCGCCGGTGGCGTTGTCGCGATTGTCGCGGCCATCCGCTACCGCGTGACGCATGGCGGCTGGTGGGTGCCCTTGCTGCTCGGCATCTGCAGTATCGGCGCCGGTGTGATAGCCGCGTTGATGCCGGGAATTACTACCGTTGTGCTGGTCGCCATAATCGGCGCAAACGCGATTATTACCGGCGTATTCGATCTGATCGCAGCAACGCGGCTACACCGGCGCCTGCACAATGCGTGGATGCTGGCGTTGACTGGAGTGCTTTCCGGGCTTTTCGGCATCTTCGTGCTGCTCTTTCCGGGCGCCGGCGCACTAGCGCTCGTCTGGCTGATCGGCGTGTATGCGTTGATCACGGGCGCGCTGCTGTTCGTACTCGGCATCACTGCGCGTGCCTGGCACCATGACGACCTTACCGGAGAGTCACACGCACCATTGCATCCGTAAACGCAGCGCTCACTGGCACTCGTGGGTCACACGGTCAGCGGCGGGTGGTGCCACGCCGGTCGTGCCCCGGCATCACGGAGGTCGAATGGACCGCCCGTCATCTCCAGAGTGGTCCAGCCTCAAGCCTGGCACTGGCGCACCTCACGCAAGGAGAATCACATGCCTCTGGATCTCGACAAATGGAATCCGTTCCGATTTTTACGTTCGCACGCGCAAAAAGGCGCATCCGGCCACGTCGGTGCGCCGCGCACCAGTCAGCAAAGCGCCTCGCGAAACGGACAGCCGGCTGACGCGCAAACGGGTAACCGGGCTCCGGCGCAAGCCGCTGCAGCGCCGGTCTCACTTGCGCCTGCCAGTTGGCCGCTGCCTGATCCGGTTCATTTGTTTACCGAATTGATCCGTGATCCGTTCGGCGGCCGTGGACCACTCGGAAACTGGTTCGGCGACTTCAGCGCGAGCGAGTTTCAACCGCCAATCGACGTCACCGATGAAGGCGACGCACTGCGTATCGTCGCCGAATTGCCGGGCATGACCCGCGACGACGTCGAACTCGAAGTGATAGACGACATGCTGATCATGAGCGGCGACAAACGCTTCGAATCGACGAGCGAAGAACAGGGATGCTATCGGGTCGAGCGGTCGTTCGGACATTTTCAGCGCGCAGTCCCGCTGCCCGCGGGCGTTGATCTCGATCGGGCAGAGGCCAGATTTGAAAACGGCGTGCTGACGCTGCGCGTCCCCAAAGCGGCCGGAGAACCGGCAGCGAAGCGGCGCATTGAGATCAAATAACCCCATCCGCACTCCGCGGTCTCGATGACTCGCCCAGCATCGAGCAGCACGCGGGAATCTTTTGAGCGACAACCCGACACTGGTTGCAACCGGACCCATCCTCAAGCGCCAGGAAGTGCTGCCTCGCAGCGACGAAGAACTGAAACAAGCAGCGAGCGGACTTGAAGTGCAATCGCTCACGGGAGGGCTGGTGAGCCAGTTGCCCAACGCGTGGATGTGCGCGGTGCTGCTGCCGGCGCGCACGGGTAGCGGAACAGGGTGCCACGGGAACAACGGATCAATCGACGCGCCGTCCACTGTATTACCTCGATTCGAGTACAGCGCGAGCGGGGCGCGGCATGCAAACAAGGCGACATCGCAATAAGCAGCGGAATAGATATTTTCCACCCACCCATTACCCGCGCGGGAAGCAATGCCCGCACGGACAAAAAGGAGATCATCATGGCCGAGTGCAGCGTTTGTGGAAAGCCCGCAACCTCACAGATCACGATCACCGAAAACGGTCAACGCCGTCAGCTGATGCTGTGCAATGAGCACTACATGGAGTTCATGACGCGTAATCAGCGCCATGTGTCGCCGCTCGAGTCCCTCTTTCACGGCGGACTGTTCGACAGTCTGTTCGACGACATGTGGCCGCAGATGGAAAGCGGCCGCGGTACCCGGTTCACCGGACCCTCGCCCGGACAATCCGGCGGCGCGAATCAGCGTACAGCCGCCGGCAGCGGGCAAATGGTCGATTCAGCGGGCGGCCACCCAGGCGGCCGCACACGCCGGCAGCGCCGGGCGCGTGAAGCGGTGGACCTGCAGACGTACCTGAGCCAGAGCGGTCTGGACCGCCTGCAAGCCGCGGCTCAAGCCGCGGTCGAATATGGCAAGAACGAAGTCGATACGGAACACCTGCTGCTGGCGCTTGCCGATAACAATGTGGTGCAGGAAATCCTGCGCGAATTCAAGCTTGATCCCGAAGAAATCAAGACGACCATCGACCAGAGCGCGCCACGTGGCACCCGCAAGGAGCCGAGCGACAACGAGCAGATCGGCGTGTCGCCGCGCGCCAAGAGTGCGCTGGAAAATGCGTTGAGGTCGTCGCTGGAACTGGGGCACAGCTACGTCGGACCAGAGCACATTCTGATTGGGCTCATCGAGGAAGAAGACGGCTTTGCAGGTGAATTGCTGCGCAAGCTCGGGCTGTCGCCGCAATCGATGCGGCAAAAAGCAGTCAAGGTGGTCGGTAAGGGCGCCGAAGACGGCAAGATGGAAGACCGCTCCACCACGCCCACGCTCGACAAGTACGCGCGCGATCTCAGCGCGCTTGCGCGCCAGGGGAAGCTCGATCCGGTGATCGGCCGTGACAAGGAAATCGAAACCACCATTGAAGTGCTCGCGCGGCGGCGCAAGAACAATCCGGTGCTGATCGGCGAACCTGGGGTGGGCAAGACCGCTATCGTCGAAGGTCTGGCGCAACGCATCGCTCAGGACCAGGTGCCGGAAGTGCTGCGCGGCAAGCGCGTGGTCGAACTGAATATCAATAGCGTCGTGGCCGGCGCGAAGTATCGTGGCGAGTTCGAGGAGCGCGTCAAGCAGGTACTGGATGAGATCATCGAGAACCAGGACCGTCTGGTTGTATTTATCGACGAACTGCATACGATTGTCGGCGCGGGCCAGGGCGGCGGCGAAGGCGGCCTCGATATCGGCAATGTCTTCAAGCCGGCGCTCGCTCGCGGTGAACTGCACCTCGTCGGTGCGACCACATTGAACGAATACCAGAAGTACATTGAAAAGGACTCGGCCTTGGAACGGCGCTTTCAGCCCGTGATGGTGCCCGAGCCTGGCGTCGAGGAAACGATCGAGATCCTGCGTGGCCTGCGCGACCGGCTCGAAGCACATCACAAGGTGAAAATTACCGAAGAGGCGATCGCTGCAGCGGCAAAGCTTTCGGATCGCTACATCGCCGCACGGTTTTTGCCGGACAAGGCAATCGATCTGCTCGATCAGGCCGCCGCCCGCGTGCGCATTTCGTCGAATTCGCGTCCGCAGCCATTGCACGATGTCGAGGCAAGCATCCGCCGCATCAAGCAGGAACAGGACGCGGCCAGCGCTGCAAAGCAATTCGATAAGGCCAAGGAACTGGAAGGACGGCTCGTCGCAGAACAAAAGCGCCTGCATGAAGCCACCGAAACATGGAAGAAGGAGCGCGGCACCAGTTCGCAGGAAGTGACGGCGGAAGACATTGCGCAGATCGTTTCGTCGCTCACGGGCGTGCCGCTATCTGAACTCACGGCCGAGGACCGTGAAAAGCTGTTGCGACTGGAAGACCATCTGAAGGAACGCGTGGTCGGCCAGGATGAGGCCGTCTCCGCCGTCGCCAAAGCGGTGCGGCTTTCGCGCGCCGGTTTGACAGAGGCCGGCAAGCCGACTGCGAGCTTCCTCTTCCTTGGGCCCACGGGCGTGGGTAAAACCGAACTCGCGAAGGCGCTAGCCGCTTCGGTGTTCGGCGACGAGAGCGCGCTGGTGCGCATCGACATGAGCGAGTATTCCGAGCGTCATACGGTGGCGCGGCTGGTTGGCGCACCACCCGGATATGTCGGCTACGAGGAAGGCGGACAACTCACCGAGCGCGTGCGGCGCAGGCCATATTGCGTGGTGCTGCTCGACGAAATCGAAAAGGCGAACTCGGAGGTGCACAACATCCTGCTGCAACTGTTCGACGAAGGGCGGCTCACCGACGGCAAGGGACGTCTGGTCGATTTCACCAACACGATCATCATCGCGACCAGCAATATCGGCTCGCAACTGATCCAGGACAACATGAAGGCCGACGCGAAGCAGCTCGACTATCCTGAACTGCGCGACCGGTTGATGGAAATGCTGCGGCATCATTTCAAGCCCGAGTTTTTGAACCGGGTCGATGAAGTCGTCGTGTTCCATGCGCTCGGCAAGGAGCAGATCCGCCGTATCGTAGACCTGCAACTTGCGCGCGTACGGCGTACGGCGCTGGCCCAAAACATCGATCTGTCGTTCGACGACGCGTTGCGCGATCATCTTGCGCAGATCGGCTATGACCCCGAGTTCGGCGCGCGGATGCTCAAACGCAAGATCCGTCTCGAGGTGGAATCGCAACTTGCCGATGCGCTGTTGGGAGGCGACGTGCGCGACGGCGACAAGGTCACGATGACCTACGATTCGGGTACGCACTCCGTGCGTGTGCAGAAAGGAGGAGCACCCACGGAAGCGCCCAGCGAGGCGTCGAAGCAGGCACCGGCGCATGCTTGACGCGCTGGCATGCTGAAGGGAAGTGAAGGGAAGAACGCAAGGCCGCCCGCCCGGGCGGGCGGCCTCGCCGTCAGGATTCAAGCTCACCCGCGACGATTTCGTCGCGATAGCACCAGATCCACGTTTCGCCGGGCTCGATTGAACGCACCAGCGGATGGCCGGTCGCGTGAAAATGCCTGCTTGCATGCCGGTTGGGCGACGAATCGCAGCAGCCGACGTGTCCGCACGAAAGACAAAGCCTCAAATGTACCCACGGCTGGTTGAGCTTCACGCAGTCCTCGCAATAGTCGACGGACGTGTGGAGAATCAGGGCTTCGCCCAGGTGCGTGCAACCAGGGGTCATGATCGTTCTCCTCGGACGGGTGCGCGCAGACGCGCGCGGATCAAGGTCGCGCTTCTCAAGCGCTATTGAGGTAGCGATGTACCAGCGCCACAGCCATTGCCCCCTCGCCAACTGCCGACGCCACGCGTTTGATCGACGCGTGGCGCACGTCGCCCGCCGCGAATACGCCGGGCATGCTGGTTTCCAGATGCAGCGGCGCGCGGTCGAGCGGCCATTTCAGGTCCGTTGGATATTCCTGCAGATCCGGGCCGGTCACGAGATAGCCGGCTTCATCGCGGACGATGCCGACTTCCTTCGCCCATTCGGTCTGCGGCACACCGCCAATGCAGACGAATAGCCAGTTCGTTTTGAACGTGCGGGCCTGGGCGGTTCGCACATCGGTCAACGTGATCTCCTGCAACACGTCGCTGCCTGCGAGGGCGGTAACTTCGACGCACGTGCGCACTTCAATGTTCGACGCCGATGTAATGCGATCCACCAGGTATTGTGACAACGTGTTCTTGAGCGATGCGTCCCGCACGAGCATGAAGACGCGGTTGGCGGACTGCGAAAAATGCATGGCGGCCTGTCCCGCCGAATTGCCGCCGCCCACCACATATACGTCATCGCCATGGATCAGCGCGGCCTCACTGGCGCCAGCGCCGTAATAGAGGCCTGCACCGAGAAAGCGCTCTTCACCTGCCAGACCTGGCGTGCGATATGCCACGCCGGTCGCGCAGATAGACGTGCGCGCCGTGATACGCGTGCCGTCTTCCAGAAATACGATGCCCTGGCCGGGCGGGAATTCCGCGCGCACGCCGGTGCGCGCGAGCAGGATTTCGGCGCCGAACCGGATGGCCTGGTCGCGCGCCCGTTCAGCGAGCTCCGCGCCGCTCACGCCCTTTGGAAAGCCCAGATAGTTCTCGATCTTCGAACTGCTACCTGCCTGTCCGCCCAGAGCCCAGCGCTCTACCAGTACGGTATGCAGTCCCTCCGATGCACCGTACACCGCGGCGCTCAATCCCGCCGGTCCTGCGCCGTAAATCGCAAGATCGTAGGCCTCACGGGATGGACTCGCAAACCAGCCGAGCTTCTCGGTGATTTGCCGGATGGTCGGACATTCCAGCCGCGTTCCGTCGTGGAAGACGCAGACCGGCAGGCGGAAATCGGAAACGTGCTGTACGCGCGCCAGTTCCTCAGCTTCCTTATCGCTGCCCAGTTCGATCCATTCGAACGGTATGTCGCAGCGATGCAGGAAGTCGCGTATCGCGTAGCCATGTGCGCTGCGCATGCGTCCATAAATCCTGACCATGAATATGCTATCCACCTTTGAGGACGTCACGACTTCGTTTCGTTTTCTCGCGCTTCACGAGCAGGCGGCCGCGCCGGGATAACGGCGGTTGGCCGTATTAGTGCACCGTAAGCACATCGGAATTTGGCGTCTTTCGAGAAGCTGCCGGATTTTGTTCGCTATCCGCTGATGGTCCCATCACATCGGGTTGTGCGACTCTTCCAGCTTGTGATCGATAAATCGCGTGCCCCATTCGATGCCGTCGCGCACCGCCTCCGCCTGCGTAAGCCATTCCGGCTGAATTGTCTCCAGACGGAATTCGGCCACGGAACTATCGGCATGGCGCACACTCACCTTCGCCTGCCACGCGCCGTATGCATTCTGCTCCGGCTGTACCGCGATCTCGTAGCCTCGATGCTCAAACACGTGCCTTTGCATGAGCGGCTCCGGTTTCGTATCAAGGCGTCAATCTGGAAGCACGAACTCGGTGCGCATGTCTTCGATCACCTTCTGGACATGATGTGCGCAATCTACGCCGAAGTCATTGAGCGGCACCATGTTCCAGTTGCGGCCGGATGCGTCAGGCGGGTGCCGCTCCGGTAGCGGTATGCGCACCCGCAAAGCTCCCGGCACGTCAGCGGCGATTTTCGCCATGCGGTTCTGCAGTTCGTCGCGAATCTGCTCAGCGGTTCGAACGGTCTTCGGCATCGGCCTGCCTCCCTCGGGTGCACGTCCCAATCGGGACTGAATAGCTCATACGTGCCTCTTGCGCGAGCATGCACCGACGATGCATTAAGTCTAGTCTCTGATCCGGGGGATGTACGGATAATCGCTCACTTCTGCGGACTGCATCAAGGGAAGGCGCGCCGCAAAGCTGCTCTTCGGAGAAGTGCCCAAAAGGCCACAAGGGACTGATCTGCTCCAGGCCGGCCCGTATCGTATCTAAAGCCGGTGTCCGCAGCTGATGAGCTGCTGGAGAGCTGACAAGAACGAAGATACTCGACCTGCTAGACTCAAGCGACCGGGCCACGCTTGAGCGTATTCCATATTGCGCTCGTTAGGGTACAGTGCATGGACCTGCTGCTTCAGGCTTAGTACCTCTTCGAATACATGACAGGAACCTGTATCAGAATCGCGAGATAGTTCGACCTCTGCTATCAATAACTGAATATGTCAGTATCCACAAAGAAGCCGCGCAAACGCGGAGGACCGTAGCATGTGCGTTACGCGACCGTCGAATGGACTGTGCACGGCGCATGTGCAATCCATGCACGTGCGGTGCGCTCGCGGCGCAGCGACGGCCCTCCGGGAGTCAAATCATGGAAAGTAAGAAAAGCTGGCTACGCAAGGATCTCGATGCGTTGCGTCAGCAGTGGGACATGCTAACCTTTTATGAACGATTCGAGCAGCTTGTCGCGCATGTGCTGAGCGTCGTGATTTCCATCATTATCCTCGTGTCGCTCTGGCAGTTGATTCGCGCGGTGAGTTCATTGCTGGTTTCGGACGCGCTGAACCCGCTGGATCACGCGGTGTATCAGACCATCTTCGGGATGGTCATGACGCTGCTGATCGCAATGGAATTCAAACATTCGATTACGCGCGTGATGTCGCGGCGCGATCACATCGTGCAGGTCAAAACGGTGCTTCTGGTCGCGCTGCTGGCCATCGCCCGCAAATTCATCATTCTCGATCCGGCCAGTGCGCCCGCCCAGATCGCGGCGCTTGCATTTGCGCTGGTGGCACTGGGGATCGTCTACTGGCTGATGCGGCAGCGTGATGACCCGCTCGACGCGACGATCGCCGTGCAAGCGGAGTGTGATCGCGAGGTGCACGCGCAGCGACAGCAAGGGGGACCGCCCCGCGACGGCGGTCAGACCGACAATTGACGTGAGTCGCCGCGTTCGTCACGTGATGAGCGTAGGCTCTTAACACACGCCGGCAACGCTCGTGCACCGCGCGTCCGACCGCGGTCGGTATCCTGGTCGACGCCAATGTGGGCGGACTGGTTGGTCATAGGGCCAGCGGTGCGGTGACCTGAGAGTCCTATGCCACAGGTAACCAGGGCAATATGGTCGCTACCATCCGCGGCCGGTCAGATCACTGCACCACGTTCGTCGAGCTTCATGTCCATCACGGTGTCGTCGGGCATGGCGCGAACGATGGTCGTCGTGCCCGGCACGTTCCACTCGTCCGTATATCCGCAATAGGGCACACACAAATTGAAAAGCAATCCGAAGTTCTTTGCATGGCTAATCGCAATGGTGGGCAGATGCAGCGGACATGGCCGCAATCGCCCTTTGCACGTTACGCCGACGACGCGGTGGTTCATTGCCGCAGTCTGGCGGAGGCGCAACCCGTGATGCAATCGATTGCAGCACGGCTGGGAGAGTGTGGCCTGACGATGCATCCGGAGAAGTCGAAGATCGTGTATTGCAAGGACAGCAATCGCACTGCTATTCACCCGAACGTGCAGTTCACGTTTCTCGGTTTTACGTTCAGACCGAGAGCGGCATCGAGCAAACACCGACGGCGATTTACTAGCTTCTGCCAGCGGTAAGCAGCGATGTCTTAAAGCGGATGAGGCAGGCCGTGCGAAGTTGGAGACTGCACCGACGCACACTGGCGACGCTGGAAGAACTTGCGCAGCAATGCAACACGACGATACAAGGGTGGTGGAACTACTACGGGGCGTTCTATCGGACGGCGATGAGCGGCTTCTTTGGCTATGTCGAAGATTGTTTGTCCACTGGCGTGTCGTCGGGGTATCGGTTGGATAACGGGAGCCGTATGGGGCGAGAGTCTCACGTACGGTTCCGCGAGAGATTCGAGGTGCAACTCCTCGGGTCTACTCACCACATCGATACGATCAACAGGGCACCGCCCGACACACCTGTCTCGCCCCGGCGTCCGGGACAGCATCACGCCTCCGGCGACGATCGCAACCATGCCGAGAAACACCTGCAGATCGTGCGACCAGGAACGGGCACATCGAGCCGAGCAATCCTTTGGCGAGGGGCGTCGCGGCGCCGAACAGCGCTGCAGCGCTGAGGGCGGTCAAAACTGCTGCGCCGATTCTGAATTCATGACAGGTCGGGGTGCGGGAAGGCTCCGCAGGTGGTAGATCCGGGCAGGCAGTTTACCGGACCTAAGGGGCGTCTTCGTGGATCGTCCACCGGCCTTGCCCGCATTCCGGCGTGGCAACGACGATCGCACAAAAGTTAACTTGTAGATTTAGCTACGTGTGTGTAAGGTAATCTACATGGAAAATATCACAACCTGGTCGCTCCTCGTTCTGACGCTGCCAACCGAGAACGCGACTGCCCGAATGCGCTTCTGGCGCGCACTGAAGGCGAAAGGCTGCGCGGTGCTGCGCGACGGCATTTATCTGTTGCCTCACACGGAGGCGCGCGAGGAGATGCTGCGCGAACTGGCGGGTGCCATTGCTGACAGTGGTGGCACCGCGCACCTGTTGCGCGCTGCGAGCCTCGATACGGCGCAGGAAGCGGAATTCCGGGCGCTTTTCGACCGCACTGACGACCATGCGGAGTTCATGCGCGCGCTGAAGGAGGCACGCAAGACGGTTTCCGGCCAGTCAGCGGCTGAGCTCACGAAGCTGTTGAGGCGTCTGCGCAAGGATTACGAGACCATCGTCGCAATCGACTTCTTCCCGGGCGATGCCGCTACCCGTGCCGAGGCTGCGTGGCAGGACTTCATCGGACTGGTCGATACCGTGCTTTCGCCGGGTGAGCCCCATTCCGCCGAGCGGCCGATCCGAAGCCTCCCGGTCAGCGACTATCAGGGGCGCACCTGGGCCACGCGCCAGCATATGTGGGTCGACCGCGTCGCAAGCGCCTGGCTGATCCGGCGCTTCATCGACCGCGATGCGAACTTCATCTGGCTCACCTCGCCCAGTGCCTGCCCGCCCAGCGCGCTCGGTTTCGACTTCGACGGCGCCGCGTTCACTCACGTCGGCGAGCGCGTGACGTTCGAAGTGCTGGTTGCGAGTTTTGGTCTCGACAAGGATCCCGCGCTGCTGCGGCTTGGCGAGATGGTTCACGCGCTCGACGTGGGCGGCGCCCCCGTGCCCGAAGCCATTGGTTTCGAAGCCGTGATGGCAGGGGCGAGGGAGCGCGCGTCAAATGACGACCAGCTGCTGGATGAAATGGGTCGCGTCCTCGACTCGCTCTACACGCACTTTGTCACCGCTGCAAAAGGCCGGGACGCCGGAGGACGATCGTGAGCACTACGACGGCGACGGCACCCGGCTACACGCTCGGCCAGCTGGTCCTGTACATGCTGCGGCTTGGCACGTTCGGGTTTGGCGGACCGGTGGCGCTCGTCGGCTATATGCATCGTGATCTCGTCGATCAGCGCAAATGGATCAGCGAGTCGGATTACCGCGAGGGACTGGCGCTCGCGCAGATGATGCCGGGACCACTGGCTGCCCAACTCGGCATCTATCTGGGCTACGTGCACTATCACATCGTCGGCGCAACGCTGGCCGGTATCGCGTTCGTGCTGCCGTCATTCCTGATGGTGGTCGGCCTTGGCTGGGCCTACGCCCACTTCGGCGGGCTCTCCTGGATGCAGGCTGCCTTCTACGGGGTGGGTGCCGCAGTCGTCGGAATCATCGCGATGAGCGCGTACAAGCTCACCACGAAGACCATCGGCAGGAACAGGCTCCTGTGGGCGATCTACCTGATACTCGCGGCGGTGACCGTCATCACCGAGTCGGAGATCGCGTGGCTTTTCATTGCGGGCGGCCTCATCAACTGGTTCGTCGTTGCCCCGCCGAAATGGTTCAGCAAGGGCGGCCTGAATGCTGCAGCAGCGGCGCAGCTGCCGGCTGCGAGCGGCGTGCTCAGTGGTCTCGACTGGCCACTGCTTGGCCAGATCGGACTGTTCTTCGCGAAGGCGGGCGCTTTCGTTTTTGGCTCGGGCCTTGCAATCGTCCCGTTCCTTTACGGCGGCGTGGTCACCGAGCATCACTGGCTCAACGACAAGCAGTTCGTCGATGCCGTGGCCGTCGCCATGATTACGCCTGGACCGGTCGTGATCACGGTTGGCTTCATCGGCTATCTGGTCGCTGGACTCCCGGGCGCCTGCGTGGCGGCGCTTGGTACCTTCCTGCCTTGTTATCTCTTCACGGTGCTGCCAGCGCCGTACTTCAAGAAGTACGGCAAGCTGCCCGCCGTCAAGGCATTCGTCGACGGCATCACTGCCGCTGCTGTTGGCGCCATTACCGGCTCGGTGATCGTGATTGCGCGGCGCTCGATCATTGACTGGCCGACGGTCGCGCTTGCGCTCGCAACCGTGCTGCTGCTGTGGCGCTTCAAGAAGCTGCAGGAGCCAGTCATCGTGATCGCCGCGGCGCTCATCGGGCTTGCCGTCTATCCGCTCATCCATGCACACGGCGTATGAAAGCGCTGGGCGAACGGGAGGAGGCGTTATGAAATGGATTACGCGCGAACGGCCCAAAATCGACCGTATTGCCTGCCCGTGGCTGATTGCCCGTTTCATCGACAAGGAACCAGAGTTCCTCTACGTGCCTCGCGACGAGGTCAAGCGCCTCGCTCAGCAGACTGGGGCGATTCCCTTCGACGTGCCGGACGTCGAGCTCGGTCACCACGGCGAACTCTGCAGCTTCGATGCCTTCCTGCGGAAATATCAACTGGACGAACCCGCGCTGATCAGGCTCGCCAGCATCGTGCGGGGCGCCGATACCGGGCGGCTCGATCTGGCGCCAGAGGCGACCGGGCTCTACGCCATCTCGATTGGCCTGTCGCGCAACTTCACCGACGATCATGAGCAGTTGCAGCAGGGCATGATCGTCTACGACGCGCTGTATGCGTGGTGCAAGAGCAGCAATGAACGCACGTGAGGAAGGTCGCTCTCTTTCGCTGGCAGCCCGGATGTCAAGACGGGTGTTGCCAGCGGGCGCTGACCGCGCGGCGCGGCTGCTGCTGGTAAGCCGAGGACTGCGGGGCTTCTGTGACGGTTTCATCGCGGTGCTGTTACCCGCCTGGCTGCTCGCGCTCGGGTTCGCCAAGGTCGATGTCGGCCTGATCAGCACCGCGACGCTGGTCGGCTCCGCTGTTGCCACGATCGCAGTCGGTGTGCTTGCCAATCGCTTCGCGGCACGGCGGATGTTTATATTTGCCGCGGCACTGATGGTCGCGACCGGCCTCGGCTTTGCGGGGTTATCGTCGCTGCTGCCGCTGCTCATCGTTGCCTTTGTCGGAACGCTCAACCCGAGCTCGGGCGACGTCAGTCTTTTTCTCCCCCTCGAACAATCGCGGCTTGCGGGGATGGCGACGGGAGATGCACGAACGGCGCTATTCGCCCGCTACAGCCTGGTCGGTGCCGTTTCGGCAGCGGTCGGTTCACTCGCAGCGGGCGTGCCCGCATGGCTCGTAGCACACGCACACATGGCGGAACTGACTGCCATGCGTACGATGTTCATCGTGTATGCGGTGACGGGCGGTGCGATCTGGCTGCTCTATCGTCGCCTGCCGCCTTCCGGTGCACAGCCTTCCGGCCCGGGCGCACCGCTCGGTGAGTCACGGCGCATCGTGACGCGTCTCGCGTTGCTGTTCAGCGTCGATGCGTTTGCCGGCGGCATGGTCGTCAATGCCTTGATGTCACTCTGGCTCATGCAACGCTTCGGCCTGTCAGTCGGTGCGACAGGCCAGTTCTTTTTCTGGGCGGGGCTGCTCACCGCGCTCTCCCAGCTCGCCGCACCGCCACTCGCCAGCAAGATCGGGTTGCTGAACACAATGGTGTTCACGCATATCCCGGCCAGCCTGTGCCTGATCGCCGCGGCCTTTGCCGCTTCGTTGCCGATGACGCTGGCGCTGCTGCTTGCGCGCAGCGCATTGTCCCAGATGGACGTTCCTACGCGCACCGCCTACGTGATGGCTGTCGTCACGCCGGCCGAGCGGCCCGCCGCTGCGAGCTTCACTTCGGTACCGCGAAGCCTCGCTGCCTCACTGGCACCGTCTCTGGCGGGCGGCCTTATCGGCATCGGCTGGCTCGGCGCACCGCTTGTCGCGTGCGGCGCCCTCAAGATCGCCTATGACCTGTCGCTGCTTTTCCTGTTCCGCCACGTCAAGCCGGATCGCTGAGAACGATGATCGAAATTCATTCCTGCAACGCAGGCGTGAGGAGACCAGCCGGAGCGCAGTTTTCGAAAGAACAAAAAATTGCTGCGTACTCGTGCACCCTGTCCGAGGAGGAATTTCTGATGTCATCGGCGTCGACCTGGCCAGAGGTGTCAAGGCGGCTCTGGACGCGCAGGCCGCGATCGCGCATTGACGCGCTGCGCGGCCATTTGTGCGCGACGCCATCGCACCGCCATGCGCGTAGTGGTGGCAGTCGCGCCGCAGGAGGCATTCATGAAAACCTTGCAACAGTGGCGTTTGCGCCCGGCGGTCTTGTTGTACCTCGTCCTCCTCGGTCTGTGTACAGCCTTGGGCGTTCTGGTGCATATGATTCCGCCCGCTGCCGGGCAGGAGGTCAACAATCTCCCACTGACGCACGTCGCAGATATCCCGCTGCCAGGTCGCGCCACGCGGCTTGACTACGCAAGCTACGATCCCGATCGCCATCTGCTGTTCATCGCGCACCTCGGCGACGGAGAGGTGATTGCCGTGGATGTGAACAGATCGCGCGTGGTCGCACGGATTCCTGACGTTTCATCCGTGCATGGCGTACTTGCAATTCCCGAAATATCGCGCGTGTATGCCTCGGCTACGGGAACGGACGAGATCGTGGCCATCGATGAAGCAACATTCAAAGTCGTCGCGCGCATGCCTGGCGGACACTATCCTGACGGGATGGCTTACGCGCCCGAGGTGCACAAGCTCTACGTATCTGACGAGACCGGTAGCACGGAAACCGTCGTGGATGTCCGGACCAACCAGCGTGTCGCGACGATTCCGCTTGGTGGCGAGGTTGGCAACACGCAATACGATGCGCAATCACGTCACATCTTCGTCAACGTGCAGTCACGCAACGAACTCGCAGAAATCGACCCGACGGTCGACAGGATCGTTGCCCGCTTTGCCCTCCAGGGAGCCGACGACAACCATGGACTGCTGGTCGATTCGCGGGATAGCCTCGCGTTCGTTGCCTGTCAGGGCAACGACAAGCTGCTCGTGTTCGACATGGCAGCACGGCGGGTGGTCCAGTCGTTTGACATCGGCAAGGACCCGGACGTACTCGCGTTCGATCCGGCACCGGGCAGACTCTATGTGGCCGGGGAAGCGGGCGTGGTTTCGGTTTTCAGTGTCAAGGGCCCGCGTGTAGCCAACGTCGGCGAAGGGCGGCTCGGACCGAACGCGCACGTGGTCGCTGTCGACCCCGCGACACACCGTTCATATTTCCCGCTGAAGAACGTTGACGGACACCCGGTGCTGCGCGTGATGGCGCCCGGGTGATGTCTTCCATGGCTGAAATACAGTCTGACTCTGTGTCAATATGAGACGATTGCGCCACGGCGCGGGGAGGACGACATGAAGGCGCGTTTATCGCCGGCGAAGCCAGCGCTGCCCGTTGTCCTCGTCTATCGTGGGTCACGCACGAGGGATCGGACCGGTCACGAGGTCGATACGCTTTGGGCGCTCGCGAGGCAGATCGCCGAACTGAAGGGCACGACGCTTGCGGGCGAGTTCAATGAGAGCGATGCCTATCCCGCGCATCGCTATCTGGTCCCGGAGGACACGCTGACGCTGACGCAAGCGCGCAAGCTCGGGGTACGATCCGTGCGCGATCTGTTCGGCGGCGTCGTGCCGTTTCCGTTCGTCGCGACGAAGCTGATCGCACACGCGCTGCCCGACGACGCGCAGGCTTCGCCGCCTGGCTGGTCGCGCGCATTCGGCGAACACATTGCTTCGCTGGTGTTGCCGGGCTATTCCGCGTTTTCGCGCGACGATGCCTGCAACGCGGCGCGCAGGCTCTGGGCGCAGGGCCGTGTGCGGGTCAAGCGGCCCTGTGGGATCGGCGGAGCGGGACAGGCACTGGTCGCCAATATGGATGAACTGAATGCGGAACTCGACGCGCTCGGCGGCGAGGCGCTTGCAGCGGAAGGCATTGTCGTCGAACGGCATCTGGACGACATTGAAACGTTGAGCGTCGGCCAGGTGACGCTCGACGATCTGGTCGCGAGCTACTATGGCGTGCAGCATCTGACGCTCAACAACCATGGCCACCATGTATATGGCGGCACAGACCTGGTGGTCGTGCATGGCGGCTTCGACATGCTTGCGCAACTCGAGGTCACAAGCGATATCCGTGAGGCGATCAGCAAGGCGCGCGCATTCGATGCCGCCGTGCAAAACGACTACGCCGGCTATTTCGCATCGAGACGCAACTACGACGTCGCCTGGGGCATCGATGCGCAGGGCGTGCGCCATTGCGGCGTGCTCGAGCAGTCGTGGCGGGTCGGCGGCGCAACGGGCGCGGAGCTCGGCGCGTTACACGTGTTCAGGGCGTACCCTCAGGTATGTGCGGTGCGCGCCTCGACACGTGAGCTCTACGGAGACGACGTACAGGTGCCCGACGGCGCCTGCATCATCTATCGAGGCGTCGATGCGCACGCGGGCGCCATCACGAAGTACTACACGGTGGATCGCCATACCTTGCAACGGAGCAGCGGAAAATGACAGCGGAACGTTATGGCGTGCAGATCAAGGTCGAGAACGGCTACCTCGACGGGACCCTGCTCGCACCGAAGACAACGGTGCCGGGCGTTCTTTTCGTGCACGGCTGGGGCGGCAATCAGGAGCAGTATCTCGAGCGCGCCCGGCAAACGGCGGCATTCGGCTGCGTCTGCCTGACCTTCGATCTGACGGGACATGGACGTACGCTCGATGAACAGCAAAAGGTGACGCGGGAAACCAATCTGCAGGACCTGCTTGCCGCCTACGACGCGCTCGTTGACCATCCGTTGGTCGATCGCGATGCGGTTGCTGTGATCGGCAGCAGCTACGGGGGCTATCTCGCAGCGATCCTGACGGAACTTCGCCCCGTGCGTTGGCTGGGTCTGCGCGTACCGGCGCTCTACCTCGACGAAGGATGGCACACGCCGAAGCGCGCCCTGCACGTCGAGCATGATCTCGTCGCGTATCGCAAACGCATCGTGCCATCGTCGGACAATCGCGCGTTGCGCGCGGCGGCCCGCTTTGGTGGAGATGTGCTGCTCGTCGAATCAGAGCATGACGAGATCGTGCCGCACACCGTGATCGCCAGCTATCTGCAGGCCTTTTTGCAGGCGCACTCGCTCACGTACCGGATCATCGAAGGCGCCGACCATGGGCTATCGGACGATCCCAGCCAGCGGGCCTATACCGCGCTTGTCGTGAACTGGCTGATGGAAATGGTCGCGGGCCGGCGCGCAGGGGTCCGCGGGACTGCGCCGGAGCATGCTGCGACCTGGTGAGCCCGCGAGCGATTCGTGCACCGATCACCGCGTGAATGCGACTTGTCCTCGGTATCGGGGCATCACATGACGACCGGCGAACTCGGCAACTCGTCGCGGGGAGGGCAGTGAGCCGGAAAATGCTTCGCGAGAAGTTGGGTAACCTGCTCTATACCTCGCAGGACGCCGGACTGGTACGCATCCTGTCGAAATGCTGCTTCCATCGCACGACAGATTGCCTCCCACTCGCTGCTATCTACTTTCGCGTGAATACCGCGGTCCGCAATGATTTCCACATCCCTGTCAGCAAGGAGAAGATAGATAAGCACGCCATTGTTGTACTCGGTATCCCACACGCGGAGCTGGGAGAAGATATCAATTGCCCGCTCGCGGGCAGACACCCCTTTGAAAAGCGCAGCGCTGTGTAATGCCCCCTCGACCGCGAACCTGACCTGGCCAATGTGCGCCTGATGGCTTTTCTGCACTGCCTTCTCGATGGCATGAAGCGAACGGCGGGGGAAGGCTGCATTGACGTGCCAACGGGTCATGAAGAGGTGTCTGAAAAGTCGCTTCGAGTCCATGATTACCACCTGCCTGATGCGCCGCCGCCGCCGAATCCGCCACCGCCGCCCCGAAAGATGTCGCGATTTGAACCGCCACCGAATCTGCCGGACCCACCGCCGATGAACCGGCCGCCGACATAGGCGCCCATTCCGCTACCCAGAAGCGTGAACATCAATGCAATCGCACCCGCAGCGACGGCAACGAGGAAGGCGCCAGACAGGAGCCACGCCAGCAACCCGATCAGTCCGCCCGTGACGATTGCGCCTGGCAGCCTGCCGAATATCGTGCGCAGTATGCCGCCTGCGATGACGGTCAGCATGAAGAGTATCGGCAGCAACCCCCTGGAACCGCCAGAACTTCGTTCTGGCGGTGCAGGCAATGGCTCGCCGTCGACAACACGCATGATGCTTTCGACGCCGGACGAGATGCCGCCGTAGAAATCCGCCCGCCTGAATTGCGGAACAATCGTTTCGTCGATTATGCGGTTGCTCGTGGCGTCGGTGAGCACCCCTTCGAGGCCATATCCGACTTCGATACGCAGTGTCCGGTCGTTTTTCGCGACAATCAGCAGAACGCCGTCGTCGACATTCTTGCGGCCAAGCTTCCATTGCTCGACGACGCGTATCGAATACTGTTCGATAGTCTCCGGCTGCGTCGTCGAAACGATGAGGACGGAAATCTGTGCGCCCTTTTTGGCCTCGAAATCCTTCAGCGTCTGCTCGAGGGTCGCCCTTTGCTCGTCCGTGAGCGTGCCTGTCTCGTCTGTCACCCTTGCCGTCAAGACAGGCACAGCGACATCGGCCTGAACTTCAGCGCTGACAAACGAGAAGAGTGCGACGATGAGTGCAATCGCCACGCGCACGACGTTCAATTGGACACCCCGCCCGCTGACGCCGGCGGCGTCCCGAAATCCACGCGCGGCGCTTTCGAAACCTCGGCTTCGTTACTGACCGAGAAGCTGGGTTTTTCCTGAAAACCGAAGGCCTTTGCCGTCAGGTTGGACGGGAATGACCGTACCGTTGTGTTGTAAGCCTGAACGGCCCGGATATAGCGATTCCTCGCGACGGCAATGCGGTTTTCCGTCCCTTCGAGCTGCGCCTGTAAATCCCGGAAGTTCGCGTCGGCTTTCAGTTGTGGGTAGTTCTCGGAGACCACCAGCAACCTCGACAGGGACGAAGTCAGCTGCCCCTGTGCAGCCTCAAATTCGGCGAAGGCTTGCGGGTTCGAAAGCAGTTCCGGCGTTGCTTTGATCGAACCCACCTGTGCGCGAGCTTCGGTCACACGCGTGAGCACGTCTCTTTCATGATTCGCGTACCCCTTGACCGTGCTGACGAGGTTTGGCACGAGGTCTGCGCGGCGTTGATACTGATTCAGCACTTCCGACCAGCTTGCCGTAACCTGTTCGTCCTGGGTCTGGATGGTGTTGTAGCCGCAACCAGACAGCCCGAGAACGATAGCCAGCAGGAGCAAATTCCTGAGCGTGCGTGTCACCATTTTTCCAATCCGCAAGGAGCTGACGAGCGCGACGCGAAAGGGCACAGACAAGCTGCCACTCACTCGCACGCTCAGACCAGGATCTTCACGTTACGCGGCCGGCATCCGCCCCTTTTGATGCAGGTCAATGAGCGTCTCCGTTTCGCATTGGACGCGACGCTCATCTCGACACGGTGGCAATCTGTCCCCTTTCGATGTCAAGCCGTTGACTTGCATCAATATCTTCTGCCGCGTAGCCGGTAGCTTGAGGAAGACATTTCCAATATGGCTGCAGGACATAAAAGCTCGCGCCAGAGCAGTTGCGTCAGCGGCAGCACATGACTGGTGGCGATGCGCGCCGCACGGCGTGATATCAGTGTCTGGGTCCTGCTGGTCACGTAAATTCACTTCGGAGAATTTCTGATGGACGAGGTTCCACACGGCGCACGCCCTTTCTGGAAGTCACGGGCGGCAATTGCGATGACCGTCTTTGGTTTAATCGCGGTCTTTCTGATGTTTTCCGAGCATCGTGCCCACTTCCTCGGTGTGATCCCTTATCTGCTGCTGCTCTCATGCCCATTGATGCATCTCTTCATGCACCACGGCCATGGCCATGGGCAACATTCGCACCGGGACAGTGCCGACCGGGAGCAATCAGGAGACGGCCATGATTCATTCCGCTAGCGGATACGGCCTGTGGGGACTGGTTGTTGTCAATTCCCTCGTCTTCATCATTTTTGCCTTCAGCTTTTTCAAGCCTTCGACGAAGCGGGACTGGCGCACGTTCGGCGGATTCTCCGCGTTCATCGTCGCCCTGTTTGCGGAGATGTACGGGTTCCCGCTCACCGTTTACCTGCTCTCGGGGTGGCTCCAATCCCGATTTCCGCAAACCGACCTGTTTTCGCATGATTCCGGGCACCTCTGGTGGATGATGACGGGCCGGCACGGCAATCCACATTTCGCTCTCCCGCATCTGCTAAGCCTCGCCTTCATCTTCGGTGGCTTTTACCTGCTGGCGAAGGCCTGGCACGTGCTATATGACGCGCAGCGCAGCGGAAAGCTGGCGACCTGCGGACCCTATGCCAGGATTCGGCACCCGCAGTACGCCGCCTTTGTCGTCATCATGTTCGGGTTTCTGCTCCAGTGGCCGACGCTCGTGACGCTCGTGATGTTCCCGGTGCTGGTCTTCATGTACGTGAAGCTGGCCATGCAGGAGGAGCAGGAAGCCGAAGAGCAGTTCGGCGAGGCCTGGCGAGAGTACGCCGCGCGCACGCCGCGCTTTATTCCCAGATTATCGGGGGATGACGCGGTACACGTGCATTGAGTCATTCCGGGAGCCTTCACGATGTCAGACCTGCATACCCATGCCCACGCCAGAGTCGAGCCCGTGGACGAACACGCCGTCGCCACGCAAGGCGTATCCGAAGCCCTTGATCCGGTATGCGGAATGAAGGTCACAACGGATTCGGCAAATCACCTCACCCACCGAGACCAGACATATTACTTCTGCAGCATCAAGTGCCTGGGGACATTTCAGGCTGAACCGGATAGATACCTTGATCCGACGGAGAAAAAGAACAGTCGCGTCCGCGAGCCAGGTTCCGGTGTCATCTACACGTGCCCAATGCATCCGCAAATTCGTGCCTCGGCCCCGGAGGCATGCCCCATCTGCGGTATGGCCCTGGAGCCGGTTACCCCTGCGGCGACGGAAGAACGAAACGTCGAACTGGAATCGATGACGCGACGTTTCTGGGTGAGTCTCGCGCTGTCGATTCCGCTGCTTCTCATGACGATGGGCAAAATGGTTTTGCCCTTCGATATCGACGCGGGACTCGAACATCTTTTCGGCGCGTGGCCATTGCCCCACTGGATACAGGCGTCATGGGCCCAGTGCGTTCAAGCGTTGCTTGCTACCCCCGTGGTGTTATGGGCCGGCTGGCCGTTTCTGCAACGCGGCTGGAAGTCGTTTGTCACGCGGCGGCTGAACATGTTCAGTCTCATCGGCCTGGGCGTCGCTGCTGCCTACGCGTTCAGCGTATTCGCACTTTTCTTCCCCGGCACGCTACCGCAAGCGTTCAGAAGCGGGAACGAACTGCCGCTGTATTTCGAGGCTGCTGCGGTAATCGTGACCCTCGTGCTGCTTGGGCAGGTGCTCGAACTTCGCGCACGTTCACGCACGTCGAGCGCCATCCGTGACCTGCTTCAGCTTGCCCCGCACACGGCCGTTCGTGTCCGGCCCGACGGCACGGAAGATATTGTGCGGCTCGAAGACGTCACCGTGGGCGACACCCTTCGCGTCAAGCCGGGTTCGAAGATACCCGTCGATGGCGTGGTGGTTGATGGGCGGTCGAGCGTCGACGAGTCAATGATTACCGGCGAACCGATTCCCGCCGAGAAGGTCGCGGGCAGCAAGGTGACCGGCGCAACCGTCAACCAGACCGGAACGTTCCTGATGCGCGCGGAGAAGGTTGGCTCCGACACGCTGCTCGCGAGGATCGTGCAGATGGTCGCGGAGGCTGGGCGCTCGCGTGCGCCTATCCAGAAACTCGCCGACCAGGTCTCAGGGTGGTTCGTGCTCGCAGTCATTGGCCTTGCGGCCGCTTCTTTTGTCGTCTGGGCCGTGGCCGGTCCTGCGCCCGCGCTGGCAAACGCACTGGTCGTTGCCATCAGCGTGCTCATCATCGCCTGCCCGTGCGCGCTCGGCCTCGCTACACCTGTATCCATCATCGTCGGGGTGGGACGTGGCGCCGGCGAAGGCGTGCTCATCAAGGACGCGGAAGCCCTGGAGTTGATGGAGAAGGTCGACACCGTCGTGGTCGACAAGACCGGAACCCTCACGGAGGGCAAACCGCGCGTGCAGACGGTCGTTGCGCTCGATGGCCGCTCCGGATCCCAGGTGCTTGGATACGCCGCGAGTCTCGAAGGTGCGAGCGAGCACCCTCTCGCGCAGGCCATCATCACGCACGCGAAGGAAGCGGGAACGGGCACGAATCACGTAGAAGATTTCGACTCGGTTCCCGGCAAAGGCGTGACCGGAAAAATCGAAGGGCACGTGGTATCGCTGGGCAATGTGCGCCTGATGGAGGAGATGAAAATCAACTGCTCGTCGATCGAAGAAAATACCGACGAGCTGCGCGATGCGGGGCAAACGGTCATGTATGTCGCGATAGACAGCGAACTGGCTGGCTACATCGGCGTGGCGGACCCCGTGAAAGGCACGACACCGGATGCCGTGCGCCTGCTGAAAGCGTCCGGCGTGCGCATTGTCATGCTTACCGGCGACAATCCCGTCACCGCGAACGCCGTGGCAAAGGCGCTCGCGCTCGATGGCGTCAGGGCCGGTGTGCTGCCTGAAGACAAGTACAAGCATGTGCAGGAGCTTCAGGCGCAGGGACACGTCGTCGCCATGGCCGGAGACGGTGTGAACGACGCGCCTGCGCTCGCGCAGGCAAATGTTGGCATCGCGATGGGAACAGGAACGGACGTGGCCATGAACAGCGCCCGCGTCGTTCTCGTCAAGGGAGACCTGCGCGGCATCGCGCGCGCCCGTGCGTTGAGCGTTGCCACGATGAAGAACATCCGCCAGAACCTGTTCTTCGCATTTGCCTACAACGCCGTGGGGATTCCGGTTGCGGCTGGTGTGCTCTATCCGTGGCTTGGGATTGTGCTCAGCCCGATTATCGCCAGTGCCGCAATGGCGTTGAGCTCGGTCTCTGTCATCGGCAACGCGCTACGGCTACGGACCGCGCGGACTTGACGACGGGCCGTCGCGTCTGTCCCGGTTGGAGCGTTGCTTGCCCAGGGAGGCAACGGTGTTGCATACCGTGACCACGAAGCGCGGGACCGTGCGTCGGCCTCTGTGCGCGTGGCTTCTCGCGGCCGTCGGTGCTGCGACTATCCTCATGGGCCTTTATTTCATGTTCGTACGGCCGCCCCTGCTAACGGAAGAGCGAAGACCGTCAGGGGCAGTGCCCGATTAGATTGCGAAGTCCGAGTGCCCATTGCGTCGCGGGGGCTACGGAATCCCCCGGCAATGATGACGGCCCACGAGCCGGGCCGTGCCGCATCACTTGCCGCCGTGCTTCTCCTGCCACCGCTGCATGAAGCCGATTTCATCGTGCTGGGCGTTGATAATGTTTTTCGCCAGCTTTTTCAGCTCCGGGTCCTTACCGTATTTCAGCTCGACCTTAGCCATGTCGATTGCTCCCTGATGATGGGGAATCATGTGAGCCACAAAGTCCTGGTCGGCGTTCCCGGTGTAGGGCGGCGCGCTCATCTCCTTCATCATCTTCTCGTCTGCGTCCTTGAACCCTTGCGTCGACGCATTCGCTCCCGCGTCATTCTGCGCGGACATCTTCATCCCGGGCATTGAATTGCTCTCCTGAGCGTCTACGGGAAGCGCAATCATGCCCGTGACGATACCGGCGCACACAAATAACGATCGGGCGAAGTAAGGAATTCGCATACGAAAGCTCCAGTTCTGAAAGAATGAGGTTTGGCGGTCAATCCGCCGAGGGCGAATTGACCGTTGGATGAAATCCGGTCGCTTCGATGGCTGCGGCCAGCCGCTGCGGCGGCAGCACGGAATCGATTTTCACGATTTTGGCTGCAATATCGATATCGAGCCTGGCCGCAGGGTCTATACCGGTGACCGCGCGCGTGATCGCGCGGGCACAGCCTCCACAGGACATATCCTTCACTTCGAATTCCATCTTTCCCTCCATCAGTGCGAAGAACGCTTTAACAATGAAGCTTTCCACAATGGGAAGGTCAAGCGGTTTTTGCAGTGAGGCGGATAGCGCCGATCGCCCGGTATCGCCGGGAAAATGCCGGCGCATGTTTGCGTCGATTGGCAACCGGCGTTTTCAATGGCGCGTATCAACTACGGCCGAAGCCATCGTTCACCAATCGTCATGGCGAGCGCTTTCCTGTAAACCGTGATCAGTGCGCGGGTCACGGTCATGCCGCCGAAACGCCACAACGTACTGCCGAGCATGCACGCCAGCGAGGCGACAATCACCGCCCCAACCATGTCAAACGGCCAGTGCACGCCAATGAACACGCGGGCCCACGCAACTGCGATATCGACGGACAGTACGAGCAATCCAGTTCGGCGCTTTCCGGCAGAGAGTAGCGTGAACGAGATCGCGGAAAGCAGGGTGGCGTGATCGCTCGGAAATGACGAGTCAGGCGCATGCGCGAGGAACGTGTGACCGACCCCGATTGCGAATGGGCGAGGGTGGTACCACGCGATTCCGATAACCTGGTTGATGCCCAGCGCAAGCAGGCCGACGAGGCATGCGCGCACGGCAAGCGCTCGCCGCTCGTCCCCGCCTGCCAGCCACAGGCTCACGAGAAGGACTGGAACCAGGAGAATCGCATAGTTCGCGATGAGCACGCCCGCGGCAATTAGCCATTCCGGCGTTGCAGGCGAAGCGTTGAGTGCCAGAAATACGGTTCGATTCAATGTTTCAATGGCTTGCATAAATGGGCTTCCATATGTGACTTCAGTTCTTGCAGTAAAACCATCCAAAGTTTTCGCGCGCCGGCAGCCGTGAAACGGAATTTGGCGAGGGTAGGGGCGCCTGAGCGGACGCCGTCACGAACGCGCGATGACGATCTTGCGGGCGCTTCGTAGATACCGGTACTCGTGCCACGTGAGAGCAAGAATGACGCCGTCTAACGCCGTAACGAGCAGCAGCCAGATCGAATGCGTGAACGAAAACCGGTAGAGCTGATAGATGATGAACAAACCAAAAACGGTCATTGATACAGGGTAATACCAGAGTCTCTCCCGCAGCAGGCCAATAATCAGCCACAGCTTGATCACGCCGTGGGCGAGCAGATAGATGGCCGCGAACTTCTGGGTGCCGACGGAAAGATGTTGTACCGAATGGAGAAGAAAATTGGCGACGAGATCGTGGGGATCTTCGGCGAACTCTTCCCGGGTGACCCACATCACGAGCGTCAGAAAGCGCTGCTGGGAAACGAAGTACGTGGCAATACCCGCAACGATTTCCGAAAGTGCGAAAGCGGCCTTGAACCACAGGCTCACTTCGAACGCCAGGCGGAGTCTCTTTTCGTCGAGAAATCGATTCAAGCCGGGCAAGGAGTCTCTCCAATATTGCACGTTGCACACGCCAGCCGGAACCGGCTCACGCAGCCGCGGGTCCGGTTTCGATCGCCTCGTCGGACGCGAAACGCCCGTAACGCAATGCCAGCATCGGCAGTACGACCAGGTTCAGCGCGGTCGACGGTCTGACGAGATAGTCGTCGGCGCCGTGCACGAACTCTGCGAGCTTGTCGCCGAGCGCGTCCGGCGCGGTCAGCGTAAGCACGGGCGTGTCCCGGCCTGCCTGTTCCCGCAGCCTGCGGCAAAGCGTGAGCCCGTCCATGCCCGGCAGTGAAAGGTCGAGAAGGATAGCATCCCACGCCTCGGCGAGCGCCATCTGGAGCCCTGCGTTGCCATTGGACGCTACGTTCGCTCGCCTCAAGATAGTCCTGGGAAACGCTGGCGCGCTATCTCACGGAACGAGGCCTGCCCTCCACGACTGCGCGCTGGCGCGCGCAAAGGCCGGTTATCGGCACTCTCGACGAGGGCACCAACGCCGGCAGCGGCTCGGCGATCAGCAGCGCGCGGCTGTGGAGCAGGGTTGGCGCGAACCTCTCGCAACTTCATTTGGCGTTGTTGGCGCAAATTGCGGCGGCGGTGCGAGCCGAATAGCGCAAGGCAAATGTCGCGTTGCCGCTCAACCGCCGGCGAGCGCGCGGACTTTCCTGACGACCCGGCGAAGCTGCTGCGCCGCGAGCGGCAGTTCGGCGAGCCGGCCACGCAACGTTAGTATGACGAAATGCGACTCATACCTGCTTTTTTGGTTGGTCCAGCGCGCCTTGTAGGCCGAAAAGAACGGACGAAAGTCGAAATCCCGGCCGCTCGCGTGGGCCCAGCGCACCATGCTGTCGACGATCAGATTGCCGACCGAACATGCAGCGTAGGATTCGTCGTAGGTCGTGATGAAGTACTCGATGCTGCGCGGTCCGACCAGGTTGACCGAAGCGGCAACCGGGGTGCCGTCCAGTTTCACGAAATAGACGAGCGGCGTTGAAACGAGTTCGATCCGTCTCGCGAGGTCGATGAAGAAGTCACGCACTTCGTCGTCCATGAGAAACGATGCATCGAAGCCGCGCGCGCGAGCCCAGCGGCGCTTGTTCGCAAAGAGCCAGGTCAGCACCTCGCGGGCGTCATCGGCGTCCTGACACCAGCCATACTCAACTACGCCCTGCTCTGCGAGACGTCTTGCGCAGCGGCGCAGCGTCCCACGCAGCGATTCCGGCCGCGTGGCGAGGAAGGCGTCGTAGGTGGTGAAGGCGCAGAGGCCGATCGAGTAGCCGTCCACGCGACGCCAGCGCTCCGGTATCGCGCGCAGCACCCACGACTGCGGCACATTGGCGAGCGCGGCCGCAAGCGGGCTGTTTTGTTCGACAAAAAAGATTTCCAGCACGTCGGCGCCGACGCCGCACAACCCTTCGAGGGCGGCCGCGTAGAGGCGCACATCGGCTGGATCGGCGACGAGCGGGCCGGCGTACTCCTGGTCGTTCCCGCAGCCGAGCGCGCGTGCAACACGGTACGCGCCCCGGCGCACGATGATCACCGGCCAGAGCGCGACGAGCACCGTGCCGTCGCTCACGAGCACAACGCTGACTGTCTCGCCAAGCGCGAAGGCGCGGGCCGCAGCAACTTCGCAGTAAGTGAAATCCAGGCTCGGCGGACACGTAGCGGCCAGTGCCTCCCACGCTGGGCGCAGGCGTGCGAAGTCCGCCCCGGACCTGCACACCATGATGATATGGCGAAACGGGCTTCCCGCCTGAGCAGGCGCGGTTTGCGGGATGCTGGCGGCTTCGATCGACGTGTCTTGCATGGCATCCTCCGACAATTCAATGCGGCCGGGGCATCCAACTCATGCTGCAGGCGCATCATCGATAGCTCACGGTTCACACTGCAAAAGGAAGTTGAACCGTGCACCTCTCGTGAGGCTATGGTCGCTAAAGCACGATGTGCGCGAAACGACAGTTCTTGATTTTGGCGGCGAACAGCTAGTGGCTTCTTGATCAGTCAGGAGCTACCGAATTACCTGGGCGCTTTGTCTTTACGGCAAGGTTCTTGCCCGGCATAGGGGCGGGTGGCCGCCAAAACGATGGGGGTGTAGTCATCCGCGGCGCAGAGCGGCTTGTACGAAACCCGCGCATTGAGGACTGTCAGCCCAGTGCGGCCGTCGTGCGCGCATGCGGCGCCACTCCGACCCGGAACTCATAGCGGTTGTTTCAAGGTGACAGTTTACAGCCGCAACACCTTGCGCCAGAGATCGTCGACTGATTGGTAAGGAATCCATTCTTTCTACAACTCACCGATACGTCGTCTGACGCTGCAGCGCCACGCCCGATTCTCCGCTTCTGCAAACTCGATTTCATCGAGTCTTCGCAATTCCTTACAAATGTCATACATTTGCATCGATCGTTGAGCGCGCACGAAAAATCAGATGAGTCTTATAGCCGGTGCGGACTCGTTCGGATATTTTGCACAGCGTTGTGACGCTGATCGTTTGCCGACGAGGACCGACAGGTGCCGCACCTTCCGGACTCCAGGCCGAATTCCTTCGCACCCTCTCCAAAGGTTACGCATGACAGGTCCGTCGCCCGCGGCGCGCTGCGGTGCGCGTGCTCGTGCCGCATCGCTTGCGCGGGTTGCCGACGTCTGCGCCCGCCATCCTGACCTTCTCAAATAACCACCGATGCAGTTGCCCCACAGCGTGCGTCCAGGTCCCCTGAATGACCGAAGGAGCTTTTGTGAAGTTGAAATTGCCGGGCGCGGTATGTTCGTGCCTCGTCGGCCTTTTCGGGCCAGTTTCCGTGCACGCAGCACAGCAACCCCCTCCTCCTGCCGCCGGCAAGCTGGATTGGGGCGCCGGCACGCTGGATGTTCAGGCGCTATCGAAGCAGCTCAAAGGCGATCAGGCTCCTGTCGACCTCGGGGCGGAAATGTCCGAGCGGGTGCTCAGTCTGGATCAGGCTGTTTCGATGGCCGTACGCAGTCATCCATCGATTGCCGACAGCGTGGCGACGCTGGCCGCATCGACCAGCGCCATCGATGTCGCCCGCGGAGGCTACTTTCCCCAGGTCACCGCTGGGCTCGGCGGCGGCAACTCCACCCTGACCGGCTCGGGCAACACCACTTCGGTGACCGTTTCGCAGATGCTGTACGACTTCGGCAAGGTTTCCGGTGCGGTGGATCAGGCCAAAGCCGATGTCAAGAAACAACAGGCACTGGTGCTCAAGCAGATCGACACGATCGCGGAGCAGACCGCTGAAGCGGTCATCAACGTCCATCGCTATCAGGTGCTCGAAGCCATCGCCAGAGAGCAGGTCGCAGCCGTCCAGAAGGTTCTGTTGATGGCCCAGCTTCGCGCGAATGCTGGTGTCAGCCATCGCTCGGATCCGATCCAGGCCGAATCGCGCGTTCAGAACGCACGCGCGAATCTCACCCAGGTTCGTGCGCAGCGCGCACAGGCCATGGAGCGCCTGCGCACGCTGATCGGGGCCCGGTTCAACGGCGTGATCGCACCGCTGCCCGACGACAGGGCAGCGCAGGTCCAGCTCGCCGCGGATCCGGATACGGACGGCATTCCCGACGTGCTTGCCGCCAAGGCGGATATGAGCTCGGCCGTGGCGCAGCTCGACGTCGCCAAGGCGCAGCGCTGGCCGACGCTTTCTCTCGACGTTTCCCAGAGCAAGAGTCTGAGCGGTATCAATCCATCGACTTACGTACCCGAGGGCTCGTACCGCACGGTGATGGTCAACGTGAACTGGAGCGTCTTCCAGGGCGGTGCGCTCAACGCCAAGGTCAAGGGAGCGGAAAACCTGCTCGCTTCGGCGCGCTCGCGGGTCCAGGTCGCGCGGCTCACGGGCAGCGACTACGCGCGCAGTTACCGGGAGCTCGCCATCGGGGCGAGGGACCGGCTCGGCGTGCTCGGTGAGCGCAAGCGGAGCATTACCGAGGCCAGAGACCTCTATCGCGAAGAGTACAAGCTCGGCACGCGCTCGATCCTGGATCTTCTCAATGCCGAGCAGGAGTTCTATCAGGCCGCCTCCGATGAGGAGTCCGCGAAAGATGACTTCTGGCTCAATCTGGTCGCCTGGCTCAATGCAACGGGAGCCGGGCGCGACTTCTTCGGCCTGAACAAGACCCAGGTACAAGGGATGGAGGTACTTCCATGAATCTGCCGCTTCAATACACCAGGTGGCTCGACGCCGTGCTCGCCATCGCACGTCACTATGGTCTTTCGACCTCGGCCGAGAGTGTGCGTGTCGCCCTTGCGTGGCAGGGCGATGCGTCGCTCGACGTCGTTCTCGACCGTCTGGCCCGCCAGGCCGGGCTCGATTTGCGGCTGCAAGCGTTTTCGATCGGCCAGCTGAACCCGCAGCGCTTGCCACTCGCCGTCGAATTCAAGGACGGTTCGGTCGGCGTGGTGCAGACATCCGACGGACGCGGCAAGTTCGGTGTGCTCATGAGTGGCGACATGGGGCTCGAAGCGTCGATGACGGCCGACGAGCTGGGCGCAGCGGCAAGCCGCATCGCCATCCTGCGTCCGCGCAATGCGGTGGCCGATTCCCGCGTCGACGATTACATCCGGCCGTTCCGGCCGAACTGGTTCTGGGAGATCGCGCTGCGGGACTGGCGTCGCTATGGCGATGTGTTTCTCGCGTCGCTGTTCGCCAACGTGCTCGCGCTCGCGGGCATGACGTTCTCGATGCAGATCTACGATCGCGTGGTCCCGTCGCAGTCGGAACCGACGCTGTGGGTCCTGTTTGTCGGCGTGATGATCGCCATCGCATTCGAATTCGGCCTGCGCGTGGCGCGTACCCATATTTCCGACGTCGTGGGCAAGCGCGCCGATCTGAAGATTTCCGATGTCGTGTTCGGGCATGCGCTGCGCATACGCAACGAGGCCCGCTCGAAATCCACCGGCAGCTTCATCGCCCAGGTTCGCGAGCTGGACCAGGTGCGCGAGCTGCTGACCTCGACGACGGTGAGCGCACTGGCCGACTTGCCCTTTTTCCTGCTGTTCCTGGTCGTGCTATGGGCGGTGGGCGGCGGCATCGTCATCGTGGCGCTCGCGGCGATTCCGCTGCTCGTGATTCCGGGCCTGCTGATCCAGCGTCCGCTGGCCCGTCTTTCGAACGAAGGCATGCGCGAGGCGGCGCTGCGCAACGCCATGCTCGTCGAAGCCGTGCAGGGCATTGAAGACATCAAGCTGTTGCGTGCCGAAGCGCGCTTTCAGAACCAGTGGAACCACGCCAACAACGTGTCCGCGACGATCAGCATGAAGCAGCGCTTCATGACGAGCCTGTTGATGACCTGGACGCAGGAAGTCCAGGGCATCACCTATGCGCTGGTGCTGCTGGCCGGTAGTTTCCTGGTGATGAAGGGCGACATGACCACCGGGGCACTGGTCGGCACGTCGATCCTCGCATCGCGGATGATTTCGCCGCTCGCGCAGCTCTCGTCGATTTTTGCTCGCTGGCAGCAGGCCAAGGTGGCCCGCAAGGGGCTCGACGAACTGATGGCGCGCCCGGTCGATCAGCCCGAGCATTCCCGGCTGGTTCAGCGCACGGCGCTGCACGGCGAATATGCGCTGGAACGTGTGCTTTATCAGTACGGCAAGGACGACAAGGCGCCCGCGCTCTGGGTTCCGAAGCTGCACATCGGTAAGGGCGAGCGGGTGGCCTTGCTCGGCCGTATGGGGGCCGGCAAGTCGACCCTCCTGATGATGCTGGCCGGACTTCAGACGCCGCAGCGCGGCAGCATCTCGCTCGACGGCACGGAACTGGGCCTGATCGATCCGGCCGACGTGCGGCGCGACATGGGCCTGCTCACGCAAAACGCAAGGCTCTTTCACGGCACCATCCGCGACAACGTCGTGATGGGAGCCCCCCTTTCCACCGACGAAGCCGTGCTGAAGGCGCTGCGCATGACGGGCGCCCTGGCTTTCGTCCAGTCGCGTCCCAACGGTCTCGATGAAATGATTCTCGAAGGTGGGCTCGGGCTCTCAGGCGGCCAGCGCCAGGCGTTGCTGCTGGCGCGAACCCTGTTGCGAGAGCCGTCGATCGTGCTGCTCGACGAGCCCACGGCCAGCTTCGACGACATGAGCGAGCGCCATTTCATCGATGCGATGGGCGAATGGCTGGGTACGCGCACGCTCGTGGTCGCGACCCATCGCCTGTCGGTGCTCACGATGGTGGACCGGATCATCGTCATCGATGCGGGGCGCATCGTGATGGACGGCAGCAAGGACAAGGTACTGGGAGAGTTGTCGAAATGAGCGATGTTGAAGAGCGGCCAGATCAGGTCGAAAAGGGCCCGGGGCAAACCGGCACTCCGGCATCGGGTGGTGCGGTCGCGCACACGCGGGTGACGCTGCGTCATGACGGGCAGGCCCCCCCGCCGCCAAAGCCGAAGCGGTGGTGGACCCGGCCTCCCGAGCCCGACGCCTCGGCGCGACCGGATGCCGCGTTGCCGCGTTCGTCGCTTGTCGCGTGGGTGATCTGCGGTCTGATCGTCAGCTTTCTCGTGTGGGCGGCGTTTTTCGATCTCGACGAGGTCTCGAGCGGAACGGGCAAGGTCATTCCGAGCTCGAAGGAGCAGATCATCCAGTCGCTCGAAGGCGGGATTCTGGTCGAGCTGGCGGTCAAGGAGGGCGACATGGTCAACGCGGGCCAGGTCGTGGCGCAACTGGACCGCACGCGCATCGAATCGGCGGTCGATGAGAGCGAGTCCAAGAGGCGTGCAGCGCTGGCAACGGCTGCGCGGCTTTCCGCGGAGGTCAACAACACCCCGCTGACGTTTCCGCCCGATGTGCAGAAGGATGCGAACCTGGTCAGCAGCGAAACGGCGCTCTACCGCTCGAGGCGTGACGGACTCGCGAGCACGATCGCCGACCTCTCGCAGGCGCTTTCGCTGGTGCGCCGCGAACTCGCGCTGACCGAACCGCTGGTGGCCCAGGGCGCCGCGAGTGCAGTCGAAGTGCTGCGCCTCAAGCGGCAGATCACGGAGCTGGAAAGCAAGCAGAACGATGCGCGCCATGACTATCTCGTCAAGGCGCGAGAGGAACTCGCCAAGGCGAATGCCGAGGTCGAGGCGCAGCGTTCCGTCTCTCGCGGCCGTCAGGATGCGCTTACGCGGCTGACGTTCCAGTCGCCGGTACGCGGCATCGTCAAGGACATCTCGGTCACCACGCTCGGCGGCGTCATTCCGCCCAACGGGAAGCTGATGGAAATCGTGCCGGTCGATGAGAAGCTGCTGGTCGAGGCGCGCATTTCGCCGCGTGATGTCGCCTTCATGCATCCGGGACAGGAAGCGTCGGTCAAGATCACGGCGTATGACTACGCGATCTTTGGCGGTCTGCACGGCAAGGTGACGGTCATCTCTCCCGACACGATTCAGGACGATGTCAAGAAAGAGGTCTACTACTACCGCGTCTATATCCGCACCGACAGCGACCATCTGAAGAACAAGGCCGGCAAGATCTTTCCCATCGTGCCGGGCATGGTGGCGACCGTGGACATCAAGACCGGACGCAAGAGTGTGCTGGCCTATCTGATGAAGCCGCTCAACAAGGCCAAGGAAGCGTTGCGCGAGCGGTGACGGGAAGCGTTGGCGCGATCGCCTCGGGGGCGCCGCGACTTAAAACTCTTTTACACATAGTTCGGACGTGTCTGATTAATTACGCATTCGACACTCAGTAGCATCGATAGATAAAACTGGGTGGCGCTTCATATCTTTCGAAATCCTAACAGTTTGGATCTGCATCAAAAAGGCGCGCTTCTCGGGAGCTTCGTTGCGACCGGCTGCGCGCTGTCTGCTATTCAAGTTACATGGGGGTAGTCAAATTGGCTCAACAAATCATCGTCATCGACAAGAAATCTCACGCGCGGACCGAGCTCCGCGACTCGGATGCGAGGCTGCTTTCGCCTTCGGTTGTGGAACTGCCGATTCCCAGGGCGAAAGTCAAGTCGATCGCGCGGGACGGCGATTCGCTCGTCGTCACGACGATCGATGGCCAGGTCATCGTCATCCACGGTTTCTTCAATGACGCATCGAACCTGAAGAGCGATCTCGTTCTTCAGGATGGCGATGGCGCCTTGTGGTTCGTCAACGTCGATGCTGCCAATGCGGCGAACCCGGCCGGCATCATGACGTCGATCGATTCGATCGATCCTTTGCTGGTCCAGGATAATTCCGTGCTCTCGGCACTGCCCGCCATCCTTGGCGGCGTCGGTCTGGTCGCCGGTGGCATCGCGGTTGCCGTGGGTGGCGGCGGCGGTGCAGCGGCGGGGCTTGCCGGTGTCATCGACGAGGGGAATGGAAGCCGCGGCCCGCTCGTGACGGTCAATCCGAACGGCACGCTGAACGTGCACGGTACGACGACGCCGGGCAGCCATGTCACGGTGACCTGGCCGGACGGCTCGACCAGCAGCACGACGGCGGACTCGTCGGGTAACTACTCGACGGACTCGGGAACGCCGCAGGGCAGTGGCGACATCGATACGTCCATTACCGACCCGTCGGGCCACAACACCGATTCGTCGACCCACTACACCGACACCACGCCGCCCGAAGCGCCGGGCGCAACGGTGAAGGTCAACCCCGACGGCACGCTGACCGTCTCCGGCACGGCGGAAGCGGGCAGCACGGTGATCGTGCACTTCGCGGACGGCACATCGGGCTCGGCAGTCGCCGACGCCTCGGGCAATTATTCGATCAGCTCCTCGACCGCTCAGGTGAGCGGCTCGGTGGACGTCACGGCGACCGACGCGGCGGGCAACACCAGCGGCCACACGATCGTTGCGTACACGGTGGCGATTGCGCCGCCGACCGTGACGGCTGACGGCAACGCCGACGGCACGGTGACCGTCACGGGCACGGGTGTGCCGGGCGCGACGGTCACGGTTGCCTGGCCGGACGGCACGACCGGCACGACTACGGTCGGCCGCGATGGCACCTACAGCATCACCTCGCCGTCGGCGCAGGCCAACGGCCCGATCAGCGCGCTCGAAACGATCAACGGCCAGACGAGCAATCCGACGCTCATCGACTATGTAGACAACACGCCGCCGGCGTCGCCCTCGGTGCACCCGCTCGGCAACCCGGACGGAACGGTGACGGTCTCGGGCACCGCCATTCCTGGCAGCACGGTCAAGGTGACGTTCCCTGACGGCACGACGGCCACGGGCACGGTCGGCAGCGACGGCCACTACAGCGTGACCTCGCCGAATCCGCAGGGCAACGGTTCGATCAACGTGATCGATACCTTCAACGGCAAGGACAGCGCCCCGACGCAGGTCGGCTACGGCATGACCACGCAGCCGCAGGCGCCGGACGCCACTGTGACCGGCAACGACGACGGTACGGTGACGGTCTCCGGCACGGGCATCCCCGGCAGCACGGTGACGGTGAAGTACCCGGACGGCACGACCGGCACGACTACGGTTGGCAAAGACGGCCACTACACCATCACCTCGCCGGACGCGCAGGGTGACGGCACCATCAGCGTGACCGATACCTTCAACGGCAAGACGAGCGAACCGACGGAGATTGGCTACTCGGCTACGCCGCCGGCTTCGCCGTCGGTCAGCGCGCACGGCAATCCGGACGGCACCGTGACGGTGTCGGGCTCGGGCGTGGCGGGCGGCAAGATCACGGTGACGTTCCCGGACGGCACGACGGCCACGGGCACCGTGGGCAGCGACGGCACCTACAGCATCACCTCGCCGACGCCGCAGCTCAACGGCTCGATCAGCGTGACTGACACGGCCCTCGGCCACACCAGCGATCCGACGCAGATCGTCTACACCGACACGGTGCCCCCGTCGGCGCCGACCGCGAGCGTGGCGGTCAATCAGGACGGCACGGTTAACGTGTCGGGCACGGCCATTCCTGGCAGCAAGGTCACGGTCACGTTCCCGGACGGTACGACCGCCAGCATGAAGGCCGGCAGCGATGGCCACTACAGCCTGACCTCGAACGCACCGCAAGATAAGGGCGAGATCACGGTCGTCGACACGTTCAACGACCTCTCGAGCAATCCGACTCACATCGGCTACAACGTGACGGTGCCGAACCCGCCGGAAGGCACGGCGACGGACAACCCGGACGGCTCGATCACGCTGGAGGGCTCGGGCGACCCCGGCAGCGAGATTACGGTGACCTGGCCGGACGGCACGACCGGCAGCACGACCGTGGACGGCGACGGCCACTACAGCATCACGTCGCCGCCCTCCCAGGGCAACGGCGACATCACGATCACCGAGACGGACAACGGCCAGACGAGCGACGCGACGACGCTCCCTCACGGCACGCATGCCCCGTCGGCACCGGCAGCGAAGGCTGACGGCAATCCCGACGGCACGGTGACGGTGTCGGGCACGGGCGTGGCGGGCGGCAAGATCACGGTGACGTTCCCGGACGGCACGACGGCGATCACGACGGTCGGCAGCGACGGCAAGTACAGCGTGACGTCGCCGACGCCGCAGGGCAATGGCTCGATCTACGTGACCGACACGGTCAATGGCCAGACGAGCGACGCGACGCAGATCAGCTACGTCGATACGGTTCCCCCGGCAGCACCGGGTGCGGAGGTGATCGGGCATGCAGACGGCACGATCACCGTGTCGGGCACCGCCATTCCTGGCAGCACGGTCAAGGTGACGTACCCGGACGGCACGACGGCCACGGGCACGGTCGACAGCACGGGTCACTACAGCGTGACGTCGCCGACGCCGCAGGGCGAGGGTTCGGTCATCGTGACGGACACGTTCAACGGCAACACGAGCGCCCCGACGCAGATCGACTACCACGTGGACGTCACGCCTCCGGCTGCGCCGAGCGTGCATGTCGAGGCGGGCATTGACGGCACGGTGGTCGTGACGGGTATAGCCGAAGCGAACAGCACGGTGACGGTCACGTATCCGGACGGCACGACCGCGACGACCAGGGCGGATGCATCGGGCCACTACACGCTCACTTCGAGCGGCGTGGAAGGCAGCGGCACGTACACCGCGACCGCGACCGACGAAGCGGGCAACACGAGCGCACCGGGTACGTTTGCGTACACGGACAACACGCCGCCGGCAGCGCCGACGGTGACTGCGACGCCGAATGCGGACGGCAGCCTGACGGTGTCGGGCAAGGCCGAACCGGGCAGCAAGGTGACGGTGACCAACCCGGACGGCACGTCGGAAACGGCTACGGCCGGCGCCGACGGCAGCTACTCGGTGACGACGCCGGCGAACCAGCCGACCGGCGACGTGACCGTGCATGCCACCGACGCAGCGGGCAACACCAGCCCGGACACGTCGGTCCACTATGTCGACACGATCCCGCCGTCGGCGACGGCGGCGATCAGCGGCATCACGACCGACACGGGCGTGGTTGGCGACTTCCTCACCGCCGACTCGACCCTCATCGTCAGCGCGACGGTGACGGGTACGCTGAACGCGGGTGAGAAGGTGCAGATCTCGCTCGACGGCGGCGTGACGTGGCATGACGCAACGCTTTCGAGCGGCAACACCTATGTGTACGACAACACGGCGAACGAGCTGCCTTCGGGTACCTACACGTTCGAGGCGCGTGTCATCGATGCGTCGGGCAACTACAGCACGCCGGGCATCCAGAAGGTCGTGATCGACACGTCGACGATGGTGGCCCTCTCGATCGACTCGATCACGCAGGACACGGGCGCCAGCGCGACAGACTTCATCACGAGCGACAACACGCTGGTCTTCAATGGCTCGCTGGGTGCGCCGCTCGCAGCAGGTTCGACCGTGCAGATCAGCCTTGACGGCGGCGCGACGTGGCATACGGCGTCGGTGTCGGGCACCTCGTGGACCTACGACAACACCGCGAACACGATGGCGGACGGCACGTACAACGTGCAGGCCAGGATCGTCAACGTGGTGGGCTCGACGCTGCAGATCGCGCACCAGAACGTCGTGATCGACACGCAGCCGCCTTCGGCTGCGGAAACGGTCACGATCGGCTCGATCTCGGTGGACACGGGTGTCAGCGCGAGCGACTTCATCACGAGCGACAACACGCTGGTATTCAGCGGCTCGCTCGGCACCGCGCTCGCCGCAGGCGACGGCGTGCGCATCAGCCTCGACGGTGGTCTGACGTGGTCGATGGCTTCGGCCTCGGGCAAGAGCTGGCTGTTCGACAACACGTCGACGCCGCTGGCTGACGGCACCTACACGGTGATCGCGCAAGTGATCGACCAGGCCGGCAACATTGGCCAGAGCGCGACCCAGGCCGTGGTGATCAAGACGTCGGCGATTGCGCCGACGGTAACGCCGACGGCGAACCCTGACGGCACGCTGACGGTATCGGGCACGGCCGAGGCCGGCAGCAAGGTGACGGTGACGTTCCCGGACGGCACGTCGGAAACGGCCACGGCCGGCGCTGACGGCAGCTACTCGATGACGACGTCGACGCATCAGCCGACCGGCGACGTGACCGCGCACGTCACCGACGCAGCGGGCAACACCAGCCCGGACGCGTCGTATCACTACACCGACACGCTCCCGCCGTCGGCGACGGCGGCGATCAGCGGCATCACGACCGACACGGGCGTGGTTGGCGACTTCATCACCGCCGACTCGACCCTCATCGTCAGCGCGACGGTGACGGGTACGCTGAACGTAGGCGAGAAGGTGCAGATCTCGCTCGACGGCGGCGTGACGTGGCATGACGCAACGCTTTCGAGCGGCAACACCTACGTGTACGACAACACCGCGAACGAGCTGCCTTCGGGCACCTACACGTTCGAAGCGCGTGTGATCAATACGTCGGGCAACTACAGCACGCCGGGCATCCAGAAGGTGGTGATCGACACGTCGACGATGGTGGCCCTGTCGATCGACTCGATCACGGAGGACACGGGCGCCAGCGCGACGGACTTCATCACGAGCGACAACACGCTGGTCTTCCACGGCTCGCTGGGTACGCCGCTCGCAGCAGGTTCGAGCGTGCAGATCAGCCTTGACGGCGGCGCAACGTGGCATACGGTGTCGGTGTCGGGCACCTCGTGGACCTACGACAACACCGCGAACACGATGGCGGACGGCACGTACAACGTGCAGGCCAGGATCGTTAACGCGGCAGGCTCGACGCTGCAGACTGCGCACCAGAACGTCGTGGTCGACACGCAGCCGCCTTCGGCTGCGGAAACGGTCACGATCGGCTCGATCACGGTGGACACGGGTGTCAGCTCGAGCGACTTCATCACGAGCGACAACACGCTGGTGTTCAGCGGTTCGATCGGCACCGCGCTTGCAGCAGGCGACGGCGTGCGCATCAGTCTTGACGGTGGTGCGACGTGGTCGATGGCTTTGGCCGCGAACAAGGCGTGGTTGTTCGACAACACGTCGACGCCGCTGGCTGACGGCACTTACACGGTGATCGCGCAGGTAATCGACCAGGCCGGCAACATTGGCCAGAGCGCGACCCAGATCGTGGTGATCAAGACGTCGACCGTTGCGCCGACGGTAACGCCGACGGCGAACATCGACGGCACGCTGACGGTTACGGGTACGGCTGATGCCGGCAGCAAGGTGACGGTGACCTGGCACGACGGCAGCACCACGACGGCGACCGCCGACGCGTCGGGCCACTACACGGCCACCTCGTCGACGCCGCAGACGCCGGGCACGTTGAGCGCCACGGCTTCGGACGTGGCAGGCAACGTCAGCACGCCGACCCAGGCGACCTACTCGCCCGACATGCCTTCCGCGCCGAGCGTGGACGTCACGGTCAATCCGGACGGCAGCCTGACGGTGTCAGGCAAGGCCGAAGCGGGCAGCAAGGTGACGGTGACGAATCCGGACGGCACGTCGGAAACGACCACGGCCGGCGCTGACGGCAGCTACTCGGTGACGACGCCGGTGAACCAGCCGAGCGGCAACGTCGTGGCGCATGCCACCGACGCGGCCGGCAACACCGGCCCGGACACGACCGTGTCGTACAAGGACATCACGCCTCCGGCTGCGCCGAGCGTGAACGTCGTGGCGGGCACGGGCGGCACGGTGGTCGTTTCGGGTGCAGCCGAAGCGAACAGCACCGTGACGGTCACCTATCCGGACGGCGCGACAGCGACAGTCAAGGCGGATGCCTCGGGCCACTACACGTTGACTTCGAGCGGCGTGGAAGGCAGCGGCACGTACACCGCGACCGCCACTGACGCAGCGGGCAACAAGAGCGCACCGGGCTTCGGGTCGTACACCGACACGACGCCGCCGGACGCTCCGACGGTCACGGCGACGTCGAACACGGACGGCACGGTGACGGTCTCGGGCAAGGCGGAAGCGGGCAGCACCGTGAAGGTGACCTATCCCGACGGCACGTCGTCGACGACGAAGGCCGGTGCGGATGGCAGCTACTCGGTGGTGTCGCCGAAGCCGCAGGGCGGCGGCACGGTCGAAGCGACCGCGACCGACGCAGCAGGCAACACCAGCGCGCCGACCGACGCGACGTTCTCGGCAGCAGCCGCGACGTTCAGTTCGTTCACGATCGACCTGACGACGGCGAGCGACAATGGCGTCAGCTCGACCGACAACATCACGAGCGTCATTACGCCGACGTTCACGGGCGCCGTCACGGGCCTGAAGGCGTCCGATGCGGCTCTGGCCGCGGCGGGGCAGCTGACCGTCACGCTGTTCGACGACAGGAACAACGACGGCGTGTTCGATGCGGGCGACGTGGTGTACGCCAAGGGCGTCACGCTGACGGTGAACGGCACGAGCGCGACCTTCAGCACGACGCTGCCGGCGATGTTCGACGGCACGTACAACCTCAAGGCCGTGCTCGTGAACTCGGGCGGTGTCGCGTCGAACGTCGGTCTGCTCGACGGCAACCCGAATGCGCATCTCGTGATCGACACGGCCGGCACGCCGTCCGTGGGTGGCTCGATCGTGTCCAACGCGGGCCTCGGCTACTCGATGTCCTCGCTCGGCGACTTCAACGGCGATGGGTATTCGGACTTCGTCGTGTCGGCGCCGCATGACATGATTGGCGGCCTCGCAGCCTGGCAGTCGGCGATCTACGTGATGTACGGCGGCAAGAACGGTCTGCCGAGCCTTGCCGACATCAACACGCTGACGGCGGCCCAGGGCTTCAAGATCGTCGATACGGCGGCAACGGGTATCGGTGGTGACAACGGCGTCCAGGGCATGAGCGTCATCGACGTCGGCGACCTCAACGGCGACGGCTACAGCGATTTCGCGATCTCGTCGAACCTCAACGACCGTGTCTACGTGATCTTCGGACGCGGCGGCACGGGCACGACGACGATCGACCTGGCTTCGATCGAAAACGGCGCGACGACCGATGGCTTCGTGATCAAGAACGTCAACACCGGTGCATGGCTCGGCACGGGCGTCTCCGGTGGCGACATCAACGGCGACGGCTACAGCGACCTGATCATCGGTTCCATCGACGGCGGCGGCAACGGCAATGGCCAGTACACGGTTCTGTACGGTCACGCCGGTGCAGCGGGTTCGTCGAGCTGGAGCGACCTGCTTGCCTACACCGACGGGCTGTACACGGCGACGGGCAGCACCGCTTCCACGAAGGGGACGCTCGCGGCGAACCAGTCAACGGTGAATACCACGGCGACGGGCACGGGCGACTCGGATCTGGGCAACACGAGCATCGTGATCGGCGACGTCAACGGTGACGGTTACAACGACTACATCGTGACGGCTCCGCGTGCGAACACCACGACGGGCGGTACCAGTTCCGGGGCGGCGTATCTGATCTTCGGCAGCGCGAACGGTCTCGGGACGAACTTCGACCTGAAGAACCTGACGCCTTCGCAGGGTATCCAGATCTCCGGCACCCAGGTCAACGAGTGGCTGGGCGGTTCGAGCATCAACGGCGGTGGGACGGGCGCGCAGGGCAACTCGTACTACGCGCAGAACCAGTCGGTCCAGAACATCGGCGACATCAACGGTGACGGTATCGATGACTTCGCGATCGGTTCGCCGTACTGGAACAGCTCGGGCAACGGCGGGCAAACCAATGGCCAGGGCCGCGTGTACGTGGTTTACGGCAAGGCAGCCGGGAACACGTGGTCGAACCTGGACCTGAGCACGCTGAACGGCACGAACGGTTTCACCCTGTACAGCAGCAGCAACACGTCGACGACGAACAACCAGATGGGCTTCAGCATCAGCTCGGCTGGCGACGTCAACGGCGACGGTATCGACGACTTCCTGATCGGCGCACCGGGTGCGGACAGTAACGGCAAGATCGACAGCGGCGCGGTGTACCTCGTGTACGGCACGCCGGGCGGCACGAACTTCTCCGCACTCACGGACATCGACAAGCTCGTCGCGAACGGCCAGGCTGTGAAGTACAACGGGGTGAATGCGAGCGACTACACCGGCACGGGCGTGGCGGTGGGCGACTGGAACGGCGACGGCATTTCGGACTACGCGTACGGCGCATGGGGCAGCGATGTCTCGTCGACGAATGGCGGTTCGTACACCGTCTATTCCGGTTCGATCGCGAAGCTCACGCAGACGTTCACGACCGGCGACGACGTGTTGTACGCGGGCAAGACAAGCCCGGGTGCCGCACCGATCGTCAACGGCGTGGACATCATCAGCGGCGGAGCCGGCAACGACATCATCCACGGCATCGGTACCGACACCACGGGGACGACGTCTCTGTCGGTGCAGCACGACGTCGCGCTTGGCGGGGCGGGCAACGATACGATCGGTATCGTCGGCACGAACTTCACGCGCGTCGATGGCGGGCTGGGCATCGATACGCTGGCGTTCGAAGGCAAGGGCATGACGCTCGATCTCGCGGCGTACGGCAAGCGCGTTCAGGGCTTCGAGAAATTCGACCTTGGCCAGAGCGGTTCCAACACGCTGAAGCTGCGTCTGTCGGACGTGCTCAACGAGGCCGATTCGCTGACTTCGACGCTGCATATGACGATCAGCGGCGACAGCACGTCGACCGTCGTCCTCGCCGAACCGCTCGGTGCCAGCGGCTGGCAACAGTCGGGATCGCAGACGGTCAACGGCGTGACCTACGACGTGTGGCACAACACGACGATGGGCACGAACACGATGGCGGATCTGCTGATCCAGCATGGTGTGAACGTGGTCTGACGTAGTCGTTGAGCGGTATGACGTGGAACACCGGCAGCATGGTGTTCCCGTCGAACAAGGCAGGTCCGGCTTCACGACCGGACCTGCCGATCCTTTTTCCGGATCCGGGACGAGGGATCGAAACGAATCCGATCTGGCAAGCAATGAAACCTACGAATTCTTTTCGGGCAGGCGCCAATCACAAGAAGGCGCAGCTGCTGCTGGAAGCGCTCGGCAAGCGCATCCAGCAGGCCTATGGCGCCGGGCAGTACAACGAAGCGTTGCAGGCGTGCCTGCAGGCGGCGCGCCTCGCGCCGGACCTTGCACAGCCGTGGATCGACGCGGCCGTGTGTCATCTCAAGTTCGATCGCTGGGACGATGCGATCACCTGCGCGGGCAACGCGCTCGCGCGCAAGGGCGCGACGTTCGCGCTCTTCGACGCGCTTTCGGAGGCGTGGGGCGGCAAGGGCGTGCGCGAGCAGGCGCAGCGCTGGGGCAACCAGGCGCTGGCACTGCGCGCCGCGCGCTTCAACGGGCCCCCCGTGTTCGAACACGACGTGCTGGCTGCACCGCTGCCGCCCCCACCCAGCGAAGCGACGCGCGAGCACAACCTGATCGCGTTCTCGCTGTTCGGCGGCAGTTCGAAATACTGTGAGACCGCCGTGCTCAATGCGACCGAACAGGCGCGCATTTATCCGCACTGGCGCTGCCGCTTCTATATCGACGAGACGGTGCCCGCGCATGTCGTCGAACGGCTGCGTGCGGGCGGCGCCGAACTCGTGCGGGTCGATGCGCAACTCAAGCGCTGGCCTGGCCAGATGTGGCGCTTCGCGGCCTACGACACGCCGGGGCTGCATCGCGTGCTGTTTCGCGATGCGGATTCGGTCATCAATGAGCGCGAGGCGCAGGCCGTGGCCGAATGGGTCGCGAGCGACTGCCGCTTTCACCACATGCGCGACAATGCTACGCATACCGAACTGTTGCTCGCCGGCATGTGGGGCGTGACGGCAGGCGCGTTGCCGGCAATGGAGAAACTAATCGGGCGCGCGTTGTATCGGCCGGTCCAGTCGCAGCGTTTCGCCGACCAGTATTTCCTGCGCGAGCACGTCTGGCCGTACGCGCGACAGAGCCTGCTGCAGCACGATTCGCTGTTTGGCTTCATGGATGCCAAGCCGTTTCCGGGCGTGCTTGCGCCGGGCCGCTTTCACGTCGGATATGCGGAGGGCTCGCCGTTCTTCAATGCCGAAACGGATCTGCCCGATGGCACCGCCGTTCATTGGGAACTCGTTGCGCCGGCTCCGGCGAACACGGCGGCAATCTGCCGCTATCCGGGCGTGGTCGTCGATGGAGGCGTCGTGCGGGGCCACCTTCCTGCCCGGTATGCGAAGCAGCTCGAGCAAGGACAACTAACGGTCGTCGTTAAGGCCGATGTCCGTGAAGGATAACGGCCGCGTCAGCGGTGCCGGAGTAAAAGCAAGGGCACCCGGGCCTCGCGCCCACGACCGGAACCATGCGCGTCGAGGGCGCGGATTGAATCAACCCGAATGTGAGTGAATACGATGCTGAACCTGAATGGCGCCAAACGAATCGTTGTCGTTGGCGGGGGCACCGCGGGCTGGTTTGCCGCCCTCACGCTGCGCAGTATGTTCGGTCCGCAGGCCGAAGTGGTGGTGCTCGAATCGCCGCGCATCGGCATTGTCGGCGTGGGCGAAGGCGGCCTGCTGAATCTCGTCGATTCGCTGAAGCAACTCAATATCCCCGTCGACGAATTCGCAAGGGAAACCGGCGCGGCCTACAAGCTCGGCTTCCTCTATGAAGGCTGGCGAGACGGTAGCGAGGGCGATGCGTACTACCACATGTTCGTCGATTCGGGCATCGAAGAGATCGAATGGAAGCAGTACGGGTTCTATCCGCTGGTGTCGACGCTCACTCACTTCGGTATCGAACTGAGTCAGGCGCTGCCGGGGTTTCAGGTCATCGCGAAGCAGGGCTCGCAGGAAGACGCGCGGCGCATGCTGGCCGACCCGGCATGCGGGATTCGGCCGTCGTGGCATTTCGACAGCCAGCGTATTGCGGCGTATTTGAAGCGTGTCGCGTTGAGCCGCGGAATCGTTCACAAGCTCACCGAAGTGAGCAGCGTCCAGTTCGATGAAACGCGGCGCGCCACCGCCGTGCAGACGACCGACGAATCGATCGCCGTGGATTTTCTTGTCGACGCATCGGGCCTCTCGCGTCTCGTGGTCGGCAAGGCGTTGCAAGGCGAGTGGCAGTCGTTCAGCGACTATCTGCTGCTCGACCGCGCGATTCCGTTCCATATGCCGCATCCGAAGGCCAATCCTTACCTCGTCACGCGCGCCATCGCGATGAGCGCCGGGTGGGTGTGGCAGATTCCGCTGCTCGAACGCGTGGGCGCAGGCTATGTGTTCAGCAGCCGGCATATCGATGAAGATGCGGCCGTTGCCGAAATCGAACGGCGCATCGGCATGCCGATCGAGCCTTCGCGCACGCTGCATTTCGAGCCCGGTCACTTCAAGGAGGTCTGGCAACGGAACGTGATGACGATTGGCCTGGCTTCGGGCTTCGTCGAGCCACTGGAAGCGACTTCGATCGGGCAGATGCTCGAACAATTGCGCAATTTCAGGCGGGTCGTGCTCGAAAGCGGCGGTGTCGTGTCGGAAGAGGTTATCGGCCGTTTCAACGAAAGCAATGCGCGCTATTGGCTCGGCATCCGCGATTTCCTGCGCATGCACTACGATTGTCCGCGCCGCGACACACCGTTTTGGCGAGACGTCGCACAAACGCCGCTGCCGGATTCCTGGCGCGCGTTGAAGGCCTGCATGCAGCAGCGGCTGCCGCGCCCGATCGACACGGAGGGTTACTATTCCCATCCCTGGACGAGCATGTTCCACTCGCTCAGCTGGGTCATGGTGGCGGCGCCTTTGGGGCTGATCTCGCGCGAGGCGGCATTCAACGACATGCAACGTCTGCCCGCAGACACGCGACAACGGATCGCCGATTACATGTTCCGCAAATGGCCGCATGTGGTATCGAGACTGCCGCGGTGAAACAAGCGGCTGCAATGGTCGATGGCCGCGCAGTTTGCCATGCCGGAACGGACCTGTGCGCTTCCCGGATCACTTACTGACATGAACAAGGTTTATCGCATATCCTGGCACGACAGCACCGGCACGTGGACCGTCGGCCCCGATTCGGCTCGCGTGCGCGACAAGGATCCGCGCTGTCTGACATTGTCAGGTATTGCAGTGGTGGTGTCGCTTGGCGTTCCCTTCTGCGAGATCGCCCAGGCGGCGCCTTCCGCGAATTACATGGTTGCGTCAAGCCGCGAGATGGCGCTTCCCCCGGGCCTCAAGGGCAATGTCTCGTATCTGGATAGAGACGGTATCGCAACCCGTTGGGGCCGAGCGCTCGTCCACGCGAACCAGGCGCCATCTTCGAATGACTTCTGGCGTCACGCGCATGCGCGTGACGGGTTGCGCGAGGTGCGCACGGTTGCCGGGCAGGAAACCGCGCGCAAGCAACCCTCGCGCAAGAAAGCCCGGAAAAAGAAGATCGTGGCGAGCACTGCGCCGCGTGAAGGCAGGACAACCCGTCGCGCCGAGCGCGGCACAACGACCGCGCGCACCAGCGCTGCGGCAAGGCACGCGGCCCGCCACAGCCAGGCGCGCTATGACTCGACCCGGCGGGCGATGTCCGCGCCGTTCTATAACGTCGTTCGCCGTCCCGAACCTTCTCTGACCAGGATTGACGATTACCGGACCACGGGGGCGAGGCCGGTTGCCCCGTGGGTGGCCGGACACGCGCAGCACTACCTGCGTGCTGCGGACACGAAACCGGTCGGGCGCATCGATGACCTTCCAGACGTGCAGCCTGGTGTAAGGGATACCCATCAGGCGTCTGATGCCAATGGCGTAAGTGACCGCTCAAATGCGCTTTCGGGCGATGCCAATCCGCCGCTTGCCGGATCAGCGAACCACGTTTCGAGCGATGCCGGCACCGTGGCCGTGAAAGCGGATCGCGTTGTGGCGGCATATGCCAGCGATCCGTGGAAAGCATCCGGCGGTGCGGCTGAGGTGCGGCTCAGCGTGGCATCCCAGCCCATCCAGCGTGCGGATATCAAAACCGCGACGGATGCGGAGGTCGATGGTGCGCCTGCCGAAAACGTTGTGGACGCAACTACATGTTCTGTAGTGGCCACGGATCCGCCGCCCACGACTGCCGTACCGCAGAGCGGCGAGGCTGCGGGCGAGAAGCCAGGCCTGGCAACCGCCGAGGCGGGGAGCCACGAAGCCAACGCCACGGCCGATCAATCGGCGAGTCCGGAAGACAGTCCAGCCTCCCGCGCTTCAGTTGACCCAACGGCTGGCACGCCGGCGATCGCCGCGACAGACGCGACAGACGCTTCAGCGACGCAACCCCGGACAGCGACCAGCCCCGACGCCACCGTTCACGACGATGCGAAGATCCGGGCGATCAGCTTCGAGGGCAACGCAGTGTTCGGCTCGAAGGTGCTGCGCGAAGCCATGCAATTGTCGCCGACGAACTGGGGCTCGTGGTACATGAAGAACGACGTGTATTCGAAAGACCGGTTGACCGAGGGGCTCGAAAGGATCCGCCAGTACTATCTCGATCGCGGCTACCTCGAATACAGGGTGGAGTCCGTTCAGACGTCGCCGTCGACGGACGGCAAGGGCGTGGAGATCGCCATCGCGGTACACGAAGGCGAGCCCTATACGCTTTCGGCGGTGAGGGTGTCGGGTGGCCCGCCCGAACTGGCGGCGGAGCTCGACAGCCTGAACGAGCTTCGCGCGGGCGGGTACGTATCGGCCGGAAAACTGCTCGCCAGCACGCGCGCAATCGCGGGGCGGCTCGGTACGCACGGTTATCTCTATGCCGCGGTCAATCCGTTGTCGAACGTCGATACAGTCAACCATAGCGTCGACATGACGTTGCAGGTCGATCCGGGCCGCCGTGTCACGGTGCGTCGCGTCGAAGTGACCGGCAATACGATCACCCGCGACGAAGTGATCCGTCGCGAAGTGCGGCAGATGGAGCAGGAGGGGTACGATGCGGCGAAGGTCGTAGCATCGCGCGACCGGCTCGACGGTCTCGGCTATTTCTCGTCGGTCGACGTGAAGACGGTGCCTGTCCCCGGCTCACCCGGTCAGGTCGATGTCGATTTGAACGTGGTCGAGAAACCGGGCGCCGCATTGCGCTTCGGCACCGGCTATTCGACGACGGACCGTGTCGTCGTGTCGGCGGGCATCACGAGCAAGAACGTGTTGGGCACGGGGCAGAGCGTCAGCGCGAATATCAGCGCGGCGAAGCCGTTCCGGACGCTCGACGTGACGCAGACCGATCCCTGGTTCACGAGCGGCGCCGTCAGCCGGACGACGAGCGCGTACTACCGCACCAACGAGCCTCTGTACTACTCGAGCGACTCCCGGTTCAGGGTGGTGACGCAAGGGCTCGATACGCGGTTCGGCATTCCGTTGTCCGACACCGACCGGGTCTCCACGGGCATGGCCATCGAGCACAACAGGCTCAATCCAGACGCGCTGACACCGCAAAACTACATCGATTACATTGGCCGGTACGGTCGCGAATCGACCAATGTGCCGATCATGGCCGGCTGGACGCGCGATACGCGCAACAGCGCCACGAGGGCGAGCCGGGGCTACCTGGTTCATGCCGGCGTGGAGTACGGAACGCCGATCGGCGGTAGCCAATACTACAAGGCGGATGTCGGCGCGCGGTATTACCACGCCTTCACGACCGACATCGTGCTTGCGATGCGTTTGCAGGGCGGCTATGGCGGTGGCGTCGGCAACAAGCCCTATCCGGTCTTCAAGAACTATTACGTGGGCGGCATCGGCTCCGTTCGCGGCTTCGAACCGAACTCGCTATCGCCGCGCGACCTCCAGACGGGCCAGCCGATCGGCGGATCGAAGATGCTGACGACCACTGCGGAGTTGAAGCTCCCTGTGCCGTTGCCGGATGGAGGAAACCGTCTGAACGCGTTCACTTTCGTGGACGGCGGCAATGCGTGGGGCGCTCAAGGCGCGAGCATTGCATCGAACGGCATGCGCTTCAGCTACGGGGTGGGTCTCGCGTGGAACTCGCCTGTCGGCGCGCTCAAGGTCAGCGCCGGGTTTCCGATTGGCCGCAAGCAATTCGACCGCTATCAGCCGTTCCAGATGCAGTTCGAAGCAGTGTTTTGACGCGGGCCAGGGAGCCCGAATGTCGTGGCAGGCGTGCGTCCTGTCTCCCCGCGTCCTGCAAATCAAATCACGGATTCCCCGCGCCGCCCGAGACGCCGTAGATCTGTCCGGTCACATAGCTCGCCTGAGCGGATGCGAGATCCACATACACATGGGCGATTTCCGCCGGCTGGCCGGGGCGCCCCATCGGCACCTGCTGGCCGAACTTCTCCACATTCTGCGTGGTTTGCCCGCCGCTCACCTGAAGCGCGGTCCAGAACGGCCCAGGCGCGACGCCGTTCACGCGAATGCCGCGCTTGACCATCTGCTTGGCGAGCCCCTTCGTGAAGTTCGCGATGGCGGCCTTCGTCATCGCATAGTCGAGCAGGTTCGCCGAAGGATCGTAGGCGTTCACCGAAGTCGTGTTGACGATGGCCGATCCCGGAGGCATGTGCGGAATCGCGGCGCGCGTGATCCAGAACAGCGCGTAGAGGTTCGTGCGCAGTGTCCAGTCGAACTGATCGGTCGTGATGTCGAGAATCGAGTCGTGGCTCTGCTGCCGGCCCGCGTTGTTGACGAGCACGTCCAGTCCGCCCAGCCCGGAAACCGCCTGTTCGACGAGCGCGTTGCACGCGGCTTCGCTGCGGATGTCCGTGGGCAGCGGCACGGCCTTGCGTCCCGCCTGCTGGATCAGCTGCACGACCTCGCGCGCATCGGGCTCCTCCTGTGGCAGGTAGACGATCGCGACGTCGGCCCCTTCGCGCGCGAATGCGATGGCGGCCGCGCGGCCGATGCCGGAATCGCCGCCCGTGACGAGCGCCTTGCGTCCGGTGAGCCGGCCCGAGCCGCGATAGCTCGTTTCCCCATGATCGGGGCGTGGCGTCATGCGCCCCGCGAGACCAGGCCACGGCTGGCTCTGCTCCGGAAACGGCGGATGCGGATAAAGCGCGCGCGGATCCTGCACGCCGCTCGCGGCCGACGCGGTTGCCGGTGTGCCTTGCTGCGCGATCGCCGGCAACGCGGCGGCGGCCAGCACGCTGGCCGAGGTGCCCTGCATCCATTTGCGGCGCGACTCGCTGACGTTATCTGAAGACATGGGAACTCCGAGGATCGAGAGGGAGGCTACGCGATGCACTGCGTGGGCTCGTCGCGCATCGACCGTTCCTGCGAGGCCACCGGCTGACTGTCCCTGTTGCTCTCCATGGGCGGTTACGACAAGCGTTTCTGCAGGTATGGTCCATGCGCTTCGCTCCATGCCGACGCGTCTTGAAGGAGGAGCGCACCGATGTGTTCCGCCATACAGAATCTTCCCGCTGATCCGGACTGGGAACCGCTGGATTCCACGCGTGCAACGCAGCAAAACGACGCCGGTCCTGATGCCGAAGCGCCCATCGTGCCAAATGGAAAACCCGCGCCCAGCTTGCCGGGCTCGTTCGGTCAGCCTGAGCAGCCGGATCCGGACACGATGCCGCCCGAAGGCGGCCCGCATCCGGAGCAGACGGCCGGGGCGCAGCCCGGCATGCGCGGTCAGCCGGCGCAGCCAGGCGCGCGCGGCCACCACAACAGCGCGCCGGCGAACAGCCGCCCGGGAGACAAGGGCCGGCAGTAGGCGGCGCGCCAGCAGCCGCACGCTCGCTCCCGTCTCGTCATGTCCGCGGCGGCGCCGCGTTTCGCCCGGCCGCCGCGGGTCGTTCATCTTCTTCTGCGAGGAAACACCCCATGAAAGCCGTCGTATTTCACGACATCGGCGATATCCGGCTCGACACCGTTGCCGACCCCACCATCGAGCAGCCCACCGACGCCATCGTGCGCCTCACCTCCAGCGCGATTTGCGGCACCGACCTGCACATGATCCGCGGCACGCTTGGCGGCATGCAGCCCGGCACTGTGCTCGGGCACGAGGGCGTGGGCATCGTCGAGGAAGTCGGCCGCGGCGTGCGCAACCTGCGCCGCGGAGCGCGCGTGCTGATTCCGTCGACCATCTCGTGCGGCGCGTGCTCGTATTGCCGCGCGGGCTACACCGCGCAATGCGATACGGCGAATCCGAACGGCGCGCAAGCCGGCACGGCGTTCTTCGGCGGCCCCGCCAGCACGGGGCCGTTCAACGGCCTGCAGGCGCAGTACGCGCGCACGCCGCTCGCGGGCGCGAGCCTCGTGCCGCTGCCCGACGATGTCGACGACGACCGCGCGATCCTGCTCTCGGACATCTTCCCCACCGGCTACTTCGGCGCGCAGCTCGCCGAAGTGCGTCCGGGCAACGTGGTGGTCGTCTACGGCGCGGGGCCGGTCGGGCTCTTCGCGATCGCGAGCGCGCGCCTCATGGGTGCGGGCCGCATCTTCAGTGTCGATCGCGTCGCCTCGCGGCTCGACATGGCGCGCACGATGGGCGCCGAGGCCGTGAACTTCGACGAGGAAGACCCCGTTGAGGCCGTGATGGAACTGACCGGAGGCATCGGTGCGGACCGCGTGATCGATGCCGTGGGCGTGGACGCCGTGCGCGCCGGTAACGGCGGCAATGGCGCCAACGGCGTTGACGGTGTGGACGGTGCTGATCGCAAGTCCGCCCGGTTCGACGAGGAAGTGCAGGAGATCACGCAGGGACGCGGCGCGCAGAACGGCGCCTGGCAGCCCGGCAACGGGCCCTCGCAGGTGCTGCAATGGGCGCTCAAGACCGTCGCGAAGGCGGGCACGATAGGCGTGATCGGCGTGTATCCGCCCAACGACCGCTTCTTCCCGATCGGCGAGGCGATGAACCGCAATCTCACGCTCAAGCTCGGCAATTGCAACCACCGGACGATCGTGCCGAAGCTCGTGGAGATCGTGCGTGAAGGCGCGTTCGATCCGCTCGGCGTGCTCACGCACCGCGAGCCGCTCATGAACGTGCTGGACGCCTATCGCGCGTTCGACGCGCGCGAGCCCGGCTGGATCAAGGTCAAGCTCGAACCGTGACGAGAAGCGAGGCCTGCGCGCGGCGGGCCTTGTCTCCCGGCCTGTGGCAAACCATCGGCCATTCGATAATCGATAAGGACTTCGTATCATGCTGAAGGAGGCGCTCTGGTTTCTGCTCGTGGGCGTGCTTCTGATGTTCATCGCGTTCGCGCGCGGCCCCATCAAGCGTCTGCCGCTCACCGGCGCGATGATCTATCTCGCGGTGGGCGTGGTCGTCGGGCCCGCGTCTTTCGGGCTCGTCCACACGGATCTCGCGCGCGAGCCGCGCGTGCTCTCGATCATCGCGGAGGCGGGGCTCGTCGTCTCGCTGTTCTCGGTCGGCATGCACCTGCGCGTGCGGCTGCGCAACCGGCTCTGGTGGCTGCCGCTGCGGCTTGGCGTCGGCGCGATGATCGTGAGCGCCGCGCTGATGGCCGCGTTCGCATGGGCGATGGGCGAACCGGCCGGCGTCGCGCTATTTCTTGCCGCCACGCTCGCGCCCACCGACCCCGTGCTCGCGAACGAACTGCGCGTACGTGAAGCCGGCGACGATGAGCCGCTGCGTTTCGCGCTCTCGGGCGAGGGCGGTTTCAACGACGGCGCGGCCATGCCCATCGCGCTCGTTGGCCTCGCGCTGTGCGGCACGCGTGTCGATGGCATGCAGCACGCGGGCAGTGCGGCCCTTTCGGTGCTGTGGGGCGTCGCGGGCGCGCTGCTCGTTGGCGCCGTGCTCGCCACGCTCTGCGCGCGGCTCACGTTTTACCTGCGCACGCGCCACGGCGAGGCCGTGGGTCTCGACGGCTTCATCGCCATTGGCCTGATGGCTGTCACCTATGGCGTGGCGCTGCTCGTGCATGCCTACGCGTTCGTTGCCGTGTTCGCGGCCGGCGTGGCGCTGCGCCACGAAGAATTACGCGCGACGGGCGAGCAGCGACCGGCCGAGGCGCTCGAAGACGTCCAGCATGGCGAGCGCGCCGAGGTGGCGAAAGACCCCGAACGTGCCCACGCCTGGCTTGCCGAAAATATGACGGGCTTCACGCTGGAAATCGAGCGCCTCGCGGAGTTTTCGCTGATGCTGTTGATCGGCTGCCTCGTCTCCGCCCATTGGCGCGAGATGCTGCAATGGCGGCCGCTGCTCTACGCGCTCGTGCTCGTGTTCGTGGCGCGGCCCGTGGCCGTGTTGATCGCGATGGCGGGCTCCAGCGCCGATGCCCAGCAACGCGGTTTGATGGGGTGGATGGGCATACGCGGCGTGGGTGCGTTCTATTACGCGGTGTGGGGAATCGACCAGGCCGGCGACTTGCTGCGCCCCGTGCTGCCCGTGGCGCTCGATGCGATCGTGATTTCGGTGCTGCTGCACGGGTCGACGGCCACGTATGCGCTGGGCCGCTATTTTCGCAAGCGCGAAGCGATCGCGGCGCAGGCCGGCGGCTGAACGCGGCGCGCCGTTGCAACCATGACGCGCAATGAACGGCATGCGGCTTGCTGAGCCTCTCGCGCCAGCTTTGCACGAGATCCGGCGATGCACAGACCCGCTGCCATCCCCGACGACGACTTCAACGCGCCACGCCGCGCGCCCCGCTTCTTCGTGGTGTCGCCGCATCTTGACGACGCGGTGCTCGGCTGTTCGACGCTGCTTTCGCTGCGCTCGGGCGCCGTGGTCTGCACGGTGTTCGCGGGCGAGCCCGCACGGCCCGCGCGCACGCCGTGGGACGAGGCGGGCGGTTTCGCCGATTCGCACGAGGCGATGGCCGCGCGCCGCGAAGAGGACGAGCGCGCGGTGGCCTTGTGGGCGGCGCACGCGGTGCGGCTCGATTTTCTCGACGCGCAGTACGGCGCGACGCCGACCGTATCCGCAGTGGCCGATGCGATCGCCGCGCAGTTCGAACGCTTTGCATCGCGCACGCTCGTGTGTCCGCTCGGGCTCTGGCATTCCGATCATGAACTGGTGGGCGCGGCGTGCCGCTCGCTGTTGATCACGGGGCGCCTGCGCGCCTGCATCGCCTATGAAGATCCCATCTACCGCGCGATTCCGGGCGCGCTTTCCGCCGGATTCGCGCGACTGGAAAGCCAACGGTTGCGCGCGAGTCCGTTGCCCTTGCAGCCGTTAGCGCCGCGCCGGGCGGCGGCGCTCAAGCTTCGGGCCGTGCGCGCGTATGGGAGCCAGTTGCGCGCGTTCGGATCGTTTCCGCTCGACGTGGCGCGCACGGAGCGGTACTGGCGGCTGGAGCGCGCCTGAGGTCTTCGCTTCAGCGCGAATGTTTGCGCGGCGCGGCGTCTTCTTCGTCTGCGTCTGCCGGGTCGATGCATTCGGCGACATCGATGCCCGGTTCCATACCGCCGTTCATTCTTCCTTTCACACCGGTACGCCCCTTGCGCGCCAGCACGCGCTCCCGCTTGCGAACCGCCTCGCGCATGCGCAGCACGCGCGGGGCAACGGGGCGCCGGCGCTGCATGGCCCAGCGAATGCCTTCCCACAGCGCGCGCAGATCCTCGGCCGCGTGCCGCTCGCGCAGCGCGCTGCCGATGGCCGACCCCGTCGCGGCCAGCGCCTCGCTGCGCGGCAGCCGCATCCACGCGACGAGCGCGGCGTTGCGCGCCACAAAGCGCCGGCGCAGTTCGCTGTCGCGAGCGAGCGAGGGCCGGTGATGAACTTCGAGTTCGGGCGCATACGCGATGCGATAGCCGGCCTGCAGCAGGTCGAGCGAGAGCAGCGCCTCTTCGCCGCCGATGAAAAGGCGCGGCTCGTAGCCGCCCAGCGCGCGAAAGACTTCGGTGCGGAATACGCAGGCGCCGGCCATGAAGCCGATCAGCGGAACCAGCCCATCGTGGCCCGCGAGGCCCCGGGCGTCGCGCAGCGGGCTCGCGGCCATCAGCGCGCAGGCGGGATCGAGCGTGCGCGCGGGCCCCACGACGACGCGCGCCGACAGCACCCCCACGTGTGGATGGCGGTCGAGCAGGTCGGCCGCGCGCGCGAGCGAGCCCGCCTGCCAGTCGGTGTCGTCGTCGCTGAACGCGACGTAGCCTGTCATGACCTGTTCGACGCCTTCGTTGCGGCCGGCCGCGCCCAGGTTCAGATCGCAGCGCACGACGCGAAGGCCCGGGTAGGTGTGGGCGAGCAATTGCGCCGTGCCGTCGGTCGAGCCGTTGTCCACCACGACGATCGTCGGCCGCTCAGGGAGCCGCAACAGCGACGCCACGGTGCGCATCACTTCCTCGCGTCGGTTGCGTGTGAGCACGACCACGCTGATGCGAGCATTCAGGAAACTCTGCAAACCCCGCCTCCATGCGCGCGAAAAGACCGCGCAGAGCGAGGGGTTTGCGCAAGGCGCGTGCCGTCCCTGCTCGACGCCGCCCGGCGTGACTTTGCTGGCGTGCCTTAGATCGCTTGCGCATCGCGCCGCAACGGTTCCTCGGCGAATCCGAAGCGCGTCATCAGGCGGCGTGCGTCGAATGGCGCTTCGGTCTTCTGGTCGTTGTCGAAATAGCAGTACACGTCGCGCGGCTTGCGCTCGCGGGCGCGCGGTTGCGGCGCGATGAGGCGGGCGTCGGCGGAAGGCTTGCCTTCGCTCCATGCCTTGAGCCGCGCGTGCCACTGATCCAGCGCGGCATCGCTGTACGCGCCTGCATATTTTGCCGTCGAACCGTGCAGCCGCACGTACGCGAAATCGGCCGTTGCGTCTTCTGCATAGGGCCACGGCTCGGTCGAATCCGAGACCACGAGCGCCACGCGATAGCGCCGCAGCAGATCGACGAAGGCGGGCGCGACAAAGCTCGCGTGGCGAATCTCGATGGCGTGGCGCATCGGCCGGTTGCGGTCGATTTCGATCCACGGTTCGATCACGCGCGCGTCGTGACGTGCCGCAAGACGCCGCGCCGCTTCGGTGTCGTGCGGCAGCAGCGCGAGAAAGCGTTCGAGGCGATCGGCATGGAAGCGATAGTTCGGCGGGAATTGCCAGAGGATCGGTCCGAGCTTTGCGTTCAGCGCCAGCAGCCCTTGAGCGAAGAAGTTCGCGCATGCAACGTTGGCCGATTCGTCGCGAAAGCGCAGCATGTGCGTGAGATAGCGCGCGCCTTTCACGCTGAATACGAACGCGTCGGGCGTTTCGTCGTGCCAGTGGCGAAACGCGGCGGGCGACTGCAGGCCGTAATGCGTGCCGTTGATTTCGATGGTCTGCACCGCGCGCGACGCGAATTCGAGTTCCCGCTTTTGCGCGAGCCCCGGCGGATAGAAGGTGCCGCGCCAGCCGTCGTAACGCCAGCCCGAAATGCCTATGCGTACCTCGCTCATGGCCGTGCTCCCTGTTGTCGCTGCGTGAGACCGTGCACGCCTCGTGCCGTGGCGCCAGCGCATCGTCCCGCGAGGCGTCCGTCGAGGAATGTTCGGGAACGTCGGTTGCGCCACCTCAAGCCGAGACTCTCAACGACACCAGCGAAGATTTTCGCGGGCGCGACATCATCGCGCTCGTCACCGACCGCGTAAAGGGCAATACGCTTTTCCTGCCGATCCACCAGGGCAAGCCCGGCGTGAATGAAATGACGGGCGAGCATCACGATCCCGACGTGAACCGCCGCGCACGAAGAACTCGATGCGCTGATCCAGACGCTGCACGAGAACGGCGTGCTGCGGCTCGCGAACGATCTCGCGGGCGAAGACACAGATCGCGAAGGTTCTCGTAGACGATCTGAGCAAGGAAGACACGCTCAACGCGATCCAGAATCTCTCCGTTCTGCTGATGGCGCTTTCGCGCATTCCGCCCGCGCAGTTTTACAAGTTCGCCTTTGCAACGAGCGATGGCGCGGGCCGCGCGAGCACATGGAAGCTCGGCGTGAGCGGTGCCTACAGGATGCTGCACGACGAACATCTGTGGCATGCGCTGATGCCGCTGATCGAAGGCAGGAAGGCAGTCGCGACGGCACTGGAGCAGGACATGGACAAGCCGATCCCCGGCGTTCAGCGGGAAGGCGACCCGCGGGTAGCGCGGGTATGGCCATTGCGAAAAGTCGGTCTCCTACTCACGGAGGCAATCATGAGCCAGAGAAAGACCATCGACGACCTTTTCGTTCACATGCTCTCGGACATCTACAGCGCCGAAAAGCAGCTCACGCGCGCGCTCGCGAAGCTCTCGCGCACGGCGAGCGATCCGCAGCTCGCCGATGCATTCAAGACCCACCTCGAAGAAACGCAGGGGCAGATCGAGCGCATCGACAAGGTGGTGGAATCGACCGGCATTCGCCTGAAGCGGGTGAAGTGCGTGGCAATGGAAGGTCTTATCGAAGAGGGCGCCGAATTGATCGACGAGATCGAGAAGGGGCCCGTGCTCGATGCGGGGCTCGTGGCGGCCGCGCAGAAGGTGGAGCACTACGAGATCGCCGCGTATGGAAGCCTTTGCGCGCTCGGCAAGCAGTTGGGGCATGAGGAAGCGGTGAACCTGCTCAAGGAGACGCTCGAGGAAGAAAAGGCCACCGACATGAAGCTCACGCAGTTCGCCGAAGCCGCGGGCAACCGGAAGGCTACGGAAAAGCAGTGAGCACGGCGGCGCGGCGGGACAGAGGAGCATGAACACGCCGACGAGTCCTTGCGCCGCACAGGCCGGGGCGGCGCGCCTGCTGCGCCCGGGCGAGACCTGCGATTCGCTGTGCCACGCGCGGCGCTTGCGGCTGCTGGTCGATGCTGAGGAGTACTTCGGTACGCTGCGCCAGGCCATCGTGCGGGCGCGGCGCAGCGTCATCATCGTCGGCTGGGACATCGACAGCCGCATCGAGCTGGTACCGGGCGGCGCGGACGACGGCTTCCCGGCCGCGCTCGGCGACTTCCTCGCGGCCGTCGCGGCGGCGCGGCCCGCGCTGCGCGTGCGCATTCTCGCGTGGGATTTCGCCATGCTCTACGCGCTCGAGCGCGAATGGCTGCCCGCCTACAAGCTAGGCTGGCGCTCGGGTCGGCGGCTCGCGTTCCGGCTCGACGGGCAGCATCCGCCAGGCGCTTCGCATCATCAGAAGATCGTCGTGGTGGACGACTGCCTCGCATTCGTGGGCGGCATGGATCTCGCGCGCTCGCGCTGGGACACCTGCGCGCACGCGAGCGCCGACCCGCGCCGCCGCAACGGGCCGCGCCAGCCTTATGGCCCGATCCACGACGTGCAGGCGATGTTCGACGGCGAGGCCGCGCGTGCCGTGGCGAAGCTCGCGAACGATCGCTGGCGACGCGCGAAAGTCACGGCGCGCGAAGCGCATGACGAAAGCGAACCGGTGCCGCCGCTCCCCGAAGTTCTGGCGACCACGGACGAAAGCGGCGATCCCTGGCCGCCCGGCGTGCGCGCCGATATCGAGGACGTGCGCCTCGGCATCGCGCTCACGGCCGCGCCGCATGGCCCGCGCACGGGCTGCCAGCAGATTCATGCGCTCTATCGCGCGGCGATCGAAGCGGCCCGCGACACGATCTACATCGAGAACCAGTACTTCACGGCGAGCGGCGTCGGTGACACGCTCGCGCGGCGCCTTTCGATGCCCGATCCCCCCGCCGTCGCCGCCGTGATTCCGCGCGAGCAAACGGGCTGGCTTCAGGCTGCCGCCATGGGCACGTTGCGTGCGCGCCTCTACAAGCGCCTGCGCGCGGCGGACCGCGAGCAACGGCTGCGCCTCTACTGGCCGTGGACGGAAGGACTCGGCCACGCCTTCATCAACGTCCACAGCAAACTCATGATCGTCGACGACGCGCTGCTTTTGATCGGCAGTGCGAATCTGAACAACCGCTCGATGGTGCTCGACACGGAATGCAATATCGCGCTCGAAGCGCTCGGGGATGCGCGCGTGCGGGCCGCCATCGCGCGCATGCGCAATCGCCTGCTCGCCGAGCATCTGGGCGCGCGTTGCGAAGACGTGGAGCGCGCGTTCGAGCGCTTCGCCGGGGACGTCCATCGCGTGATCGAGCGCCTGGGCGGTGGCGCGCGCACGCTGCGCAGATTCGAGCCCCAGGTCTCGCCCGAACTCGACCGCTGGGTGCCCGAGAGCGCCGTGGTCGATCCCGAGCGGCCCGCCGTGCCCGACGAAGTCGTGCGCGAATTCGCGCCGGGCCGCGGTGGCCGCTCGATCACGCGGCGGTTGCTGCTGCTGGGCCTTTGCGCATTGCTCGCGGTCGCGATGACGCTCGCCTGGCATTACACGCCGCTCTCGCGCTTCGTGAGCCTCGCGAGCATTGCACGGGCCGCCCATGCGCTCGCGGCCACGCGCTTCGGTCCGCTGCTCGTGGTGGGCGCATACGCGCTCGCGGCGATCTCGTCGGTGCCGATCACCTTGCTCATCGTCTGCGCGGGGCTGCTGTTCGGCGCCATCGACGGAAGCCTCTACGCGCTGTCCGGCTCGTTGCTCGCGGCGCTCGCGACCTACGCCATCGGCCGCTGGGCCGGGCGCGACGCGGTGCGGCGCCGTGCGGGCTCGCGCCTGAACCGCCTCTCGAAGCGCCTGGGCCGCCAGGGGCTCGCCGCCGTGGTGGTGCTGCGCGTGCTGCCGCTCGCGCCGTTCGTGCTCGTCAATCTGGCGGCCGGCGCCTCGCATATCGCGCTGCGCGACTATGTGCTCGGCACTCTGATCGGCATGGGGCCCGGCATCGTGCTGGCCACCACCTTCGCCCAGCAACTCGCCGATGCCGTGCGTCATCCCGATCCCCTCACCCTCGCGGCGCTCGCGGGCATCGGCGCGGCGCTCGTGGGGCTATCGGCGGCGTTGCAGCGTTTTCTGGGGCCGCGCCAATGAAGCTCGCCGCCGGTTCGCGCGACGCGATTCTCCAACGCCTTCGACTATGCGCCGCGCGCAGACCGGAGCGGGGAACGAAAAATGCGCTGGCGGACTCGACCAGGTGACGCCGAGGCTGCGCGTTTATGACAACCCCGTTTGTGACGACCCGGCCGGCAGGCCCTCGCCATTCGCGGCGACGCAAGGCCAGCGGCGCACCCGGCGTGGCGTTGGCTGCGCTCGCCTCGTTCGCGCCGCTCGCCGCTCGCGCCGAGCCTCAGCAGAACGCGCTGCGGCCGGCAGGCGTGCAGGCCGCGCATATCCTGGCGCTGTGGAACCTCACGCTCGTGGTATGCGGCATCGTGTTCACGGCTGTCGTGCTCGCGGCGCTCGTCGCGCTCGCGCGCCGCGGGCGCCGTGGCCTGCATGGCGCCGCGCCGCCCGATCTCACGCCGCTTGCGAACCCCGAACCTCGCACGCGGCGCGTCGTCGTCTCGCTCAGCCTCGTTTCGGTCGTGGTGCTGGTCGGCCTCATCGTGGCCGATGTTGCGACCGACCGCGCGCTGTCCGACCTGCCCGTCGACCGCCCGCTGCGTATCGAGCTGACGGGCGAGCAGTGGTGGTGGCAGGCCGTCTATGCGGGCGAGGGCGGCCGGCCCGCGTTCGTCACCGCGAATGAACTGCACGTGCCGGTGGGCCGTCCCGTGGTCGTGTCGCTCAAGGCCGGCGACGTGATCCACAGCTTCTGGGTGCCGAACCTGCACGGCAAGAAAGACATGCTGCCGGGCCTCGATTCGACGATCGAATTCCGCGCCGACCAGGCAGGGGCCTACAGAGGCCAATGCGCGCAGTTCTGCGGCGCCGAACACGCGCTGATGGCGATGCTGGTGGTGGCCGATGCGCCCGCGCACTACGCGGCGTGGGCCGATCATCAAGCCGCCCCGGCGCGTTCGAACGCATTGGCCGATGCCGTCGCGCAGCGCGGCCGCGACGTGTTCGAAAGCGCGACGTGCGCGGGCTGCCATACGGTGCGCGGCACGAGCGCGCAAGGCGCGCTGGGTCCGGACCTCACGCACCTGATGAGCCGCCAGACCCTCGCGGCCGGCGTGCTCGCCAATACGCCCGGCAATCTCGCGGACTGGATTCGCAACCCGCAAGCCGTGAAGCCCGGCACGCTGATGCCGACGGTCGCGCTATCCGACACCGATCTTCACGCGCTCGTTCAATGGCTGGGCACACTGCAATGAGCACGACACGCGAACCCCTCGTCGACGCGAGCGCCCTCACCACGCTCAAGGACGGCCCCGAAGCCACGGACGAAGTCCGCGCCGCGCTGGCCGGGACCTGGCGCGATCCACCCGGCGTGATCGGCTGGCTTTCGGCGATCAACCACAAGACGATCGCCACGCGCTTCATCGCCACCACGTTCCTGTTCTTCCTGCTGGCGGGCGTGTTCGCGCTCATGATCCGCACGCAGCTCGCGCGCCCCGACAGCCGCCTGATCGGCCCCGAACTCTACGACCAGCTCTTCACCATGCACGGCACGGCGATGATGTTCCTGTTCGCCGTGCCCGTCATGCAGGCCGTGGCGGGCTGGACGATCCCGCTCATGATCGGCGCGCGCAGCGTCGCGTTTCCGCGCATGAACGCCTATGCGTACTGGGTGTTCCTGTTCGGCGGGCTTACGTTGTTCGTGGCGTTCGCACTGGGCTCCGGGCCGCGCTCTGGATGGTTCAGCTACGTGCCGCTTTCGGGGCCGAACTACGCGCCGGGCAAGGGCTCGGACATCTGGGCGCAGATGATCACCTTCACCGAGCTTGCCGCGCTGCTCGAAGCCGTGATCCTCATCACGACGATCCTCAAGATGCGCGCGCCGGGCATGTCGCTGAACCGCCTGCCGCTCTTCGCGTGGGCCACGCTCGTCACGCAGTTCATGGTGATCTTCGCGATGCCCGCCATCATGCTCGCGAGCACGGCGCTCATTCTCGACCGCGAAGTGGGCACGCAGTTCTACAACCCCGCGCAAGGCGGCGATGTGCTGCTCTGGCAGCATCTGTTCTGGTTCTTCGGGCACCCGGAGGTCTACCTGATATTCATCCCCGCGCTGGGCTTCATGTCGGCGATCATCGAGACGTTCTCGCGCCGTCCCATCTTCGGCTACACGGCGATGGTGCTCTCGCTGATCGCGACGGCCTTTCTCGCGTTCGGGCTCTGGGTGCATCACATGTTCGCGACCACGGTGCCCGAACTCGGCAAGAGCTTCTTCACGACGGCGAGCGTGCTGATCGCGGTGCCTTCGGGCGTGCAGATCTACTGCTGGCTAGCGACGCTGCTCACGGGCCGGCTGCATCTGCGCGTGCCGCTTTACTTCGTGCTCGCGTTCTTCTTCGTGCTCGTGCTCGGCGGCATGACGGGCATCATGCTCGGGTCGGTGCCGCTCGATCTGCAGATCCACGACACGTACTTCGTGGTCGCGCACCTGCATTACGTGCTGATAGGCGGCGCGGTGTTTCCGCTCTTCGGCGTCATCTACTACTGGTTCCCGAAAATGACAGGACGCCTCCTCGACGAGCGGCTTGGGCTCTGGCACTTCTGGCTCTTCTTCGTCGGCTTCAACGTCACGTTCTTTCCCATGCATCTGCTGGGCCTGCACGGCATGCCGCGGCGCGTGTGGACCTATCCGCAGGCGATGGGCTGGGGCCCGATGAATCTCTGCGCCACCATCGGCGCCTACCTGCTCGGCGCCGGCGTGCTCGTGTTCCTCTACAACGTGTTGCGCAGCCGCCTGCGCGGCAAGGCGGCGCCGCCCGACCCCTGGGGCGGGGCGACGCTCGAATGGTGCTCGGCCAGCCCGCCGCCGCCGCACAACTTCGACGCGCTGCCCGTCGTGCAGAGCCGCACGCCCGGCTGGGAGCCGGCGTGCGAACCGGCCGGCGTGGCCGGTCTCGCGGCCGGCGCGCGCGAGGTGCTGACCACGAGCGCGCTCGACGCGATACCCGAGACGCGACCGTTGTTTCCGCAACCATCGATCTGGCCGTTCATTTCGGCGATCGCGACGACGGTGTTCTTCATCGGCTCGATCTACACGCCCACCGCCGTCTGGTGGGGGACCGTGCCCGTCGCTGTCGCGCTGATCGCATGGTTCTGGCCGAGTCGGCGCGAGAACCGCATCGCCACGGCGCTAGAACGGTGGCCGGGGCGCGGGCCAAACGCGGCGCGCGTCGCCGGCGAGCCCGCCGCGCTCGACGTGCGGGAACTGCCGAGCTTCGACTTCAGCCACCGCAGCCTCATGTGGTGGGCCACGGCGGGGCTCATGCTGATCGAAGGGACGGTGTTCGCCATCGCCATCGGCATGTACTTCTATCTGCGCAACGTGAACGCGGCGTGGCCGCTGAACGCGCCGCCGCCGGGGCTCGTCTGGGGCACGCTGAACACGGCCGTGCTGCTCGCGAGCCTCGTGCCGAACGAGATCTCCCGGCGCGCCGCCCTGCGCGGCGACCGCGAGGGCGCGCGGCTGTGGCTTGCCGTGTGCTTCGTGTTCGGCATTGCGTTTCTCGTGCTGCGCGGCTTCGAGTTCACGACGCTCAATGTGATGTGGTACGCGAATGCCTATGGCTCGATCGTCTGGCTTCTGCTGGGTCTGCATACCACGCACCTCGTCACGGACGCCGTGGACACGGCGGTGCTCGTCGCGCTGCTGTACAGGGGGCCGTTCGAGGGCAAGCGGCTCGTCGATACGAGCGAGAACGCGATCTACTGGTACTTCGTGGTACTGAGCTGGCTGCCGATCTATGCGGTGGTCTACCTGGCGCCACGGGTTCATCTGTGAGGGCTGGGATGCGAACGTGGCTCGGACTGCTGGCGGCGCCGTTTCTCGTGCTCGGCGTGCAGGGCGCCGATTACGCGCTGATCCAGCTTGCGTGCGCGACGGGCAGCGACCTGCCGCTGCACCTGGTGAGCGCGGCCGCGCTGCTGTTCTCGCTCGCGGCGGCGTGCCTCGCGTGGCGGCGCTGGCGCGAGACGGCCCACGCCGGCGATGCGAGCTATGCGACGGGCGGGGCCCGCCCGGCGTTCTTCGCTTCGATGGCGGCCATCGTCGCCGCGTTCTGCGCGCTCGTTCAACTGATGATGTGGTTCCCGCAATGGTGGCTGCCCGCATGTCGATGACCGGTCGTTCGCTTCGCTTCGCGGTTTCGTGGCCTGCGTGCGCCGGCCTCGGCCTCGCGCTGCCTGCGCACGCGCATGGGCTTGCCGTGCCGCCCGACGGGGCGATTTCGTTCGGCTGGGATTTCGCGCCGTGGGTGGCCGTGCTGTTGGGCGTCAGTTTGCTCGCTTACGTGGCAGGCCTCGCGCGCGTAGCCGTTCGCGGCGGCGGCACCGCGCGCAGCGTGCGCCTGCGCCAGGCCGCGGCGTTTCTCGCTGGCTGGCTCTTTCTTTTAGTGGCGTTGTGCTCGCCGCTCGATACGTTGAGCGGCGCGCTCTTCTCCGCGCACATGGTCCAGCACGAAACGCTGATGCTGATCGCGGCACCGCTGTGCGTACTGGGCCGCCCGCTCGGCATCTGGATGTGGGCGCTGCCCCATCGCGCGCGGCTAGCGGTTGGCGTGGCGATCCGGTCCGCCGCGTTCTGCGCGATCTGGCGCGCGGCGAGCGCGCCGCTCACCGCATGGCTGCTCCAGGCCGTGGCGCTCTGGGCCTGGCACGCGCCGAAGCTCTTCGAAGCCGCGCTGCGCAATTCCGCCGTGCATTCGCTGCAGCATGCGAGCTTTTTCGTGACTTCGCTGCTGTTCTGGTGGAGCGTGTTCGGCGAGGGCGCGCACCGGCGCACGGGCGGGCCCGCCATGCTCTCGCTCTTCACGACGATGGTTCACACGAGCGCCCTGGGCGCGCTGATCGCGCTCTCGCCGGGGCTCTGGTATCCGTCGTACATCGAAACGTGCAGCGCGCTCGGCGTCGATCCGCTGCACGATCAGCAACTGGGCGGCCTCATCATGTGGGTGCCGGGCGCGGCCGCGTATCTCATAGGAGGACTGACGATTGCGGGGCGCTGGCTCACCGCGCAGCGCGCCACGACGTTCCTCGCGCAGACCGGCTTCGTCCGGCGGGACGGTGCGCCATGAAGCGGGCCATAAAGCGGGCCATAAAACGGCCCATGAAGCGGCCTATGAAGCGGCCTATGAAGCGGCCTATGAAGCGCACCATGAAGCGGCGCGCAAAAGCGGCGGCGGTGTGCGCGATGGTGATCGCGGCGGCCGCGCTGTTCGCGCGACGCGACGCGCTTCACGCGCAAGGGGCGAACGCATCGGCGCTGCCCGCGGACCCCGCGACGCTCGCGCGCGGCGCGTACCTCGCGAAGGCCGGCGACTGCGCGGGGTGCCACACGGCAGTGCAGGGCGGCGCGCCGTTCGCGGGCGGCCAGGGGCTGGGCTCGCCGTTCGGCACCATCATGTCGACGAATATCACGCCCGATCCGCAATACGGCATCGGCCGCTACACGTTCGACGAATTCGCGCGGGCGCTGCGCGAAGGCGTGGCGCGCGGCGGCAAGCGCCTCTATCCGGCGATGCCTTATGCGTCGTTCGCGAAGGTCAGCGACGACGACCTGCGCGCGCTCTATGCGTACATCATGCACGGCGTCGCGCCCGTCGCGCGGCCCGCACCGCCTTCAGACGTCGCGTTCCCGTTCAACCAGCGTTGGGCGCTGCGCTTCTGGCAATGGACGTTCGTTCCGCGCGGCATCTACTCAGACAAACCGGGACACGACGCGCAATGGAACCGCGGCGCCTACCTCGTGCAAGGACTCGGCCACTGTGGCTCCTGCCATACGCCGCGCGGCGCGGCGTATCAGGAACGCGGCTACGACGAAGGCTCGCCCGAATATCTGGTGGGCGGCGTCAACGATCACTGGTTCGCGGCGAACCTCACCGGCGACGCGGGATCGGGTCTCGGCCGCCTGAGCGAGGCGCAGATCGCGTCGTTCCTCAAGACGGGGCACGGTGCGGGCGCGGTCGCATACGGCACGATGGTCGCGCAGGTGGAGGACAGCACGCAGTACCTGAGCGACGCCGACCTCGCCGCCGTCGCTCACTACCTGAAGGGCCTGCCCGCGCAGCAGCCTTCGGGCACGTGGACGCCCGGCCGCGACCAACCGCACTCGCCCTCGAACGGCAACCGCATCGCGTCGTCGCTCACGCCCGGCAAGGACGTCTATGGCTCGTTCTGCGCGCGCTGCCATCGCGAAGACGGCAGCGGCGTGCCGCATGCCTTCCCCGCGCTCGCCGGCAATCCTTCAGTGCTGACCGAGGACACGACTTCGCTGATCCGCCTGCTCGTGGAGGGCGGCAACAGCCCGTCCACGCTCACGGGCCCGCCGCGCCAGGCGATGCCGGGCTTCGTGGGCACGCTCGCCGACGTTCAGATCGCCAACGTGCTCACCTATATCCGCAGCGCGTGGGGCAACGACGCGCAGCCGATCACGACGAACGACGTGAGCACGCTGCGCCAGGCGTTGCACAAGTAAAACGCGAAGCCGGAGGAATGCACCGTGCGCGAAAAAGCACGAACGCTTGCGGCGCACCACGCGATGGCCTGGCGCTCCGGCGGCGCGTGGCGGGCGGCGCGCGGCTAGCGACAGCGGCACTGCACTTGCGCTGCGTGAGGAGGACTGGCTTGGGAGGGCACTGACAATGGATGAGTCATCGGTCGTCGCCATGGTGCGGCGGGAAGACCCCGGCACGCCCGACGCGGCCGTGCTGCTCGACGAATTGAGCGCGATGATCGCGCTGTACTGCGGCGACGGCGCGCAAAGGCACTTTCAGCCCGAGGACGTGCGCCTCGCGCGCAGCGCGTTCGTGGTGGCGAGGACGATGGATGGGCTGGCGATCGGCTGCGGCGCGCTGCGGCGCTTCTCGTTCGAGGTGGCCGAATTCAAGCGCATTTACCGGCGGCCCGAGTGGGCCGGGGCCGGCGCGGCGGTGCTGCGTCATCTGGAGCGGCTGGCCGTGGCGATGGGGTATCGGCGCGTGATCCTGCAGACGCGGGAAGCGAATCGCCGCGCCATAGCGTTTTATCTGCGGCATGGCTACGAGCCTATCGCGCCTTATGGGGAATATACGGCCATGCGCGATGCGCGGTGTTTCGGAAAAGTTCTGGCGCCGGGAGGAACGGCGCCATCACCATCGATGTGACCGCGCCGCCCGAGCGAAAAGCGAAACCTCTCGACGTGCGAGCTCGAAATCAACGGCGGCGCAGCAACGCGTGCGCGCGGCGCAGCGCTTCGACGATATGGGCGCGGGCTTCGTCGCGCGCCGCCGGATCGGGCGCGCGCAGCACGTAGGAGGGATGCCACGTGGCGATCACGGTGCGCGCGCCGGCCTTCGCGGTCTGGTCCATCCAGGCGTTCAGGCGCGCATGTGGATCGCCCAGCACGGCGCGCAGCGCCGTCGCCCCGAGCGCTACGATCACCTTCGGCTGCACGTTCGCGATCTCGCGTTCGAGCCAGTAGGCGCAGGCTTCGACTTCGCGCTGGGCCGGCGTGCGATGCAGGCGGCGCTTGCCGCGCAGTTCCCATTTGAAGTGCTTGACCGCGTTGGTCACATAGACGGTTTCGCGGACGATGCCGGCCTCGGCAAGGGCACTGTCGAGCAGGCGTCCGGCCGGGCCGACGAAGGGCAGGCCCGCGCGGTCTTCGCTGTCGCCGGGTTGTTCGCCGACGAGCATCAGCGTGGCGGGCGCGTCGCCCGCGCCGGGCACGGCCTGCGTGGCGTCGCGCCAGAGCGCGCAGCGGCGGCATGCGTCGAGCGATTCGGGTTGCTGTTGCGGATCGACGTCGGCACCTGCGGACGCGGGGCGCGGCGATCGCTTCGGCCTGGTCGGCATGCGGTTGTCTCCGTCGCGGTTGCGTGCGTCGCGTTCTCACGCGCTCGTGGCGCGATTGCCCTTGCATTCGCGCGATTGCATCGCGTGCAAGCGAATCGAGACACACATCGTCTGAGCAGCAACTGCCGTGCCGCTCTCCCGCTCAGGCGCCGCACACGTCGGGAACGTTCAATGCGGAACATCGAATGTCCCGCCGATTCCGTGAGCCAATCCCATGCGTATTGCCCAGGTTGCCCCGCTCTACGAACGCGTGCCGCCCGCGCGCTACGGCGCCACTGAGCGGATCGTCCACTACCTGACCGAGGCGCTCGTCGCGCGCGGCCACGAGGTGACGCTGTTCGCGAGCGCCGATTCCCTCACCGCGGCCTCGCTCGTGCCGTGCTGTCCGCGCCCGCTGTGGCACGACCGCGAGGTCACGGATACGCTCGTCCATCACGTCGCGCAGCTCGAACGCGTGGCCGCGCGCGCCCACGAATTCGACGTCGTTCACTTCCATACGGAGCCGCTGCACCTGCCGCTCGTGCGCCACCTGAACGTGGCGACGGTCACGACGCTGCATGGCGTGATCCGCCGCCGCGACCTGGGCGCGCTGCTGGACGTCTCGCGCGACGCGCCGCTCGTTTCGATCTCGCATGCGCAGCGCGGCTGTGCACCGCATGCGAACTGGCTCGCGACGATCGCGCACGGTTTGCCGCTCGACGCCTTCGCGCCGGGCGCCGGTCACGACGGCTACCTGCTATGGATGGGCCGCATGATGCCGGGCAAAGGCCCCGATACGGCGATCGACATCGCGCGCCGCGCCGGCAAGCCGCTGAAGATGGCGGCCGCCGTGCATCCGGGCGAGCGGGCCTGGTTCGACGAACGCATGCGGCCGTTGCTCGCGCGTCATGCCGGCTGTGTCGACTATCTGGGCGAAGTGGGGGGAGAGCCGCGCGCCGCGCTGCTGCGCCGCGCCGAGGCACTCCTCGTGCCCATCGCCTGGGACGAGCCGTTCGGCCTCGTCATGATCGAGGCGCTGGCGAGCGGAACGCCCGTGATCGCTTACCGGCGCGGCGCGGTGCCCGAGGTGATCGAAGACGGCGTGAGCGGGTTCATCGTCGAAGGCGTGGGGGCCGCGGTCGAGGCGGTCGCGCGACTCCCATCGCTTTCCCGCGCGCGCTGCCGCGCCGCGTTCGAAGGACGCTTCACGGCGGCGCGCATGTGCGAGGACTATCTGCGCGCGTACGGGGCGCTGCTGGAACGTCGCGCATCGGGTCAAGAAGCTTGCCGCGAAGTACGCGATGAAGCGGGCCACGAAGCAGGCCACGAGGCAGATCATGCAGCAAGCCACGAAGCAGGCCACGAAGCAGGCGACAAACCGGTTCGCACGACGCCTGCGCCAGCCTGAATGCCCGACGCCTCGCACAAGGAGAAGCCATCATGCCGAAAACATCCGCCGAACAAGCCGCCGGTCTCGTGCGCAAGGGGCAAACCGAAGAGGGCGTGCCGCGCGACGTGTTTCGCGCGCGCTTCATGGCGCGCTTCTACGACCCCGCGTTTCGCGGCGAAGACGCGGCGCTCGAGCGCCTCGAGGCCATCGCGTGGGACGCTTACAGCGAAGGGCGCAAGGCGCCCGTCACGTCTCGGGCGGGCGAGGGCTACGCCGATCCCGACTACGCGCTCTCCACCGAGTGGCGTGCGGCGCGTGAACGCATCGACGCGGCGCAGCACCGCCAGCGTTCGGCCGGCACGCCGTCGCGCATCCTCGTCGTCAATGCGTCCTCGCGCAACGACTACACCTGCCCAGGAGAGATGTCGAAGAGCTTCCGGCTCGCGAAGATCTGCGAACGCGAGATCGAGCAGGCCGGCGTGGAAGCCGATCTGCTCGACCTTTCGCGGCTCACCGCCGAGCCCGATCTGCACATTCACCCGTGCAAGGGCTGTGTCTCGACGGCGATGCCGCTTTGTCACTGGCCCTGTAGCTGCTATCCCAATCATTCGCTCAACCAGATCAACGACTGGATGGCCGAGATCTACGAGCGCTTCGCGGCCTGCCACGGCGCGATCTTCGTCACGCCCGTCTACTGGTATCAGGTGAGCAGTCCGCTCAAGCTGATGATGGACCGGCTCGTCTGCGCGGACGGCGGCAATCCGGACCCGACGTCCACGCACGGCAAGCATCCGGACGAAGCCAAGGCGCTCGAACTGTCGGGCTGGCACTTTCCGAAGCATCTGGCGGGGCGCGCGTATGGCGCGATCGTGCACGGCGACGTGGCCGGTATCGAGGACACGCGCCGCGCGCTCGCCGACTGGCTCGACTGGATGGGCTGGATCGATGCGGGCGCGTCGGCGCGCCTCGACCGCATGGTGGGCTACTACGAGCCCTATGCGACCTCGCACCAAACGCTCGATGCGGACGAGCGCTTCCAGCAGGAAGTGGCGAACGTGGCGCGCGCCGTGGTCAAGGCCGTGACGGCGCTGCGCGCGGGCAAGCTCCATCGCGCCGACGAAGGCATCGAGCCGCCACGCGCGAAGTGACGCGAACCGTCGTTCGTGCGCGGCGGCTTGCTGCGTCTCCTTTGGGATCGAAGCGAGGACGACTTCGAGCCAGCTGGAAAGGTCCATGAAGCCTCCGTGACATGCTGCGGGGCCTCTTGAAATTTCCGTTCCATGCGCTATTTTATTCATCGCTCAGGCAGTCGCGACAAGCGCTGCGTGTTTCGATTTGTTTGTCGGCGGGGCTTCCCACGGCAGGCGGACTGGAGCGCGTGGTTCCATTCGTCTTCCGTGCCGGCCCCGGTTTCAAGGAGCCAGTCATGAGCGATCCCTTCTTCAGCACTGATCTGCTGGGCGAATTCGACCGCCTGCAACGGCAGATGGCCAGTCTCTTTCCGGGCTTTCCCGCAAGCCTGCGCGCGATGCGCAGCGAGACATTTCCGCCTCTCAACATCGGCAGCACCGACGACAGCGTCGAGATCGTCGCGTTCGCGCCGGGACTCGACCCGTCAGCGATCGACGTCTCGATCGACAAAGGGCTGCTCACGATCAGTGGCGAGCGCAAGCCGCCCGAGAGCCGGTCGGGAGACGATACGCGCGTGTACGCGAGCGAGCGCTTCATGGGCGCGTTCCGGCGCGTCGTCGAACTGCCGCAGCACGCCGACCCCGACAAGGTCAACGCGCGTTATGTGAACGGATGCCTGACGATCAGCGTCGGACGTTCCGAGGCGTCGAAGCCGCGCGCGATCACCGTGCAGTGAGCCCGGCGTGAACCATGCGATCACGGAGGACATCATGAACGACAGCACTGAACTGACCCGTGCGGCGCACAACGAGGTCGCCGCGCGCGAGACCGGCGAATCCGCGCAGCAGGTCACCCGCATTACCCCGCCGGTGGACGTGTTCGAGGACAGCCGCGGCATCACGCTGTATGCGGACCTGCCGGGCGTGCCGCGCGAGAAGCTCGACGTGCGCGTGCAGGACGGCAATCTGACCATCGAGGCAGAGGCGGTGATCCCCATGCCATCCGGGCTGCGCCTGCAGCATGGCGAAGTGCGCCACCCGCACTTTCGGCGAGCCTTCACGCTCAGCCCCGACTTCGACGTTTCGCGCATCGATGCGCAACTGCGCGATGGCGTGCTGAGGCTCACCATTCCTCGCCGCGAAGAAGCGAAGCCGCGACGTATCGAGGTGAGGGTTGACTAGGCCGGAAGGGTCGTGCGGCGCGGGCCGCCGGGTTCGCGCCGCTGCACGCCGCCAGGCGCCGCTCGTATCGTTTTTCTGCACCGTGCCCCAGTTCACGGTTTCATTCTTGACGGGAGACGGCAATGCTCAGTCCACATGAATTCGCAACGCTGATGCTGGTTCGTCAGGCCCCGGACCAGCTCGACATGAACCGCGCCGAACTCGACGCGCTGCTGGAGCGGCAACTGGTGATGCTCGAACATAGCGCCGCGGGCCGGCGCCGCGCGCATCTGACCGAAAGGGGGCGGACCGTGCTCGACGTGCTGCATCCGGAAAGCGTCGAGCGCCGAACTCGCGCGCCTGGGGCATATGCACGCGCCGACGACAACGATGTGCCGTCCCGGGCCGCCACGACGGATATCGTGGTGCCGCAAGGCGGGGGCTGATCAAGGGCGCGTTTCGCCGGACGGCGGGCGTTTGCAGCATTCGCGCGCAGGCATTTCTGCGGCCATCCGACCCCGCCGCGCCGTTGGCACTCCGCAAGGCGCGGCTATCCAGGCAAGCGCCTTGCTGCCACCCGTGTGGCAAGGGAAAAGACGGACCCGGCGATGCCTTCGTTTCCCCGGTGTGGCGGGGCTGTCCGTAAAGCTGAACTTACGAACAGCGGCCTTGTGTGTACTTTGGGGCCTTCCGTGGAATATGCTCGTATGAGCCACATCGAAGCATTTATCCGCCAGAACCGTCACTGCATGGGAGACACGATGGTGGTCCAAAGGCTCACAATCCGCGCCGCATCCGGCAAGCTCAAGGTCATCCCGGTATGGCGATGCCTCGCACAAAGCGGCGCCAAGGTCGTTCGGTGGAACGCGTGTGCCGATCGCGGCACGGGCGTGGACTCGATGACCATCGACATTCTCGAAATCGATCCTGGCCGCGTGGGGGAGATGAGTACCACGCTGGCACCGCTCGAAATGAGCGTGACGACTTTGAATTTGACGGTGATATCGAGTCCCGCATCCGCCCATGATGCGGAAGACTCGAGCGAGGCAGCGGATTCGCTCTGAACCCGACTTTCGGGTTCAACGCCAGCGATGCCCGGAACCGATCGCCGCTCGCGGCTCGTTCCGCGCACGGCGAGCGCTCGCGATTTCATGCCTTTCAGGCGAACGACAATCAGGACAATCAGGACGGAAGGAATCCGCCGATACAGAAAATTCAGGAGACGCAGGTGCTGAGCCCTCACGAATTTGCGACGCTCATGCTGGTCAAGGCGTCGCCAGATCAGATCGACATGGACCGCGGCGAACTCGACACGCTGCTCGAACAACAACTCGTAGCACTCGAGAGCCTCCCTACCGGCATGCGCCGGCCGCGCGTGACGGATCAAGGCGAATTCCTGCTTCAGGCGATCACGCGAAAACGTTGACGGGTGTCGGTTCCGCCGCTTTGGGAACGATCTGTGCGGGACTTCGGAACGGCCGCAAGCGGGGGCGTTCCGATGATCACGACAGATGCAGGCATGGCAGACGGCGGGCACCGGCCCGATACGCTCGGGCGGCGCGCGAAGACGCTCATTCAGTACGCGAACCATCCTTTGCGCCTGCTATGGCGGTACGTCCGCGCCCATCCGTACGGGCATGCGCTGGTCGTCTCGTCCATCGCCGCGGCCGTGGGCTGTGCGCTCGGGGCGCAGTTCGCGATCCGCGATCTCATCGATGCATTGCCCGCAGGCCACGAGCATCCCTCGCGCGTCGTGGGCGCCTTTCTCGTCATCGTTGCGCTGCTGTTCGCCGATAACCTCCTCTGGCGTCTGGCGGGGCTGGCCGGTGTGCGAACCTTCGTCGCGGTAACGGGCGACGTGCGGCGCGAGCTGTTCGGCTATCTCACCGGCCATTCGCCCGCCTACTTTTCGAACGCGCAGCCGGGCACGCTGGCAAGCCGGATTTCCGCCACGGCCAACGCCATTTTCACGATCGAGAATACGTCGGCGTGGAGCGCCATTCCAACCTTGCTGACGGTGCTGGGATCCGTCGTGCTCATCGGCTGGGTAAACGTCGGGATGGCCTTCGCGCTCGTCGTGATTTCCGCTCTCATGACGGTGTTCCTGTTCTGGCTCGCGAGAAGGGGCAGTGAGCGGCATTTGGATTTTGCTTCATGGGCGGCTTCCGTCGATGGCGAACTGGTCGATCTGCTCGGCAACATGCCGACCATCAAAGCCTTCGATGCAACGGCGCGCGAATGCCTGCGCTTCGGCAACTTTCTCAACAACGAAATCCGCTCGCGCCAATCGTCATTGCGTCACCTCGAAAAACTCAGGATCGTGCACGCCGTTCTCACGGTGCTGCTGTCGGGCTCGCTGCTCGGCTGGGTCGTCTGGCTCTGGACCGTGGAGCGGGCCACCACGGGCGATGTCGTGCTCGTGAGTTCGCTCGGATTCGCCATTTTGCATGGCACGCGCGACCTCGCCGTCGCACTGGTGGATATGACCCAGCATGTGGCGCGGCTTGCCGACGCCGCGCAATTCCTGCTCGTTCCGCGTGAGATGGAGCAACGGGTGGGCGTGCCGAACCTGGAAGTTCGCGACGCGAATATCGACTTCGAGAATATTTCGTTTTCCTATCCAGGCCGGCGTCGTGTGCTGGACCACTTCAGCCTTCATATCGATGCGGGACAACGTGTGGGTCTCGTCGGACCGTCCGGCGCGGGAAAGAGCACGGTGCTCGCGCTGCTGCTTCGCTGGTTCGATCCGCCATTGGGAGCGGGCGCGGTATGCATTTCCGGACAGCGCCTCGCGGACGTCAACCTGAAGAGCCTGCACGATGCGGTGAGTTTCGTGCCGCAGGACATTTCGCTCTTCAACCGCTCGCTGCTGGATAACCTGCGCTACGGCCGCCCCGAAGCGACGGAAGAGGAAGTGCTGCAGGCCTGCGAGCACGCAGGCTGCCTCGATTTGATCCGCTCGTTGCCGGAGGGTTTGCACACGGCCGTAGGCGAACGCGGCGCGCGCCTCTCGGGCGGGCAACGGCAGCGTATCGCGATCGCGCGCGCCTTTCTGAAAGACGCGCCGATCCTGTTGCTCGACGAAGCGACCTCGGCACTCGACAGCGCCTCGGAAGCCGTGGTCCAGGCCGCGCTGGACAAGCTCATGAAAGGGCGCACGGTCGTTGCCATCGCACATCGCCTTTCGACGCTGCAAAACTTCGATCGCATCGTCGTCATTCAGGACGGGCGGCTCGTGGACGATGGGCCACCCGGGGAACTGGCGTGCCGGCCTGGCATTTATCGCGATGTCCTGCTTCGCCGCGAATACGCGAAGGCGATGGGTTGACTCGCGAGATGCTGCGTCGCTGCGGTGCCCGCATGATCGAGGCGATGCACGAACCTCTCGTGCCCGGCATGGGCCTTGCGGGATGCGAGTGCTGCCGCCTGAGATGGCGACCGCCGTGCCCGACGTTCAGCACAGTGGTTGGCAACTCGATCCCGGCGGCGTCGACATCATCAAGCAAGCGGGTTTTCGAATCGATAGCACGGAGGAAAATATGAAGACGACGAAGAGTCACCTTATCGCCGCACTGGCGTGTCTCGCACTTTCCGGCGGCGCCTTTGCGCAAGCGGGCGGCGGCACCGCTGGCGGAAGCGGGGGCGGCAGCGGCAGCAGCGGCGGCGGCACGGGCATGAGCGCGCCGCAATCAGGCGGTCCGACGGCTACGGAGTCCAACGCCCAGGGCGCCGACACGCTCGGCAATTCCGGCCCGTCGACCACCAACAAGAAGATGCGGCACCACAAGGCGGCACATGCCAACGCTGCCTCGACGGAGTGAGCGCTCTTGAACGCGCCCGGCGCCTTGCGCTGGGCGCGTTGCAACGAGTCGCACACGGGGTAATCGGGGCCGCACGCCGGCGATCAGGGAGCGATCCAGCCGGAGACCCATGTCTCGCCAGCGCGTACGAAACGCGCTCGTTCGGGACGATCCCCGGCCGAGAGATCGAGCCACTCGAGGCAGGCGGCTTGAACCTCGACGACGCAAAAGTGTTTCAGTCCTTCCTCGGGGCCCGGAATGCCCGGCTGCGTGCCGAACGCATCGCAGGGCTGGCTCATCGGCGAGCCCGGCGCGAGCAGCGTGCGATACGCCACCAGACTTCGATCGTCGCTGGAATGCCAGGCGTCGACTCTCGCCGGCCCATCGCGGATGATGCGAGCCTCGCCGTGCACGCGAATTTGCAGGTTGCGGTCCGTATCGACAGCCACTAGCGCGATGCGCGGCTCCCGGCTCAGTGCGGCGACTTTCGGCGAACGCAAATCCGTGTGGAACGTCAGCAGGTTTTGCGCTTCGCACACGCTTCGCAGCAACACGGTGCGCACGTCAGGCGCGCCGTCGAGGCCGATCGTCGCGACCTGCATCGCCTTGAAGGGTTGCGGACCCTCGCGGGTTGCGGCGGCGAGACATTGCCATAGCCGCGTATAGATCCGTTCGAGACACATGGGCTGATGTCCTCTGGCCGGTCATGGAGTGCCTGCGGAAAGACCCCCCGTCGTGAATCCCCTGGTCAGAAACCCGCCGCCGGCGCTGGAACCCGCTCCGCATGCATGTTCGCTGCATCGGCGCGATTGGCGACCAGACGCCGGAAGTACGCAATGGTCGCGTCGAGGCCCGCGTCGAGCGAGGTGTGCGGCGTCCAGCCGAGCAGCGTGCGCGCGCGTTCGATCGAAGGGCAGCGACGGCATGGATCGTCCACGGGCAGCGGGGCAAAGGCGATCGTCGACTTCGAACCCGCCAGTGCGATGACGCGTCGTGCGGTGTCGAGCATCGATATTTCCTCGGGATTGCCCATGTTCACGGGGCCCGTGGGCGGCGTCGCGCACGCCATCATGCGCATGAGTCCGTCGATCAGGTCGTCGACGTAGCAGAAGCAGCGTGTTTGCGAGCCGTCGCCGTAGACGGTCAGCGGTTCGCCCGCGAGCGCCTGCATGACGAAGTTCGAAATCACCCGGCCGTCGCGCGGATGCATGCGCGGCCCGAACGTGTTGAAGATCCGCACGATGCGCACGTCGAGCCCATGCTGGCGCAGGTAGTCCATGCACAGCGTTTCGGCGCAGCGCTTGCCTTCGTCGTAGCACGAGCGCGGACCGATGGGATTCACATGCCCCCAGTAGTCTTCCGTTTGCGGATGGCTGCGCGCGTCGCCGTACACCTCGCTCGTGGATGCCTGCAGGAGCTTCGCGCGCACGCGCTTGGCGAGCCCGAGCATGTTGATCGCGCCGTGCACGCTCGTCTTCGTCGTCTGCACGGGATCATGCTGATAGTGAACCGGCGAGGCGGGGCACGCCAGGTTGTAGATCTCGTCCACTTCGACATAGAGCGGAAACGTCACGTCGTGGCGCATCAGCTCGAAATTGGCGTTATCGAGCAGATGCGCCACGTTGCGCTTCGAACCCGTGTAGAAGTTGTCGACGCACAGCACGTCGTGGCCTTGCATCACGAGCCGCTCGCACAGGTGCGAGCCGAGAAAGCCCGCGCCACCCGTCACGAGAATACGTTTGCGGATCAGTTCTTTCACGTTTGCCGTCCTTTGGAAAGTTGGCGAGACCGCCGCTCATGCCGCGACTTCGCGCAAGGCGAGATCCCAGTCGTGCGCGAAGCGGCCTATGTTGTAGCGTTCCAGCGCGGTGCGCCGCGCGCCTTCGCCGAGCCGCCGCGCGAGCGCCGGGTCGTCGATGAGCGCGCGCATGCGCTCGACGAGCCGCTCGACGCGCGTATCGACGAAGCCGTTCTCGCCGTCGCGTATCACCGTTGCGAGCTCCGTCGTCGCGAGCCCGACGATGGGCATCCCCACCGTCATCGCTTCGACGATGGCAAGACCGAGGCTCGTCCAGCGAATCGGATTGAAGAAGAACCGGTAGCGCGAAACGAACCTTGCCAGCTCGACGTTGGAAATCTCGCCGATGCCGCCAAGGCTTTGCGCATCCATGCCGACGAGGTCGAGCGGGACGTCCCGCCGCACGCGTTCGAACACATCGGCGCCCAGCCGTCTGCCACGCTCGCGCAAATGATTGACGACGACGATGCCGCGCCGCAGCTGGCCCGAATAGCGCGCGTTTCCGGGTACGAGTACGCCGTGCTCGATCACCCGTGTGGGTGTGCGGCCGCTATCCCACATCAGCGCGTTGAAGGGCGTGACGTGCACGAGCAATGCGCCGCGATCGTTGACCCAATGGCGCTGCGCGAAAGGCGCTTCCTGCGGCGGGTCATGTTCGATGTACACGCGTGGCAGCCGGCGTTGCAGATCGCTGAGAAGTTCGAAGCGGTCGCGTTCCCAATGACTGCGGTGCTGATACACGACCACGTCGAAATCGCCCGATGCGACGTCTTCGGTCAGCACCTCGTGGACGTTCGCGCCCCAGGGCAGCACGCCTGCGCGTCCGGCGTAGCCCGCCGGCCGTCCGGGCTTCGTCACGACGTGGAATTCGTGGGGCGCCTGTGTGAGGTAGTAGAGGTAGTTGCCATGAACGTGCCAGGTGAGCACGCGCAAGGGCCGCGAATTTCGCATCAGCATGCCCGGCTCCTCCTTGTCGTTGCGGCCTCGGCGTATGCGCCGCGCGCGAAGGCCGGCGCGCTCATGTCGAGGAGATGCGCTTGCGCAAGCGCTGCGACCTGTTCGGCCGTCACGTTCAGCGCGCATGAATGGTCGTATGGGCAGGTGTGGAACGAGCAGGGGCGGCAAGCGGGCCAGTCGGCGATCACGCGGTGCCGCGCGTGATCGAGCGGCGCCCAGCGCCGCGTGTCGCTTCCCGAGGCGATCACCACGCTGGGCGTGCGCATGGCCGCGGCCACGTGCGAGATGCCCGTGTCGTTGCACACCACGAGCCGCGCCATTTCGACCAGCGCCGCGAGCGCGCCGAGCGTGGTCTCGCCCGCGAGATGGTGGGCCGTCTGCGTCATGGCGCCGAGCACGCTCGCCGTGAGTTCGCGTTCGCGCGTGGTGCCGGTGACGGCGATCTGCCAGCCCTCGAACGCCAGCGTGTCGGCGACGGCGGCGAAGCGCGCGGCGGGCCAGCGCCGCGAGGGCAACTGCGCGCCCGGATGCACGAGCACGAGGCGCGCCGGATCGAGCCCGAAATGGCCCACGATGTCGGCGCACGCGGCGCGGTCCGCTTCGTGCAGCGGAAACCAGAGCGCGTCTTCACGCAGCGCCTGGCCCCGCGCGCCCAGTGCATGCATGAGCGCGAGGTAGCGCTGCGATTCGGGCAGCACATCGGGCCACGGCAGGTAGCAGCCTGGCGGCGGCTTTTCGCCAGGCTGCGTGAAGCCCGCGAGCGCGCCCGCGCCAAACGCGTCGACGAGCGTGTTCGCCACGCCGCCGCTGCCGTGGAGCTGGATCGCGAGGTCGAAGCAGCGCGTGCGCATGGCGTCGAGAAAGGCGGGCAGATCGCGCTCGTCCTCGGCTTGTTCGGGAAAGCCGCGCGCGCCGGGAAAGACGATCATTTCGTCGATCAGCATCGGATAGCGCGACACGAAGTCGTGCGCCCACGGCAGGCCCACGAGGGCGATGTGCGCATCGGGGCAGGTGGCGCGCAGGGCGCGCAGCGCGGGGACGCTGCAGAGCATGTCGCCGAGCTGCAGCGCGCGGAAGACGACGATGCGCCGTGGCGCGAGCGCGTCGAGAAAGGAGGGCATGGGCGCATCCATCAGAGGAACCACACGCGGTAACGAACGGCTCCCTGGAGCCGCCAGAAGATCGATAGAAACGGAATCCACAGCGACGTCCAGATCATTTCGCCCACATGGCGTGCATCGTGGCGCGTATCGCGCAAGCGGCGTGCGCAGAACACAGCCGTGAGCGCGAACCATGCGGTGAGCGCGGCCAGCGCAATCTTCGGCTGCCCGCATGCCAGCGCGACAGCGAATGCGAGCGCACTGATAAGCACACCATAGTAAAGTAGCGGCGGCCCCGAGCCGATGCGTTCGCGATAAAGCGCGGGATGCTTGCGAAACAGCAGCGCCTCGAAGCGGCTCTTGCGTTGCTGTGCGAGACTCACGCCCCAGCGGGCGGGGCGCACGGGGTGCATGACCACGGCGTCGTCGGCGCGCACGATTCGAGCGCCCGCTTGCAGCATGGCGAAATGCAGGTCCGAATCCTCGCGCCAGGCCGCCGTGAATCGTTCGTCGAAGCCGCGCACCCGCACCAGCGTCGCGCGTTGCACGAACGCGTTGGCGGTGGCGAATTCGGCGTGCGCGAGGCCGCTCGCGTCGCGCTCGTAATCGCTTGGCGGATCGCCCAGCGGCATGACGATGCGGCCCGCCGCGGCCTCGGCATGCGCGAGCGCCGCGAGTCCGGCTCGCAGCCAGCCTCGATCCGGCACGGTGTCGTCGTCGGTGAAGGCGATGAGCGGCGCGCGCGCGGCGCGCCAGCCCGCGTTGCGCGCCGCCGCCGGCCCCTGGGTCTCGCGTACCGGGAGGTAACGCACGTCCAGGCCGCGCGGCCCATGCTGCGCCGCTGCGCGCTCGACCACGGCGCGGGTGGCATCGCTCGGGCCGTCGTCGCAGACGATGATCTCGTAGTCGTCGGGCGCGAGGTCTTGTGCGCACAGCGCGGCGAGACACGATTCGAGCAGCGCAGGACGGCGGTACGTGGGTACGACCACGGCAATGCGCACATGCTCCAGCAGCGCGCCCGGGTAGCCGTCGAACACCGGCGCTTCGGCGCCGATGGGCCGCGCCTCGCGCAGCTCGACGTCGGTGGGCCTCATGCGCGCGCCTCGCGCTTGCGAACCAGGAACGGGCCGATGACGAGTGCATCGAGCGGCGAGGTCCAGAACGATTCGAGCGCGTCGCGCGGGGAGTTCACCATCGGCTCGCCGCGCGTATTGAACGACGTGTTGACGAGCACGGGCACGCCGGTGCGCCGCTCGAACGCTGCGACCAGGTCGTAGTAGAGCGGATGCTGATCGCGGTTGACGGTCTGGATGCGCGCGGTGCCGTCGACGTGGCGCACGGCCGGAATGCGATCGGCCTTCTCGGGCCGCACGTCGAAGATGAACAGCATGAACGGCGCGCGCTTCCCGCCCACGAACCATTCGGCGGCCCGTTCTTCGAGCACGACCGGCGCGACGGGGCGAAAGTCCTCACGGTCCTTGATCTCGTTGAGCTTCGCCTGCATGCCGGGGTCGATCGGCGAGGCGAGGATCGAACGGGCGCCCAGGGCGCGCGGACCGAACTCGGTGCGCCCCTGAAACCATCCGATCACCTGGCCTTCGGCGAGCAGTTGCGCGGCTTCCTCGGCGATGTTGTCGAGGCGCCGGTAGGGCGTCTTCGACCAGCGCAGGAATTGCTCGATGGTCTGATCGTCGAAGGCGGGGCCGAGGTAGGCGTGGTCCATTTGCCAGTGCCGCGCGACGGGCTCGCCCGCTGTCTGCGCGGCGTCGCCGCGCAGGCGGTAGTCGGTCCAGAGCGCCGCACCGAGCGCGGTGCCCGCGTCGCCCGCCGCGGGCTGAACCCAGATGTCATCGAATGGGCCGTTGTCGCGCACGTACGAATTCATCACGCAGTTGAGCGCGACGCCGCCCGCCATGCACAGTTTCGAAAGGCCCGTGCGGGCGTGGAGCCAGCGCACCATCTCCAGCACGGTTTCTTCGAGCACGCGCTGCAGCGAAGCGGCGATATCGAAGTGGCGCTGCTCCAGCGGGCCGCCGCGCTCGCGCGGCACGCCGAAGCGGTCGACGAGATGCGGGTCGGCCACCGTGTAATGACCGTTGCCGTTGTACTGCACGATCTCGCGGAACTGATCGAGATAGCGCGGCTCGCCGAACGAGGCGAGTGCCATGACCTTGTACTCGTCGGAGGAATGCAGGAAACCCAGCCAGCCCGTCACGGATTCGTAGAGGAGTCCGAGCGAATGCGGCAGCTCCACCTGGGTGATGCGTTTGTACCGTCCGCCGCGGAATTCGCCCAGGCTCGTCGTCACGCCTTCGCCGCGTCCGTCCATGGTCAGCACGGCGCATTCGTCGAAGGGGCTCGCGAGGAAGGCGCTCGCTTCGTGCGCGAGATGGTGCTCGACGTTGTGCCACGCAAAGCCGTGTTCCCGGTCCACCCCCGCAAAGCGTTTGCGCAGATGATGCGGTGCGCCGTCCAGCAATTGCGCGCGGGCGTTCACGATATAGGTGAGGAAGAGCGGATCCCAGGGCGAGGCGTTCGTCTCCATGCGCGCACGCGACGGATCGAGCGGCAACGCAATCGTCGCGCCCGGTTTCGCCGGCATGTCGGGAAACAGCGCAGGATCGTACGAGTAGGCGACGTGATCGACTTCGGCGAGCGTGATGTTGGCCTCCTTGAGGCAGGCATCGATGGCGTCGAAGGGCAGTTGCCATGTCGAGAACGGCACGGGTCGCTTGGCGTGCTTGACGTGTGTGAAGCGCTCGTCTTCGGCGGCGGCGATCACCACGCCGTCGTGGACCAGTGCGGCGGCGCTGTCGTGGTAGACGGCGTTGATTCCGAGGGTATACATGAACGGTCTCCCGTTGCGGACGGCCATGCTGGCATGGGGCTGCTGCCAGATGAACTCAGGGTGGCAAGGATCGGACGGCCGCAGGAGCGAGCCCGCCAGCCTCCTCGAGCAGTTCGCGCGCGGCTTGCGCGACATCGCCGGGCGGCACGCCGCGCAGGCACGCGTGATGGCCTTCGGGGCACTCGCTGCGATAGCACCAGCGGCATGCGACATCGCGATACAGCAGGCGGTGCGGCGTCATCCACGGCGTGTGCTGCGGATTCGTCAGCGCATAGAGATCGACGACCGGCTTGCCGAGCGCCGAGGCCAGATGCGCAGGGCCGCTGTTGTTCGCGATGAGGAGCGACGCCCTGTCGAGCAAGGCGATCAGTTCGCCGAGCGTGAGCGAGCCCGCGAGATCGACGAGGCGCGCACGCGCGACCGGGCGAGAAAAGTGCATGACGTCGCGCGTCAACTCGCTTTCGGCGAGGTTCCCGGTGAGCAGGATCGGACAACGCGCCGTGGGCGCGAGCTGATCGAGCGCTTCGGCGAAAAGCGCTGGCGGATAGCGTCGCGACGGAGCGCTGGCGCCCGTGTGCACGACGATCCAGGGTTCGGCAGGATCGACACCGTGCATGCGCAGCTTGTCGGCGAGCGTGGCGCATGCGGCGCGATCCACGGTAAGGCGCAGCCGCGCGTCGGCGGGATCTTTGAGATTGGCGCCCACGCTGCGCACGAGCGCGAGTTGGCGCTCGACTTCGTGACGCAGGTCGGCGTGCGGTTCCTGCTCGGGAAGCCAGTTCGTTAGCAATGCGTAAGGATTCTCCCGGCAATGCGCGAGGCGTCGCTCGATGCCGGCGAGAAAGCATAGGGTCGCCGCCGGCAGTGGATTCTGGCTGTAGACGGTGAAGATCGCCGCGGCGTCGAACGCGCCCGCGCGCAGGCGCGCAAGGAGCGCGGCTTCATCGTCGTTCGAAGCCGCTCGCGCGCCGCCGGTCCACGGCGCGTGGTATTCGATCACCTCGTCGACGTCGGGCAGGTAGCGCGCCAACGCCGCACCCGCTGGGGAGGTGAGCAGCGTGATATGCCGGTCAGGCGCGCTTTCCCGCAATGCGTGCAGCGCGGGCGTGGTCATCAGCACGTCGCCTAGCTGGTCGAGGCGCACGCAGAGAATGCGCTTGACCCCGGCGTCCCACGCCGCGCCCGGCGGCCGCACGCGTGGCGAGCGCGCGTGCGCGTCGCGCGGCGCGATGGCGAAGGCGGTTCCGTTCATCGCGGCGCCTCCTGTACGGCATGTGGGGTGACCGCGTGTGCGTTTCCTTCGTAGTGAAATCGCTCGACGATCACCTGCGCCGCCTCATGCAGATTCGCCACGATCGCATAGGGCAGGCGCGCGGGCGCGCTCTGCCACTCGGTCTCGTTCCCGCAATCGACGAGGATCGCGCGGCAGCCGGCGCGATTGCCGGCCTCCACGTCGTCGAGAATGTCGCCGACCATCCAGCTCCGCGCGAGGTCGATGCCATGTTCGCGGCTTGCGCGCAACAGCATGCCCGGCTGCGGCTTGCGGCAATCGCAATCGCACGCCCAGGGCGCCACATGGCCGAGCGGATCGTGCGGGCACCAGTACGCGGCGTGCAGCGTGGCGCCGCAGTCGGCGAACATGCGATGCAACCGCTCTTCCACACCGGCGAGGGCCGTGTGCGCGAAGCGCCCGAGCGCGACGCCTCGCTGGTTGCTCACCACGACGAGACGCAGCGGCGTACGCGCGAGCAGCGCCAGCGCGTCGGCGACGCCCGGCGCGAAACGCATGCGGCCGGGAGCGACGTTGTACGGCACGTTTTCGAGCAGCGTGCCGTCCTTGTCGAGAAAGACGGCGGGACGCGCGGCGCTCGGCCCGTTGGGTGCAGCTTTCTGCATACCGATGGTTCCTCAGCCGATGGCGCGGCGCACGCGTCCCTGGGCGGCTTCGCCCGTACCCTCGCGAGTGCCGAGGGTCGCGCCCGCGAGTTGCGCATAGACGTCTTCGAGTTCGAGGCCGATCTGCCGCCACGTGAAGTGCGCCTCTACGCGCGCGCGTCCTGCTTCGCCCATCGTGCGGGCTAGCTCGGGGTCCGCATGGACGGCCAGCAGCCGCTCGGCGAGCGCGTGCGGGTCGCGCGGCGGCACGAGCCAGCCCGTTTCGCCGTGGCGCACCGTGTGGCGGATGCCGCCCACATCGGCGCCTATCACGGGCGTGGCGCACGCCATCGCTTCGACCGGCGTGATGCCGAACGGCTCGTACCATGGCGTGGTCACGAACACGTCGGCGGCGCTATAGAAGTCGCGCAATTGCGCTCGCTCGCGCCGTCCCACGAAGGTGACGTGCGGTTCGATCCCGCACTGGCGCGCAATGCCACGCAGGCGGGCGATCTCGGGCGTGGCGATCTCGTTGGGCGTATCGGCGTCGCCGCCCACCACGTAGAGCGTGGCCTTCACTCCATGGCGTGCGTGAAGCTCGGCCACGCCGCGCACGACGTTGTCGATGCCCTTGCGCTCGACGAGGCGCCCCAGTTGCAGGACGCAAAACGCGTCGGCGGGCCAGCCGACCCGGCGCCGCGCCTGCAGACGATCCACGGGCGAGAACTCGCCCGGATCGAAGCCGCAAGCGATCACGGCAATGCGCGAGGGATCGGCGCGATAGTGCTCGAGGAGATCGGCCTCGTCGGCCGGGCATTCGGCGATGAGGCAGTCCGCGCGCCGCACCAGTTCCTCCTCGATGGCGAAACGCTCGTCAGGGAAACCGTCGTTGGCGCCCTGATGGAGCCGCCGCACGCGTCCGAGCGCATGGAACGTCATGACGAGCGGCACGCGCAACGCGTCCTTCACGGCGAGCGCGGCGAGCCCGGACATGAAGAAGTTCGCGTGGATCACGTCGTAACGCTGCGGCTCGCTGCGGCAGAAATCCACGAGAAACCGGGCGAATTGCGGCATGTGAGCAAGCAGCCGCTCCTTGGGCAATTGCATGGGCGGCCCGGCGGGAACATGAATCACGCGCACGCCGTCCATATGCGAGATGGGAGGCAGCAGTGCGCGGTCGCGCCGCGTGAACACATCGACCTGATGACCGGCACGGTGCAGTTGACGGGCCACGTGCGCGACGTAGATGTTTTGTCCGCCGGTATCGACGCCGCCCGCGACGGCGAGCGGCGATGCGTGTTCACTGACGAGTGCGATTTTCATGGTATGTCCTCGCGAGAAGTGGGCGGCGGGCGCGGGGTATCGGAAAGCGTCTTGATGAACGCGGCGGAATGTTGCACCGGGTGCAACGGCGCAAGCGCAAGCGCTGTGCCACTGGTTCGGAGTGCGCAGCAGACCGCATGCAAGGCCACGCGAGTCGCATGAACGGTGCGTGTGCGGTCGATGCGTATCGGCGCGACAATCCGCAATGCGTGCGCGGCTGGACGGCGCACTTTTACACCGAGGGTGAAGACGTTTCGAAAAGCATGCGAAAGCGCGTTGCCTGGTGTATCCGCGCGGGCGCGCCAATTGCGCATGTATGCGCTTCACGAACGCTCCACAGGAGGCTGGCGGACGATGAACGGAGCCACGCCGAGCCGGCGCGCCGTGCGCACGGGCATCCTGCGCACGCTGGGCGAGGCGTTGTGGCAGCACCGCAGCGCCACCGCAGCCGCCACTTCGCTGATGATCCTCGCGCGCCTTGGCGCCGTTTCGGTGCCGATCGCGCTCAAGCATCTGATCGACGATCTCGGCCACGCCCACGCGCTCGCGACGCTGCCGGCGCTGCTCGCGCTCGCCTATGCGCTGCTGCGCTTTCTTTCCGACGCGCTCGGCGAGGCTCGCGACGTGGCGTTCAGCATCGTCGTGCAGCGCGCGGTGGCGTCGTTGCGCGAGCGCGCGTTCGCTCAGCTGCACCGCCTGGGCGCGCGCTTTCATGCGCAGCGCGAAACGGGGGCGATCGTGCGCGACGTTCAAAAGGGCGCGGATGGTCTGGGCTTTCTGCTCGGCACCGCGCTCTTTTCGGTCCTGCCCACGGTGTTCGAAATCGGCGTGGTCGTCGCCATCGTGGCGTCGCGCTACGACAATGCCTTCGTGCTCGCCATCGCCGGCACCTTTGTGTGCTATGCCGCGTGGACGGCGATCTACACGCGCCGGCGGCTCGCGTTTCAGCGCGCCGTCAACAGGCTCGAAGCGCAGGCCGATGGACGGCTCGTCGACAGCCTGCTCAATCAGGACACCGTCAAATACTTTTCGACGGAACAGCACGAAGTGACGCGCCTGCGCGGCGTGCTCGACGAATGGGTGCTGGCGCGCACGGCGAACCAGCGCGCGCTGACCGCGCTGCACGTGGGCCAAAGCGGTGTGGTCGCGGCGGGGATCGCGGCCGTGATGGTGATCGCCGTGCACAACGTGCTGACCGGCGCGATGACGGTCGGCGATCTCGTGCTGATCAACGCGTACATCATTCAGGTGTGCGCGCCGCTCAACACGCTCGGCTTCGTGTTCCGCGAGGCGAACGACGCGCTCGTCGATGTCGAGCGGCTGTTCGGCATTCTCTCGGTGCGCGGCACGCCCGGCGAGGACGAGGACATGCCCACTGCGCACACGCTCATGGTGCACGAAGGTGAAGTGGCGTTCCGCCACGTCGATTTCGGCTATGACGCGGGGCGGCCCGTGCTCCACGATGTTTCGTTCACGGCGGCGCCCGGGCGCACGGTTGCGGTGGTGGGCGGCAGCGGGTCGGGCAAATCCACGCTGATCCGGCTGTTGTTCCGCTTCTATCAGCCCCTGCGCGGCAGCATCGCCATTGACGGCCAGGACATCCGGCACGCCACGCAAACGAGCCTGCGTGAAGCCATCGGCATCGTGCCGCAGGACACCGTGCTATTCAACGAAACCATCGCGTACAACATTGCCTACGGGCAGCCGCGCGCCACGCGCGCCGACGTCGTGCGCGCCGCGCGCGCGGCCCAGCTCGACGAACTGATCGAGCGCCTGCCAGACCACTACGAAACGCGGGTGGGCGAGCGCGGCGTGCGGCTTTCGGGCGGCGAGCGGCAACGCATTGCGATTGCGCGCGCCATCCTCAAGAATCCGCGCATCATGGTGTTCGACGAGGCGACTTCGGCACTCGATACACGCTCGGAGCGTGCGATCCAGAACGAGCTTCAGCGGCTCGCGCGCGGGCGCACGACGATCGTCATCGCGCACCGCCTTTCGACGATCGTCGAAGCCGATCTGATACTCGTGATGGAGCATGGGCGCATCGTCGAACAAGGGCGACATGACGCGTTGCTTGCGCGCGAGGGTGTCTACGCGAAGATGTGGGCGATGCAATGGCAGCAGGACGACCTCGAACATGCGGAGCGGCGGCTGGCGACGACGACGGTCAACGTAGCGAGTCTGCTCGCGCGAGTGGCCGCGCGGGTGCGCGAGGCGTCAGGGGAGGCCGCCGCCCGCGTGGCCGCGCAACCGGACGAAGGATTGTGGGCGACGGTGGCCGACAGCGATGCGTTGTTGCAGGCGCTCACCCTACTGGTGGCGAACGAAGTGGAGCACGCAGTCGACAATGGTGCGCAAGACGCGGAGTTCGCCATGCAGGCGAGCCCGGCGCGAGACAAGCGCAGCGTGCAGCTCGGCGCGCGCCGCGACGGCAATACCGTGCTGCTCGACGTGACGGGTGACGGCCCACGGCCCGCGCCGCTCGACGACAACGCGCTCGAGCGCATCGAAACATTGCTGCGCGAAGCGGGCGGCAGTCTCACGCTCGATCCGCAGAGCCAACGCGTGCGCTACGCCGTGGCGCTGCCGATGCACGCGGTGCTGCCCGAGCGCACGCACTCGCGCGGCGGAGAACTCGCGGGCCTGTGCGTGGTGGTGCTCGACGACGAGGTGGAATCGCGCGATGCGCTCGAGGCCGCGCTTGCGCTTCATGGCGCGACGGTGCAGCAGGAAGCCAGCGGCGCGGCGTGGCTCGCAGCGCTTCGCGAGACGCCGCGCAGCGCATGGCCCGACGTGGTGCTGTGCGATCTGCAGCTCGACGGCGAAGCGGGCGAGCAGATCGTGACGGCGCTACGCGCCATGGAGGCAGAGCAGGCGGCGCAGCGGGGCGTTATGGCTCGGCCGCTTCCGGTCATTGCCATGACCGGTCAGGTCGATCGCCTCGCGCCGGGCGGTGACGAAAGCGCGATGTTTGCCGCGCGTCTGGAGAAGCCCGTTGCGGTCCACGCGCTGCTGGGCACGATCGCTGAAGCGGCGAAGCAAAACGAGGAGGGCAATCGCTGACTTCGCCTGGTGCCTCAGCGCACGCGCCGCTGGGAAATGTCTTCCAGCGTGTTGGCGATGCGCTCGCGCTGCGCGCCGTCACAGCGCGTGGCGATGTCGCCGAGCGAAAGCGTGCCCACGAGGCCGCGTTCGTGGTTCACCACGGGCAGCCGGCGCACCTGGGCCTCCGCCATGCGGCGCTGGACGACATTCACGTCCTCGTCCTCGTAACACCACTCCACGCCCGAACTCGCCACATGCGTGACGGTTTCCTCGCCCGTGCAGCCCTCGGCGAGCCCGCGCATGGCGAGGTCGCGGTCCGTGACCATGCCTACGATGCGCTCGCCGTTGCAGATCGGCAATGCGCCAATGTCGTGGTCGCGCATGATCTCGGCGGCGTGCCGGATCGTCGTCTCGGGCGCGATATGCAGGACGTCGCGTGACATCACTTCGCGAACCTGTGCCATGGTCTTCTCCTTGCGGGGTGGTGGCGCTGCTTGAGTGAGCGCGCGCGGCCGAAGCGTTGCGGCGGCACGTGCGGCGGGGGATCGCCTTCGGGCAGCGTGGGCGGCTGGTCGTCGGGCTCGGCCGGCGGCAACGGCTGACGTTGCGGGTCGTCCTGCGGCCAGGGCGGCGGCAAATGGAAAGAGATCGCGAATGCGTACTGCATCGGCATGAAGGACTCCTTTGCAATGAATTCAGATGAGCGGCGTCCCGCCCGTGACCGCGATCGTCGCGCCCGATATGTAGCTGCCTTCCTGGGAGGCGAGCAGCACATAGGCCCCCGCCAGCTCGGCCGGTTGCCCGGGGCGCCCCATGGGCGTCGCCTTGCCGAATTCGCGCACCTGCTCGGGCGGCATGGTCGATGGGATGAGCGGCGTCCAGATCGGCCCTGGCGCGACGCAGTTCACGCGTACGCCGCGCTGCGCCACCAACTGCGCGAGGCCGCCCGTGAAGTTCTGGATCGCGCCCTTCGTAGCCGCGTAGGGGAGCAGCGTGGGCTTGGGCTTGTCCGCGTTGATCGACGCCGTATTGACGATCGCGGAGCCCGGCTGCATGACCGCGATCGCCTCGCGCGAAATGCGGAACATGGCGCCGATGTTCGTATCGAAGGTGCGGTCCCATTCCTCGTCGCTGATCGACTCGATCGATTCATGCGTCATCTGGTACGCGGCGTTGTTCACGAGCACGTCGAGCTTGCCCAGCTCGCCGACGGTCTTGCTCACGAGCTCGCGGCACCACGCACGATCGCGGATGTCGCCGGGCAGCAGCAGCGCGCGCCGGCCGGCTTCTTCCACCCAGCGGGCCGTTTCCTTCGCATCGTCGTGCTCGTCGTAGTACGCGATGGCGACGTCCGCGCCCTCGCGCGCAAAGGCGATGCAAACGGCGCGGCCTATGCCGCTGTCACCGCCCGTCACGAGGGCGACCTTGCCGGCGAGCCGGCCGCTGCCGCGATAGCTCGCTTCGCCGTGATCGGGTTGCGGGTCCATCGGGCCGGTGCGGCCCGGCGTGGTGTCTTGCTGCTGTCCGGGCATGGGCGGGACGGGGCGATGTTCGTTCATGGCGCTTACCTCGCTGTGAATGTCGAATACCTTCGAGCGCAATGGGCGTGCCGACCTGGCCGCCCGCCGTGGACAAGCGGGCGCGATGGGCCGCGCGCTTTCAGAGCGGGAGATCGAGGTGCGCGAGCGTCAGATCGCCGGTCTGCTTGACCCCGGCGGCTTCGAGCTTCGAATCCAGTTCGGCCTTGCGTGCGGCGATGCGCTGTCCGAGGCGCCCGAGGTCGAGGTTGCTCTTTCGCAGTCGCGGGAACAGATCGGCCTCTTCTTCCTGCACGTGGTGCCTGACCAGCTCCGTCATGACACGAAACGTGGCGTCGAAACCCGCGTGCAAGGGCGTCAACGTGGTAAAGCGCTGGATCAGCGATTTGACGAGGTAGTGCTCCACGCGCGCCTCATCCACGTCGAGTGTCAGCGCGGGGAGGGCTTCGCTCGCGGCGGGATAGAGCAGTTCCTCTTCGAGCATCGTGTGCACGGCCAGTTGCTCGCAAGCGCGCTTGACGAGCGCGAAGCGCGCGTCGGCCGTGGCCTTGTCCGCCGGCTCGAAGGCCGCGAACAGTCTCTCGACCGCCCGGTGATCGGCGATCAGTATGTCGAGAGCATTTTGTGCCTGCGAAGCGTGGGATGGCTGAGTCATGGTGTTCCCCCCGAAAGTGATGCAGCAGTCAGCGCATCGATCGTTCCCGGGGGGCCACCAAGCCGGGCTTCAGTATTCGGGCGCCGTGCTCACGGAACAGGAAAGCATGTCGCAATGCACGCCGAAGGGCGCACCGAATTCACGCAGCAATGATTCGAAGTGCGAAGGGTCGAGCGGGGAAGGCGGACCGAGCCGCGGCCGCAAATTCGCGAGCGCGCGACCGTATCGTTCGAACGTCGCGAAATCGCGCGGAAAGCGCGAGGTATCGACCCCGGCGAAGCGCCCGGCGTGGCGGGCACGCGCGAGCAGCGCGCGCCAGCGCGCAATGGGCGCGATTCCGACGCTTTCCGTGCCGTGCGAGAACAAGGTCATGTCGATTTCCTCGAATGGGGCCTCGGCGTCCAGGAAGCGTTGCAGTGCGTTTGCGGAAGGCTCGACGCCGAACAGCAGCCAGAACGGGATCGCATGGAGTTCCAGTGTCGAGAGCGGGTCCATCAGCATGAAGGAGTCCACGACGAGCCGGCGGCGCTCGATCGCGCTTTCCTCATACCAGCGCCGGTAAACCATGGCCGTGACGAAGCTCAGCGCTTCCGGCTCCTCGAAGCGGATTTCGACGATGCGCCATCGCATCGGGCCGGCCAACGCGGCGAGGTCTTCCATCAAGGCCGTGTCGAATCCCCATTCGGCCTCGGGCGCGCGGGTATCCGGAGCGGGCGGATCCCAGCGCGTTCTTGCGCTGCCATAGTGAGCAAGAAATGCGCGTACGCGCTCGCCGCCGTTGAAATACTCGTCTTCGGTCGCACCGCCCGTGGCCCCGAACTGAAAGACGGAGCGCTCGCTCGTGCGCGTGACCGCCCAGTCGCGCGTGCAATGCACCACGTAGAGCGTCGACCCGTGCTCCAGACTGCTCAGCAGGAACTCGCGAAACGCGAGCGGCAAGCGCCGATGCTTGAGGCGGAAATAGCGCATGCCTTGCAGCATCAGCCGGTCCTGATTCGGGTCGTGCATGTGGTGGACGGCAATGCGCTCGTCGGCGGCCAGCAGCGCTTCGACCACGCGCCGGCTCGCCGCGAAGCCGCGTTGCGCATCGTCGGGATCGCTGAACGGTGCACGCACGGGGCACAGAAACGTCTGCGGCAGCCAGGGCGCGCGCAGCGCGGCCGCGAGGTGGATCATCGCGCCGTTCGACGAGCCGACGAATGCACAGCGGTAGGGCACCTGCGGATAGAGACCCGCGAGCCATTGCGCGATACGTTCGATGTCGAGGTTGCGGGCGCGATGCGGATCGATGCCTTCGCTCATGCCGCCCAGGATATAGGCCCATTCGCGCTGGCGCTTCGGCATGGCGTTGATCGCGGGCATGAGGCGGTCGAGCAGCGGCGACTGGCTCGGGCTCGAAAACCGTCTGCCGTGCAGCATGCTTGCGAGCGCCTGCGCCATGGCGGCGGCGGAATCGAATCGGGCGATGCCCGGAGGCGGCTTGCTCATCGATGCGGGCTCCTGAATAAATCGCTGCCTGCGGCCTTCAGGAACGGCGTGATCGCGAAGGCGAACGCATGCGGGGCGGCATAGTTGAGCGTGTGCGTGCCGCCTTCGATCGTCATCAGCGCACCGTGCGGCAGGCGTCGGGCTGCCTCGGCGGCCCATGCGAGCGGAACGACGGGATCGCGCGTGCCGGCGACGACGAGCGCCGGGGCCGCGACGCGCTTCAGGCGTTCGTCGATGGGATCGCGCACGAGCATGCGCATGGTGGCAATCGCGCGCCAGAGGCCCGCTTTGGCATAGTCGATGCGCCCGGGCGCGGCCGGCGTGCGCGGGCGTTCACGCCGGCCGTTGAGCCAGTCGCGCCAGGCCTGGCGGGGCAGCGAGCGAGCGGCCGGGTCCGGCGTGGGCGCCTGGAGAACGAGGCGATCGACGGCGTGCGGATAGCGGACCGCGAAATCGGTGAGCACCTGACAGCCAAACGAATTGCCGACGAACATCGCGCGTTCGAAACCGCATGCGTTGAGCCAGAGGCGCAGCGCATCGGCAAGCCGCGTGATGCTCAACACCTCGCGCGCACTGGCGAGCGGGCTTTCGCCGAAGCCTGGGAGGTCGGGCGCGAATACGTCGAAGTCGCGCGCCAGCGAGTGGGCGAGCGGCTCCATGTACCGGCTCGATATGACGAGGCCGTGCACGAGCACGACGGGCAGACGCGCGGGCGCAGGCGCGCGGCGCCGCGCGAAGCGAAAGAACATGCGGTAAGGCCCCGCCTGCACCGAGGCGCCTTCGATGCCGAGCCGGCGGCTGCCTTCGTCGAGCGCGCTGGCCTGCTTGAGTCTGCGCCACGCCAGCGATAGCCAGCCGAGCGCGATCGCAGCGATCGCGAGGCATAAAAGGGCAGGCACGAGGGACACGGACACGCTCCGGAGCGCAGAGGCTGTTGCTGCGATGACAGCAACGCGCGTGCCATCCGTTCCGATTGCCCGGCAATCGCGGCTAGTTGCCGAGGACGTCAGCCAGGAAGCGCAGCACGTGGGCATGGCCGCCGCGTTCCCATGCGTCGACGTGCGTGGCCCCGCCGACGATGGCAAGCCGCCGGGGCGCGCGAATTGCAGAAAAAAGCCGCGAAAATTGCGCGGGCGGGATCACGGAATCGGCGTCGCCGCCGTAGATGAGCGTCGGAGCGCGCACGGCGCCGATCTTGACGAGGTTGTCATAGCGGTCGCGCACGAGCCGCCGCAAAGGGAGCCCGCGCAGGCGCACGGCGGCCACGTCGGCGATGCTCGTAAACGGCGCTTCGAGCAGCAACGCGGCGAGCGCGTGCTCGGTGGCCATTTGCACGGCAATGCCGGAGCCGAGCGAATAGCCATGGACGACGACATCGCGCGCATGTCGTGCTGCGAACGCGACCGCTGCGCGGCCATCGGCGTAGAGTCCCGCTTCGCTCGGCCGCCCCGGCGCGCCGCCGTATCCGCGATAACCCGCGAGCACGACGCCATAGCCCGCGTCGAGCAGCGCGTGCGCGATATGATAGCGCTGGCTCAGGTCTTCACCGTTGCCGTGGAAGAGAACGACCATCGCATGAGCCGGGTTCTCGGGCGCCGCGTATCCGCAGATCAATTCGTTGCCATCGGCGGAGCGCATGCGCACGTGATGGATGCGCCGTTGCGCGTCGTGGCGTAATGGGCCACGTCGCAGGCGTTCGCCGGGGTAGATGAGGCGGCCCTGCAACCAGTACAGCAACGCGAGAGCGGTGCCGTATGACAGCAGGAGCGCGGCCGCGACGGCCAGCGCGAGGCTGGAGAGCAGGGCGTGCATGATCTCGCTCGTGGGCGTCGCGCGCAGTGGTGCCACCGCGCGCCTGCTCGCAGTGTGAAAGCGATGCGGGCCGTACCCGCTACGCACGTACGCGATGGCTGTGCCGCAACGCCAGCGCGGCCAATGTACTTCGAATCGGGCAGTCGGTCGCGTAGCGCGCGCACGAGCCGCCATCGAAGCGCACCTCGCCCGCGATCTTTGCACGCAATGCGGAGGCGAGTTCGCGCGCGGCTTCGTCGTTCCTGCGCGAGCCGCTGGAAGCTGGCGCGCTGCGCGCGGCCAGGCGCTCACGCATATCGACGGTGGTCATCGTCTCACTCGTCGTGGTTCGGATGACGGCGCGCATCGCCTATGCCCGAAGACCGGGCGCAGTCGGTGCGCATGAGGGCTGGGCGCCGGTCGCGGCGCTGCTTGCGGCAGGACTGCAACGATGAGCGAAGCTGGGCGCACGAGGTCTGCCTTCACCGACGGGTATTGCTGGCTCTCCGGCGTGGCGAGGTTCGTCGACGGGCAGCCAGGCTGAACACAGCGACGACGCTCCATGAAATATCTTCCCCGGATTGCCGCGTTTGCGGGCCTGGCCGTCGCGGTCTGGCTCGTCTGGCACGCCGACGCGCGAGCGGTGCTCGGCTTGATGCGCGTGGCCGGCGCCGGGCTCGTCCTCGCGGGAATGGTCCATGTTCTGCCGATGCTCGCCAATGCAAGGAACTGGCAGATGCTGATGCGCGACCCGATCCGCCCGAACCTTTTTGGCGTGCTGCGCCTCGTCTGGATCCGCGAGTCCGTGAACGGCATGTTGCCCGTTGCGCGGATCGGCGGCGAAGTCGTGACGTTTCGCATGATGTGCAAGTGGGGCATGCAGCCGGCTCCCGCGATGGCCAGCCTCGTCGTCGACATTCAACTGACGCTCATCAGCCAGATGCTCTTTGCCATTGCGGCGATCGGCTATCTGATCGCTCTCGCGGGCTCGCGTGCGTGGCACCTCGCAGCAAGACTGGGAGGCGGCATCGCCATTTTCGTGGTCCTGCTCGCGGCGTTTTCACTCTTGCAGCGCGCGAGTCCGTTCGCTCGACTGACGAAACTGTTCAATCGCATGACGAGCGGCAAATTCCGCTCACTCGTTGGGGAATCGGTGCAGATCGACGAGGCGATCAGCGGACTCTGGCAGCAACGCCGCATGATCCTTCGTTACCTGCTCATCTGGCAATCGCTCCAATGCATCGCGACGGCGCTCGAACTCTGGCTCGCGCTGCGTTTTCTCGGGGCGAAAAGCAATTTTTTGCAGGCACTCGCGCTCGAGTCGCTGACCCAGGCGCTCACCAGTATCGCGTTCTTCGTGCCCGGCGCGCTCGGCGTTCAGGAAGGCGGATTTTTGCTGATCGGCACGGCGCTGGGGCTCAATCCTCAGCTATGCCTCGCGCTCGCGGGCGCGCGCCGGATTCGCGACATCGTCGTCTTTCTGCCCGGACTCGTTGCATGGCAAGTCGTGGAATGGCGCGACAAGCGCCGGGCTCCGGCCCCCGGTAAAAGCGCTGCAGACGGTGAAGCGCGGTAGACACGCGCACCTGGTGTCAAGGGAAACGCAGAGACCGCCGCGTGCCCGAGCGATTTTCTCAACTCTCGTATTTGAACGACACCGACACCCGGGCCCGATATTCAACCACCTTGTCGTTCTCGATCTTGATGTCAAGCTTGCAGACCTCGGCGATACGCAGGTCACGCAGTGAACCCGCTGCCGTTTCCACCGCATTTCTTGCGGCTTCCTCCCATGAGGTCGGGCTCGTTCCGATGATTTCCGTAACCTTGTAGACACTGGATTCCGTGGTCATGTCTTTCTCCGCGTTGAAGTGGGCGAAGTCCATGCCGCGCATTTCGCGTGCCTCGTGCGGAAGATGGGGAATCTGACATCTGGCAGCGTGCAGCGCTGCGATGCCCAGCGTCGCGAATTCACTCTCGCGTGTCGGCGCGCGCTCGTAGCCCTACGCCCTCGCGCATCGCAGTACGCCGCTGAGGCGCGCGCGGTCTATCGAACGCCGATGAGAACCGAAGGGGCTGGCTCCACGCTGATACGGCACGCCCTGGCAAACTGCGTACGTAGCACATGCCGACGATTTGAGACAAATTGTCGAACGTTAATCGGCAGTGCCGCGCTAATGCGGCAGACGCAATTGGCATTACTTTTCAGCCTTTTCCGATTGAAAGCAGAGCTAGCGTGAAGTGGAATCGCGTGTTAGGGCGAGATTCTCGCTCGACTGTCGCTGGTCGCGTTACCAGCCGATACGGGCGGACGGTTTGGCTGGTTCTGGGACTGGTATGACGCACATGGGTACGGCACAACTGATCATACGCAGTGGTTCATGCTATGGAACGCTCACGGCGGAGACACGACGATGATTAACGGTATCAAGCGCGGACGTTTCAGGCTGCACCCCGAAGGACCGGCAAGGCTGAGCGAAGGCTGCATTACGGTCATTAGTCCGTTCGCGTTCGACAGTCTTCGGCGATACATCCGTTCACACCCGGCAGCTTTGCCGGTGCCTGGTTCGACGTTGCGTGCCTACGGTACAGTGGAGTGAGATGAGGCGTTTGATATTGGTTGTATGGTCCTTGTTCTGCGTAGTCGTAATTTTCGTTGCTAGTTTTTATTTGGCAAAATTATTTCTCGCAATGCCATTTGACATGCCATTTCTCGTCGATGTTTTCATCCGGTTCGGATTCAAGGTATTTGTCGGAGAAGACATGCCGGCGCCAGAGGATATGGCGGTAATTGCAATAATCATTTATTGTCTCTGCGCAATTGCAATCACCGGATGTTTCGTGGGAATCGCCGGGAAACTGTTGTGGCGTCGCCTGATTTCGCCGCGTTGGCGGTAAGGCGGACGTTCGAAAATGCGCTACCGCAAATCCACGGGAAACAACTGGATTCTGGCGCGGGCCGTTCTCGCGGAGCTGCCGTCTTCGTGAGCATCGCGGCCAGGCATGGAATCAATCTATCTGATCGGAAACATGCGCGGATACTGCGCGCGGCGCCAGGGGCCGATAGCCACTCTAAGGCCACGCTCTTCAATGAGAGCGGCGCCTTGACACCCGCAAAGGCGCCGGGGCGCTAACCTGACAGAAGCGCCCGCACCGCACCTATACCCGCCGCCCGCCGCCAGCAACATCCTTCAGAAAGCCCTTGAGCATCTCTAGCGTATCCGCGTCCTCGACTGACTTGTCGGTGCGCCATCGCAGCATCCGTGGAAATCGCACCGCCACGCCCGACTTGTGCCGGGGGCTCGCCTGAATCCCTTCGAAGCCGATTTCGAACACCAGCGTCGGCGTGACGCTGCGCACGGGCCCGAACTTCTCGATAGTCGTCTTGCGCACGATTGCATCGACCCTGCGGATTTCTTCGTCGGTGAGTCCGGAGTAGGCCTTCGCGAACGGCACCAGCGTGCGCACGCCGTCGGCTTCGTCCCAGACCGCGAACGTGTAGTCGGTGAAGAGACTGGCGCGCCGGCCATGACCGGGTTGGGCGTATAGCAGCACGGCGTCGACCGAATACGGGTCGATCTTCCATTTCCACCAGGTGCCCGATGCCTTGGTGCGTCCGACACCGTACATCGAGATCCGCTGCTTCAACATCAGCCCTTCGACGCCGCGTGCGCGGCTTTCCTCGCGCAGCCGCGTGATTGCGGACCAGTCCGCGGCGACAACAACCGGCGATACGCGCAAGTCGACCGCAACCGTCCGCGGCAACGACTCGGCGAGCGTATCGAGCCGGGCACGCCGTATCGCGAGCGGTTCCATGCGCAGGTCGCGCGCGTCGGCTTCGAGCAGGTCGTATGCGACCATCGCAGCCGGCGATTCGCTGAGCACCTTTCTGGTCAGCGACTTGCGCGCGATGCGCGGCTGCAGACGCGCGAACGGTAGCGGCGCGCCGGCGCCGCGTTCCCACGCGAGAATTTCTCCGTCTATGACCGTGCCGTCCGGCAATGCAGCGCCGATTTCCGCGAGTTCCGGAAAACGCTCGGTCACGAGGTCTTCGCCGCGCGACCAGATCCAGACGCGTCCCGCGCGTTTGACGAGCTGCGCGCGAATGCCATCCCATTTCCATTCGACGATCCAGTCTGCGATCGGGCCCAGCGTCGCGGGATCGCTCTGCAAGGGATGGGCGAGAAAGAACGGATAGGGCAGGCCCACGTCGCTTGCTTGCGGTGTGTCGAGATCGTCGCCAACGGCTGCCGGGGCGATCAGCCGAAGATAGCCGGCCGCGCTCGGCGCCTTGTGAGAATGCGTCCAGCCGACGATGCGCTGCGCAATGCGCTTGTGGTCGATGCCGGCCACTTGCGCGAGCGCGCGCACGACGAGTTGACGCGACACGCCGACACGAAAACCCCCGCCGATGAGCTTGGTGAGCAAGAACCGCTCGCTCCAGTTCAATTCGTCCCAATAGGCAATGAGACGTTCGCGCACGTGGTCGGGCTCGCTGCCTCGCAAGATGAGCAGCCGCTGCTCGACCCATTGCGCGAGACCTAGCTCCGATTCGCGCGAAGCCGGCGGCAGCACATGAGCGATCGTCTCGGCCAGATCGCCGACGGCCTGATACGACTCGTCGAAGAGCCACTGCGGCAGGCCGGCGCGCTCGCGCGCGCATTCGATCAGCACGCGAGTCGGCACCGACTGGCGAGGCTTGCCGCCCGCGAGGAAGTACGATGCCCAGGCCGCGTCTTCGGGTTCGGCGCCGGAAAAATAGGCGATCAAGGCGTCGAGCTTGTCGTTGGTGGAGGTCGTCGCGTCGAGCGCCGAGTAGAGCGTAGCGAACCGTCTCATGGCTGCGCGTTCTCCGTGGGGGCGGGCACGGCATCCGCCTCGATCGCGTCGCCGCCATATTCGGTCGTGAAGGTGCCGGCATCGAGTCCGCGTTCGGAAAGCCACCGCACCATGGGCTCGATATAGCCATGCGTGACGATCACGCGTTCCGCACCCGTTGCGTCGATGGCCTGCTGAAGGCCGGGCCAGTCCGCATGATCCGATAGCACGAATCCCCGGTCGACGCCGCGCCGGCGTCTCGCGCCGCGCAAGCGCATCCAGCCGGACGCCAATGCGTCGCGATAGTCGCCGAAGCGCCGCATCCACGTGCTGCCTTGCGCCGAAGGCGGCGCGATGATCAGCGCATGGCTGAATGCGGCCTTCTCGCGCGCCGGGATTTCGGCCACGAGGCGCGTGACGGGCAAGTCGACGGCTGCCTCGCGGTAGATGCGATTCAGCGGCTCGACGGCGCCGTGGCAGAAGATCGGGCCGATGCCCCGGTCCACCCCGGCCAGCACGCGCTGCGCCTTGCCGAAGGAGTAGCAGAACAGCACCGAGGCCAGTCCCGCCGCCGCGTTGCGTCGCCACCATGCGTCGATGGCGTCGAATACGGCCTGCGAGGGCTCCCATCGGTAAACGGGCAAGCCGAATGTCGATTCCGTGATGAATGTATGGCACCGCACCGGTTCGAACGGTGCGCAGGTCGGGTCCGGTTCGATCTTGTAGTCGCCCGATGCGACCCATACGCGCCCGCCGTGCTCGACCCGCACCTGCGATGAACCGAGCACGTGCCCGGCCGGATGCAGCGACACGCGCACGCCGTTGATGTCGATCGGTTCGCCATACGCGAGCCCTTGCACCGGGATGCCGGGCAATCGTGCCAGCAACGCGCCCACTCCCGCCTGCGCGCAAAGGTAGTGGCGATGGCCGGGCCGCGCATGGTCGGCGTGCGCATGCGTCACGATCGCCCGCTCGACGGATCGCCAGGGATCGATATGGAATGCCCCTGCCGGGCAGTACAGCCCCTCGGGATGCGCAACGATCAAATCGGAGGACGTCTCCATGTGTCTGCAGTCGCCGCTGTGACGACGGCCGGGGGCCGGGCGGGGATTGTGAAAGAGAACTACGGGTTGACGAAGATTCGCGCAGACAGCAATGGGCGTGCCTGATCGAGGCAACCGCGGAAGCCACGTCGGCGGCACGGCGGTTGCGGGAGGGTGCGCTACGTGCAGCCCATTCTTTCCAACGTGATCCATCGTACGAGGAGCGACGCCATGCCGTCATCTCATCACTCGAATGCCAGGAACCCGCAAATCCGCAAGTTCATCGATGTCCAAAAGGCGCTCAAAGGCGCGGACTATCCCGCGCAGAAGCAAGACCTGCTGAAGACCGCGAAACAGAACCACGCGGACGAAGACGTCATGCAGGCGCTCGCCGGGCTTGGCGACGAGACGTTCGAAAGTCCCGCGGCCGTTTCGAAGGCGGTCGGTAACGAGCAATAGGCTGTTGCCCATTCGTGCAGGCATCGGCGTCGACGCGGCGAAACGCGTCGGCGGGTCTGTGCGCGTGCTAAAGGCTGGCCACCTTTACCCAAAGGCGCGAAACCATGTCCAGACGTCCGATCGATCCTCACCTGCACCAACACGCGCATTGCCTGTCCTTCGGCGCGCAAATCGTCGAGGCGCAGCAAGGCAGGCCGCGTACGCGGTTTCGCTTGTGGGCCCCGTCACGCGAGCGGGTGCAACTCGAGATCGAGTGTTCGGGCAGCACGGCGCCCAAATCGATCGACATGGAGGCGACCGGCGACGGCTGGTTCGAAGCGCAAGCCGAAGCAGGCGCCGGTACGCTGTATCGCTATCGTCTCGACGAGCACCTCGCCGTGCCCGATCCTGCTTCGCGTTTTCAGCCCCGCGATGTGCACGGTCCCAGCGAAGTCGTCGATCCGTGCGCGTATCGCTGGATTCACACCGGCTGGCGTGGCAGGCCGTGGGAAGAGACGGTGCTCTACGAACTGCACGTAGGCGCGATGGGCGGTTACGCGGGCGTCGTGGCGCGCCTGCCCGAACTCGCGCAGCTGGGCATCACGGCAATCGAGCTCATGCCGATCAACGACTTCTCCGGCACGCGCAATTGGGGATATGACGGCGTGCTGCCCTACGCGCCCGATTCCGCGTATGGTCGTCCCGAAGCGTTGAAGCAGCTCATCGACACCGCGCACGGCCTTGGCTTGATGGTGTTTCTCGATGTCGTATACAACCACTTCGGCCCGGACGGAAATTATCTGCATACCTACGCAAAGCCGTTTTTCCGCGAAGCCGTGCACACGCCGTGGGGACCGGCGATCGATTTTGAACGCCCGCAGGTGCGCGACTTCTTCATTGAGAACGCGCTGTACTGGCTCAACGAATATCGTTTCGACGGCCTGCGTCTCGACGCGGTGCACGCGATCGACGACGACGAATGGCTGCGCGAGCTTGCCGATCGGGTGGGCAATGCGGTCGAAGCCGAGCGCCATGTCCATCTCGTGCTGGAGAACGAGCACAACACGGCGAGCTTGCTCGACCACCACTTCGACGCGCAATGGAACGATGATGCGCACAACGCACTGCACGTCCTGCTGACCGGCGAAAGCGAGGGCTATTACGGCGCGTATTCGCCAGGGCCGATCGAAAAGCTCGCGCGCGTGCTTGCCGAGGGCTTCGCCTGGCAGGGCGATCCCTCGCCGATTCACGACGGTGCCCCGCGCGGCGAGCCAAGCGCGCATCTGCCGCCGACGGCGTTCGTGATGTTCCTGCAAAACCACGATCAGGTCGGCAATCGCGCAATGGGCGAGCGTCTGCGCTCGCTCACCGACGACCGCTCGCTTCGCGCCGCGACGGGCCTGCTACTGCTCTCGCCGCAGATTCCGCTGCTGTTCATGGAAGAGCAATACGGCTCGAAGCACCCGTTCCTGTTCTTCACCGATTATCACGACGAACTCGCCGATGCCGTTTGCGCGGGCCGTCGCCGCGAATTCGCGAAGTTTTCGGCCTTCGCCGATGAAAAGCGCCGTGCGCAAATTCCGGATCCCAACGACAAGCGAACGTTCGAGAGGTCATCGCCGAATATGGCCGACAAGGAAGATGAACTCGATCGCCTCGACTGGCTGCACTTCTATCGGTCGGCGCTGACCGTGCGAGCGAAGTTCGTCACGCCGCGGCTGAAGGGCGCGAAAGCGCTCGGTGCCGACATCCTCGCTGAGAAGGCCCTGTTCGCCCGCTGGAAACTGGGCGACGGCGAAACGCTCGCGATCGCGCTCAATCTCGCGGACACGCCAGTCGCGCTTGCCGACGCACCGCAATGCAAGGTCATCTTCGAAACACCGGCGCGTGCACGGGACGCCACGAGCCACGGTGAGCTGGGCGCGCGAACGTTCGTGGCATGGCTCACCGGCGACGTGAACGAATACGCAAGTGCGCACGACGCGCGGCATGTGCGCTGAGCGGTCCCGCCGCGCATTCGCTTTGCCATGCGCCTTGTTGCGCGCTTTGTTGCGCGCGATCGCCGCGCGGCATGCAATCTGCGCACCAACACGCAAGACGCGTGATGAATCGCTTTGTCGGCAGTCTCTTCTTTCGCGGAAGGCGTCTTTGAGCGAGCCGTCACACCCGGTGAAGCACATGCCGGTCGTCGGTGAACCGGAATCCTTCGGCCTCTCGCCGGCGGCCAGGCGAAAAAGGAGCTTTGCATGACCGGGACGTTCCCTGAGGATCCGGTTTCGGGATGGGAGAAGGCGCTGGTCGCGCGCGTGACCGGCTATGGGATCTTTCGCCTGAGCGAGTCCGGCGTGGTTTCGAGCTGGAACGCCGGGGCCGCGCTCATCAAGGGGTACAGCGCACCGGAGATCATCGGAAAGCATTTTTCGGCGTTCTACCTCCCTGAGGACCGCGAGGCAGGCGTGCCCGACGCGGTATTGCAAACCGCCCGCGACTACGGCAGCTGCGAAACCGAAGGCTGGCGGTTGCGCAAGGACGGTTCGCGCTTCTGGGCGAGCGTGTCGATCACGCCGCTATGGGCCGCCGATGGCACGCTCAGCGGATTCGCGAAGATCGTCCGCGACATGACCGACAAGCGACTCGTCCACGAGGCCGTGCGCGACAGCGAGCGCCGGTTCAGATTGCTCGTGGAGGGCGTGATCGACTATTCGCTTTTCATGCTCTCGCCCGAAGGCATCGTGACGAACTGGAACATGGGCGCGGCCCGTATCAAGGGTTACGAGGCCAGTGAAATCGTCGGCATGCACTTCCGCAAGTTCTACACCCCCGAAGACGCCGCGCTCGGCCTGCCCGAGCGAGGGCTCGAAACCGCCGCGCGCGAGGGACGCTTCGAAACGGAGGGATGGCGCGTCAGAAAGGACGGCAGCCGTTTCTGGGCCAACGTCGTCATCGACGCGATTCGCGACGAAGACGGCAAGCTCATTGGCTTCGCAAAGATCACCCGCGACGTGACGGAGCGCAAGGTGGCGCAGGAGCAACTCGAGAGCGCACGGGCGGCGCTTTTGCAGGCGCAGAAGATGGAAGCCATCGGCAAGCTGACGGGCGGCGTGGCTCACGATTTCAACAACGTTCTGCAGGTGATGCGCGGCAATCTCGAACTGCTGGCGCGCCGGCACGGCCGCGATAAGTGGTCGCGCGAACGGCTCGACCGCGCGATCGAAGCGGTCGAGCAAGGCGCCAACCTCGCTTCGCAGCTTCTCGCGTTCGGCCGGCGGCAAGCGTTGCAGCCCGCCGTGATCAATCTGGCTTCGATGCTGCGCAATATGGAGGATCTGCTTCGGCGCGCGCTGGGCGAGCTGATCTCCGTGGAAATGGTGATCGACGGCGGGCTCTGGAATACGCTCGTCGACGTCAATCACCTCGAAAACGTCGTGCTGAATCTCGCGATCAATGCGCGCGACGCGATGCCTGGGGGCGGCAAGCTGACCATCGAACTCGCCAACGCGACGCTCGACAGCCATTACCACGCGCTGCCCGACGACGTCTCCGAGGGGCAGTACGTGATGCTCGCGATCACCGACACGGGAACGGGCATGCCGCCCGAAGTTCGCGATCGCGCGTTCGAGCCGTATTTCACGACCAAGCCCGGGCTCGGTTTGAGCATGGCGTATGGCTTCATCAAGCAAAGCGGCGGGCACATGCGCCTCTATAGCGAAGTCGGGCACGGCACCACCGTGAAAGCGTATTTGCCGCGATCGACGGAACCGGTGGCCGAAGTGGCGCCATCGACGCCGCAAGCGGTCATCGGCGGATCGGAAACGATACTCGTGGTCGAAGACGACAAGCGCGTCCAGTCCACGGTCGTCGAAATGCTCACCGAACTCGGATACGCCGTGCTCAGGGCGGACGATGCCGAAAGCGCACTGGCGATCCTGCGCAGCGGCGTCAAGATCGATTTGCTGTTCTCCGACGTCGTGATGCCGGGATCGATGCGAAGCGTCGACATGGCCAGAATGGCCGCCCGTATCGTTCCGGGGCTCAAGGTGCTCTTTACCTCGGGCTATACGCACAACGCGATGGTCCATGGCGGCCGGCTGGACCCGGGCGTGCATTTGCTCAGCAAGCCCTATAGCCGCGAGCAGCTGGCGACCAAGGTTCGCCGCATGCTGCTCAAGCCGCACGCGGCGCAATCGCGGCGCGAGGCGTCGGCAGACCAGGCCAGCACAGCCGCGAGCCCGTTGTCGCTTCTTCTCGTCGACGACGAAACGCAAACGCGCGAAGCGGTGAGCGAACTGCTTGCTCAAACGGGCCACGAGGTTCTGCAGGCGGCCGACGCCAACGAGGCGCTCGACGTGCTGAACGCGAGGCCCGTGGCGATCCTGATCACGGATGTCCAACTGCCCGGGGACTCCGGCATCGAACTCGCGCGCGAGGCGCGGCGACGCAATCCCGATCTGCGTGTGGTGCTGGCTTCGGGCGGCGACCGGCCCGAGGCGCAAAGCGTGGGGTTCGACTTCGAGTATCTGCGCAAACCCTTCTCCGAGGAGCAATTGCGCGACGCCATTGAAGCCATCGTGCCCCGCCGTGCAACGAGCGATGACCCGGATCGGGTGTAGCAGATCGGGCTTCATGCCCGTCACGTTTCATCCCCCGCGTTTCATTTCCGGCGCGATGGATGCGTGATTGAGCAGTCCGACCAATGCCATTCCGCCAACGGTATTCCCGAGTAACGTCGGCGCGAAGAAACGGAGGAGGTAGTCGGAAAACGCTGCGCTGCCGCCGATGACGAGATACGCAGCCTCGACGGAGCCGGCAATGACATGCGCAAGCTGGCAGGCGCCCACGACATAGGTGATGATGCCGACGATCAGGACGGAGGCCGACCTCGAATTGGGCAAGAGCCACACCGTCAGTGCAATCAGCCAGCCGGCGAACACCGCTTTGAGCGTCGTCGCGGCGAAGGTGGCCTCGATCGTTGCGCCCGCGAGTTTCTGGAGACTGGCAGTCAGTTCGGCGGAGATCGGAAACGACAGGAGCCCGGCGAAAATCCACGTGCCGGCGATGTTCGCCACGAGTACGATCAGCCAAAGCCGGAGCGCGGCCATCAAGGTCTTGAGATTGCGATGCGTCAGCACTGGCAGAACGACGGTCAAGGTGCTTTCCGTGAAGAGTTGCTGCCGGCCGAGCATGACAATGATGAAGCCAACACAGTAGCCCAGCGCGGCCAGCAGGGAGGCGGTGTCTTCGGGCAATGCGGAAAGCTTGCTCTTCAGCGTCGCTTGCGTATAGAACGAAAAGCCCATCGAGAGACCCGCGGCCAGCGCCGACCACAGCAGCGCAAGCGGACGGCGGGCCAGCGCCGCTTCTCCTTCCTCGCGAATGATCTCGTGAATGACGAGCGCGCGCGGGGAACTGTGCGCGGATGCCTGATCGCGCTCGCTGTCGTCCAGGTGCGGCGAAGCGGGGCCCGCAGCGTGCTCGTTCGTTTCGGCGCTTTGCGACATTGACGCTCCTCGCGGGTGAAAAGGGGCTTTCGGGTCGCCAGGGTGTCCGTTCTCGCGCCCGCTTATGCAGCGTTCGTCGCGAGAGGCACGCGACGCCATACGCGCTGGAGCACGCGACGTGCCGGAGGCACGGCCCATGCGAAGTACGCGCACATGCGAGGGCACCGTGGAAAACGGCTGATGGTCGACGGTTGGCGATGTTCAGGCCCGCGCCATGCGCTGTCCAGCTATGGCATACGACGAAGGCCGAGCCGGTTTGCATCAGGATTGGCATCGATTAACTCAGGAGAACCGATGATGAAACCCAAAACGACGCAGAAGGACAATCACGAGGAAGCCAGGTACGACGAAGCAGTCAAGGAGTCCTTTCCCGCCAGCGACGCGCCGGCGGGCGGCGGCGCGACGAGAATCGAGGACGACGGCAAGGAAAGAGGCACACGACGCCATGACCCGAACGCGAGCTCCGATGACATGGACGAACCGACCGGCCGCGACGATTCCGATAAGTGACAAGGCGGGTGACGGGTATAGCAGATGCGCATCGTAATGGCATCGCGCAACGATGCCGCGAATGCATCTTCACGATGGCACATCACCCAGGGAAACCGACATGCGAAACGAGAACGGCATCTGCGCTGCAGGACACGGGCTCGAACACGACGACAGGACAGCGACGCCTCCGGCGGGTGCGGAGCCAGGCGAAAAGGACGAACGCGAAAAGCGCAAGCATCCTGCTTCGGAAAACGAACTGCCTTCGACGCAGGAGAAGAACCCGATACCGCCCGGCACGACACAGCGCTCCAGTCGCAGGGAGTCGTAGCCAGCGCTCGAAACGCCCGAAGTGCGCAAAGTCGCCTGACAATCAAACGGAGGATACTTCCATGAAACTCGCTCTCGCCATGCTGATTTGCGCAGGATTCGTCGCTGCGCCGCTGCCGTCCGTCGCGCAGCAAACGCAGGCCGCTGCCACCACGGCGGCCAATCCGCTGCCGGGCCCCGACCGTGATTTCGTGCAGGCGGCCTCGATGTCGTCGTCCACGGAAATCGACGCGGCCAAGCTCGCCATGCACAACACGAACAACAAGGACGTGCACAAGTTCGCCGAGCACATGATGGCCGATCACATGAAGCTCACCGCGCAGCTGAAAATGGCCGCGCCCCACGGCGTGACCGTGCCCAAGGACAACTCGGACACGTCCGTGCTCGATTCGCTGCGCTCGCTGAAGGGCGAGGCATTCGACAAGGCCTACGCGCAAAAGGTGGGACTCGAAGGTCATAAGGAAGCCGTGGCGGCGTTTCAGAAGGAAATCAGCGATGGCCAGAACGACGCGTTGAAGCGTGCCGCACAAAAGGCGCTGCCCACCATCGAAGAGCACTACCGCATGGCGCAGTCGCTTGCGCAGAATGTCGGCGCCCAGCAGTGAGTACCGCAAATTCCGCGTAGTTCGACGCGCCCGAATCTTGCGCGGCCGTGGCGGCACTCGTGTCCGGTCGCGCTTCATTCTCCTGCGTGTCACTCTCCTTATTCCGCCTTGCATCGGGCGATCTGCTGTTTCGCCGCCTCGACGACGCGTTCCGGCATGAAGCCGAATTTCGTCATCAACGCCTTGAGCGGCGCCGAGGCGCCGAACGTATGCATCACGATCTGTGAGCCGAGCCGCCCGGCGTAGCGGTCCCAGCCGAGTGTCGCGGCCTGCTCGACAGCCACGCGCGCATCGATGTCGGGCGGCAGCACCGCGTCCTTGTATGCCTGATCCTGAAGCTCGAATAAATCCCATGAAGGCATCGACACCACGCGCGCGTGGATGCCCTCGCGCTCGAGTGTTTCGTAGGCGTCGATGCATAGCGACACCTCGCTGCCCGTCGCCAGCAGCAGCACCTCGGGCCGCGTGCCGGCGGGCGCGTCGGCCAGCACGTAGGCCCCGCGCCGCACGCCTTCCGCGCTCGCGTAGCGCGTGCGATCGAGGGTCGGCAGCGGCTGGCGCGTGAGCACGAGGCAGACCGGCTTATGCGACTGCGGAGATTGCGCGAGCGCCACGCGCCACGCTTGCGCCACTTCGTTCGCGTCGGCGGGACGCAGCGTCATGAGGCCAGGCACACCGCGCAGCGAGGCGAGCTGCTCGATCGGCTGATGCGTGGGGCCGTCTTCTCCCACGCCGATCGAATCGTGCGTGAACACATAGACGACGTTCAGCTCCATGATCGCCGCGAGGCGTATCGGCGGCTTCATGTAGTCGCTGAAGATGAGGAAGGTCGATGCGAAGGGTCTCAGGCCCGAAAGCGCAAGGCCGTTCGAGACGGCGCCCATCGCGTGCTCGCGCACGCCGTAGTGCAGGTTGCGCCCCGCGTGGCTGTCGTGCTCGAAGCTGCGGGCGCCCTCGAATTTCAGCGCGGTCTTCGTCGAAGGCGAGAGATCGGCCGCGCCGCCCACGATCCACGGCACGCGAGCCGCGATGGCGTTGAGCACCTTGCCCGACGACTCGCGCGTCGCCATGCCTTTTTCGTCGGCCTCGAAAGCGGGGATGTCCGCGTCCCAGTCGTCGGGCAGGTGGCCCGCGAGCATGAGATCCAGTTCCTTCGCGAGGTCGGGGTAGTCCCTTGCATAGGCTTCGCGGCGTTCGCGCCACGCTTCGTGCAGGGCTTTGCCGCGCGCACCCATGATCTGGGCGAAATGCTCGCGCACGCCGTCGGGCACGAGGAACTGCGCGTCCTCGGGCCAACCGTAGGCGCGCTTCGCGAGGCGGACTTCTTCCTCGCCGAGCGCTTCGCCGTGCGCCGCCGCCGTGTCCTGCCGGTGCGGCGCGCCCCAGCCGATGATGCTCTTCACGACGATGAGCGTCGGCTTGTCGGTGACGCGCTTCGCTGCTTCGATCGCGCTTTCGAGCGCGTTCGCGTCGTTGACGTCGTCGACGCGCAGCGTATGCCAGTGGTAGCCGCGAAAGCGCGCTTCGACGTCGTCGCTGTACGCGAGATCGGTGTGCCCTTCGATCGTGACGCGATTGCTGTCGTAAATCCAGATCAGGTTGGAAAGCCGCAGATGCCCGGCCAGCGACGCCGCTTCGTGCGAGACGCCTTCCATGAGATCGCCATCGCCGCAAAGCGCGTACACACGGTAGTCGAACAGTGCCGCGCCGGGGCGGTTGAAGCGGGTTTCGAGCCAGCGCTCGGCAATCGCCATGCCCACGCTGTTGCCGAGTCCCTGGCCCAGTGGCCCGGTGGTCGTCTCGACGCCGCTCGTCACGCGATATTCGGGGTGGCCCGGCGTCACGCTGCCGAGCTGGCGGAACTGTTTGATTGCGTCGAGCGGGACAGCGGGTTTGCCGGTCGGCTTGCCGTGCTCGTCTTCGGCTTTGACGTCCGCGAGATGCAGCAGCGAGTACAGCAGCATCGAGGCATGGCCGACCGAGAGCACGAAGCGATCACGGTTGGGCCACGACGGCGCGGCCGGATCGTAGCGCAGGTGGTATTGCCAGAGCCGGTAGCCAAGCGGCGCCAGCGCCATCGGTGTGCCGGGATGTCCCGAGTTGGCTTTTTGCACGGCGTCCATCGACAAGGTGCGAATCGTGTCGATGGCGAGGTGGTCGAGGTCGTGGGACGATGGGGACGCGGCTTGGGCTTGTGACATTAGCGTGACTCCTGGCAGGGGCGCAACGCGTGCCCGGAAAGGCATGGCGGCGGAGCAACGGTTGATTGAGCAAACCCGGTGCCATGGCACGCCGATGCGGGCACTCACGGTGCCAGGCGAAATTCGGGAATCACTTCGGCGAATGAATTTACAAACGCCACGCACGAAATTGCAACCGTTCTGGCGCGGTGCCAAAGCGGATCATGCCCGCGCCGCCGTATCCCGCCGCTGATGTATTGAGCCCCTGCGCTTCGTCCTCCCTTGCGCAAAGATGCTCACTTCCGGCTAGCGGCCCACCACGCGCCAACCAGAACGCCGATTCCCGCAGCCACGCCCAGCATCGACAGTGGATTTTCCGAGACCGTATCGCGCGCGGCATCCGCCGCGTTGGCCGCGAGGCGCTGCGATTTTCCGCACAGCGCTTTTGCCTTGCCATAGAGGCGCATTTCCGGATCGTCAAGGACGTCGCCCGCCAGATCCTTCGCTTCGCCCGCGACTTCGCGCGCCATGCTCGTTGCCTTCGATTCCATGGTTGTCCTCCATATCGTTGCGTTTGCAGAAGAGCAGCCTTCGTGCCTGCGCGGCTTCGTTCACTGCGAACGGTCATCGCGCGTGGCACGTGTTCTGCGCGCAAGCAAGGGCACCCGCGCGCCGCGGCGCGTAATGCACGCGGGCACGCGGCACACGCAGTGCCTGAACCAAGGAGGCCCTTCATGAGCACGCTCGACCCCGACAACGAACCGGTTCAACCCGAGAATGCCCCAGGGCATGACAACGAGGCGCTGGGCCCCGGCGATTCGTCGGATACCGGCAGCGACACCGTGGGCGCGAAGCGGCACGATTTCGACCGCGACACGGAACTCGACGAACACGCACTGGAAGCTGGCGAAGAAGAAGCGCACAGCGACAGCGACCGCTCTGGCACGGGCGAGCGCGCCGCTGCGGATGGGGACGAAAACCTCCGTCCCGACGACGACATCTTGCCGGACTCGATCGACGATCCGGACAGCATGCAAGACACGGGCATCGGCCCGAAGGGGGATTGACGATGGGGAATTCCGATCGCAGCGCAGTCCATGCAGACCCGGCGACGGCCGACGGCGAATATCGCCTGCTGCGGCTGCCGCCCAACGCTTGGGTGCCGAACAATCAGGCGCTGGCCGGGATCCTGTACCGGCACGTGCTTCCGGCCGACGACCCGGACAGACTCTGCGACGCATTCGACCGGCGTTTCGAGCGCAATGGCTGGCCCATGCAGTGGCGAGACAGCGTGTTCGACTACCACCACTTTCATTCGACAGCGCACGAAGTGATGGGCGTCGTCGTGGGCACGGCGGAACTGATGCTCGGCGGGCCCGGAGGCCACACCGTGCGCGTGGCGGCCGGCGACGCACTGCTGTTGCCGGCGGGAACGGGCCACTGCCTGCTGGAAGGACGCGGCGGCTTCCAGGTGGTGGGCGGCTATCCGCGAGGCCAGCAATGGGACATCCGCCGCGACGCGCTGACACCGAAGGAACAGCGCGACATGCAGGCGCTGCCGTTCCCGCCGCGCGACCCGATCTATGGCGAGCACGGCCCGATGGCGGAGTACTGGCACGCGCAGAGATGAGAGGTTACGCCGCGCCGTTTGCGGAATTTGGCGCGTGACTCAACGTTGCGTTAAAGGGGGCAAGTCATGGCGACCACAGTCAGCGATTTCATCGTCGAGCGTCTTTATCAGTGGGGCGTGCGCCGCATGTTCGGCTATCCGGGAGACGGCATCAACGGCATGTTCGGCGCCCTGCGGCGCAGCGGCGAAAAGATCGCGTTCGTGCAGGCGCGCCACGAGGAAATGGCGGCCTTCATGGCCAGCGCCCATGCGAAGTTCACGGGCGAGCTCGGCGTGTGCATCGCCACGTCGGGGCCGGGGGCCGCCCATCTGCTCACGGGTCTCTACGACGCGCGGCTCGACCACATGCCGGTGCTCGCCATCGCCGGGCAGCAGGCGCGCGCGGCGCTGGGCGCGCACTACCAGCAGGAAGTCGATCTCGCCGCGATGTTCAAGGACGTGGCGGGCGCCTTCGTGCAGCAGGCGAGCGTGCCGGCGCAGGTGCGGCACATGGTGGACCGCGCGGTGCGCATCGCATTGTCGCGGCGTACCGTTACCGCGCTGATCCTGCCGAACGACCTGCAGGAGCTCGAGTACGAGCCGCCTCCGCGCAAGCATGGCACGGCGCATTCGGGCGTGGGGTATGTGGCTCCCGAGGTCGTGCCGCGCCACGAGGATCTCGCGCGCGCGGCGGAGGTGCTCAACGCGGGCCGCCGCGTGGCGATGCTCGTGGGCGCCGGCGCCATGAATGCGACCGATGAAGTCATCGCCGTGGCCGACCGGCTGGGCGCGGGTGTCGCGAAAGCGCTGCTCGGCAAGGCCGCGGTGCCCGACGATCTACCATGGGTCACGGGCTCGATAGGTTTGCTCGGCACGAAGCCGACGGACGAGATGATGTCCGCATGCGACACGCTGCTCATGGTCGGCTCCGGCTTTCCGTACTCCGAATTTCTTCCGAAGGAGGGCGACGCGCGCGGCGTGCAGATCGACATCGACGCCGGAATGCTCAGCGTGCGCTACCCGATGGAGGTGAGCCTCGTGGGCGACAGCGCGGCCACGTTGCGCGCACTGCTGCCGCTGCTCGACCAGAAGGATGCGGCCAGCTGGCGCGACCGCATCGTCCACGCGAACGGCCGCTGGCAGCGCGTGCTGGATGAGCGCGCGCGCGCCGGCACGGGCGGCCGCGTGAATCCGCAGCGCGTGTTCACGGAGCTTTCGCCGCGCCTGCCCGACGACGTGATTCTCACGAGCGATTCGGGTTCCTGTGCAAACTGGTACGCGCGCGACCTGAAGATCCGGCGCGGCATGAAGTGCTCGCTCTCGGGCGGTCTCGCCTCGATGGGCGCGGCCGTGCCGTATGCGATCGGCGCGAAGTTCGCGTATCCGCACCGTCCCGTGATCGCGCTGGTGGGCGACGGCGCGATGCAGATGAACAACATGGCCGAGTTGATCACGGTCGCGAAGTACTGGAAAACGTGGAGCGATCACCGCTGGATCTGCATGGTGCTCAACAACGAGGATCTGAACCAGGTCACCTGGGAGCAGCGCGTGATGGAAGGCGATCCGAAGTTCGAGGCGTCGCAGCGCATTCCTGACGTGCCGTATCACCGTTTCGCCGAACTGCTCGGGCTCGCTGGCATCTACGTGGACGACGGCGAACGGCTCGGCGATGCGTGGGAAGAGGCGCTCGCGGCGTCTCGCCCCGTGGTGCTGGAGGTGAAGACCGATCCGGAGGTGCCGCCGTTGCCGCCACACGTGACGCTCGATCAGGCGCGCCATTTCGCGCGCACGCTGATGGAGGGGGATCCGGAAGAGGGCGGCGTGATCGCGAATACGGCGCGCCAGGTGATGGCGACCGTATTGCCGGGGAAGAAGACGTAATCGCTTACACAACGCCGAGCGCGTCGATTTCGACGACGACGAGCGTGGTGGCGTCCCAGGCAATGGTCCCATCGGACTCGGGGCCATCGGTCCGAATCTTGAACGCGCGCGCTTCGAGGCGCGTGGCGGGAGACGGTTTCAGTGACGGTGCCTCCTCGACTCACAACAGCTTGTCGAGTGTGACCGGCAGGTCTCGCACGCGTTTGCCCGTCGCGTGGTAGATCGCATTCGCGATCGCCGCGGCCACGCCCACCACGCCGATCTCGCCCACGCCCTTCGCGCCGAGCGGGTTGACCACGTCGTCGTGCTCGTCGACGAACAGCACGTCGATCGCATCGACATCGCGGTTCACGGGCATGTAGTAGTCGGCCAGGTTGTGGTTCATCACGCGCCCGAGCGAGTGATCGAATTGCGCCTGCTCGTGCAGCGCCATGCCGATGCCCCAGACCACGCCGCCCGCGATCTGGTTGGCGGCCGTCTTCGGATTGATGATGCGGCCCGCCGCAATCGCGCTCACCACGCGCGCCACACGGATCTGGCCGAGCGATTCGTCGACCCGCACCTCGGCGAACACCGCCGAATGCGTGGCCGACGTGTAGTCCTTTTGCCGCTCGTCGGGCTCGAGCGTGAGCTGTTCTTCGAGCGACTTCATGCCCGCGTGCGCGAGCAGGTCGGCGAGGGCCACGCGCGGCGCGCCCTCGTGCGCGCCGAGGCGCACCTCGCCGTCCCGGATGTCGAGCTGCTCGCCGAGCGTGGCGGGGTCGAGATTGGCGAAGGCCACGCCGCCGTGCGTGAGCAACAGTTGCGCGAGCCGCGAGCGCAGCCGCATGCATGCGAGCCACGCGGCGCTGCCGACCGACGAAACGGTCCACGACCCGCCCTCGATGGGTGCGCGCGGCAAGGACGTATCGCCGAGCGTGAAATCGACCTCCTCGATCGGCAGATGCAGCGCATCGGCGGCGATCTGCGAGATCGCGGTGTAGGTGCCCGTGCCGATGTCGGCCGTGGCGCTCGCGAGCGCGAGGCGGCCATCGGCGCCGAGCACGGCGCGCACACTGGCTTCGGTCTGCATGGCGTCCCAGACGCCGGTTGCCATGCCGTAGCCCACGAGCTCGTGGCCCTCGCGCATGCTTCGCGGCAACGGGGCGCGCCCGCCCCAGCCGAAGCGCTCCGCGCCTTGCGCGTAGCATTCGAGCAGCGCCTTGCTCGACCAGGGACGGCGCTTGTTGGCGTCTTCGTCCGAGAAGTTGCGCAGGCGCAGTTCGAGCGGGTCCATCTCCAGCGCGACGGCCAGCTCGTCCATCGCGCATTCGAGCGCGAAGATGCCTTGCGTCGCACCGGGTGCGCGCATGTCCGAGGGCGTGGGGACGTCGAGCCGCCCGAGCATGTAGCCAAGCTGAACGTGATTCGCCTGATAGAGCTGGCCGGCCCAGTTCACGACCACGTCGGTATAGTCCTCGAAGCGCGAAGTTTCGCTTACGGCTTCGTGGACGATCGCATCGAGACGGCCGTCGCGTTGCGCCCCGAGCGCCACGCGCTGGATCGTCGCGGGCCGGTGATAGTGCGTGAACATCTGCGCGCGCGTGAGCGCCACGCGAACGGGACGGCGCAACGCGCGCGCCGCCATCATCGCGAGCGGTAAATCGTATACCGGGCGAAGCCCCGAGCCGAACGCGCCGCCGACGAACGGCGAGACCACCCGCACGCGTTCGCTGGGCAAGCCGAAGACCTGTGTCAGATAGCGCTGCGTATTCAGGACACCCTGGGTTTTTTCGTAGACGGTAAAGCGGCCATCCGCGGAAGGCACGATCGTGCAGCCGTGCATCTCCATCGGCTGATGAAACTCCACCGGCGTCATGTAGAAAGCGTCCGTGCGCACGGGGGCGAGCGCATGGGCCTTCCATGCCTCGCCGCGCGGCGCTGGCGGCGGCTGGAAGCCGCCTTTCTCGTTCGACGGCGTGACGGCGTCTTCGAGCGCGTGCGTGAGTTCGGTCCGGTGCGCGTCGCGGCGATAGTGCACGTGCACGAGCGTCGCCGCGTGGTGCGCCAGTTCGAGCGACTCCGCGAGCACGAGCGCGACCGGTTGGCCCGCGAAGAGAATGTGCGCGTCGGCGAGCGGGCGAAACGGCGCGCCGCCCGGCGCGATCTGATCCTTCCAGGCCTTGGGATCCTCGGCGCAAGCGGGGCGGTTCTCGTGCGTCAGCACGTGCACCACACCGGGCAGGGCGAGCGCGGCGCTCGCGTCGATGGCGACGATTTCGCCACGTGCAATCGTCGCGTTGACGATGGCCCCGTAGACGAGGCCCGGTGCCGCGAATTCGGCGGCATAGCGCGCGGCGCCGGTCACCTTGCTGCGGCCATCCACGCGCGACAGCGGTGCGCCGATCCGCGCGCCGTGCGATCGAACTGGCGTGTTCATTCGCGATCCTCCTCATCCGGCGCGCCGGCGGCGTCGGCTTGCGGCGCTAGCGCCAGTTCGAACGCACGCATGATGGCGCGCCGCGCGAGGTCCACCTTGAACGCATTGCCGGGGCGCGCATCCGCGCGCGCGACGAGCGCATCGGCGAATCGTTCGACGGCGAGCGCGTCGTCCACGGAAGCTCCCGTGACCAGCGCTTCCGCTTGCCGGTCGCGCCACGGCTTGTGCGCGACCCCGCCCAGCGCGCAGCCGAATGCGCGCACCACCCCGTCCTCGATCCTGAGGCCGAGCCCGACCGAGACCACTGCGAACGCGTACGACTGGCGATCGCGCACCTTGAGGTAGACGCCATGGCGCGGGTAGCCCTCGCGCGGCAATTCGACGGCCGTGATGAGCTCGTCGGCGCCGAGCGTGGTCTCGCGATGCGGCGTGTGGCCCGGCAGGCGCAAGAGCTCGCCGAACGGCAGCGTGCGTGCGCCCGCCGGGCCGGCGACGTGCACGGTGGCGTCGAGCGCTTCGAGCGCCACGCACATATCGGAAGGGTGGGTGGCGATGCAATGCTCGCTCGCCCCGAAGATCGCGTGCATGCGGTTGACGCCGTCGAGCGCCGCGCAGCCGCTGCCGGGCGCGCGCTTGTTGCAACAGGTGGCCGGGTCGTAAAAGTAGACGCAGCGGGTGCGCTGAAGCAGATTGCCGCCCACCGTGGCCGCATTGCGGATCTGCGCGGACGCACCCGCGAGCACCGCCTGCGCAAGCAGCGGATAGCGCTCGCACACGCGCGCATCCCATGCGAGCTGGCTGTTGGTGACGAGCGCGCCGATACGCAAGCCGCCTTCCTGCGTCGGCTCGATGTCGTGCAGCGGCAGCCGGTTGATGTCGATGACGGCGGCGGGACGCAAGACGTTTTCGCGCATCAGATCGACGAGATTCGTGCCGCCCGCGAGAAACTGCGCGGTGGGTGTGGCGCCATGCAGGCGGATGGCATCGGCGACGCTCGTCGCGCGGGCGTACGAGAAGCGGTTCATTGCGCGTGCTCCCGCGCGGCGTTAGTTGGCTGCCCGTTCGCCGCGCTGTCCGGTTGGCTGCAGGCCTGCTCGCGGCGGACGGCGTCGACGGCATTGGCGATGTTCACGTACGCGCCGCAGCGGCATAGATTGCCGCTCATCTGCTCGCGCACATCGTCGCGGCAGTGCGCGTGGCCCTCGTCGAGCAGGCCGAGCGCAGAGCAGATCTGGCCGGGCGTGCAATAGCCGCACTGGAGCGCGTCGTGATCGACGAAAGCCTGCTGCATGGGGTGAAGCTCGCCGTCCCGGGCGAGGCCCTCCACCGTGGTGATCTCCGCGCCGTCGAGCGCGACGGCCAGCGCGAGACAGGCGTTGATGCGCGTGCCGTTCACGAGCACCGTGCACGCGCCGCACTGGCCATGGTCGCAGCCCTTTTTCGTGCCCGTGAGCTGCAAGTGTTCGCGCAGCAGATCGAGCAGGCTGGTCCAGGGCTCGAGGCGCAGCGCGTGGCGCGCGCCGTTGATCGTCAGTTCGAGGGGCACGATCCCGGCGAGCGCGGCGGCCGTATCGGGGGGTTCCGTTCGTGTGACGGTATGCATGACGGCCTCTATCGGGAAGATAACGCTGACGGCTGCGCTGCCCCGGACGAGCGGACCGGGGCTTCACGGGCGGGTGCGCAACTGCCTTGCCCGCGGCGCGCGGACGCGCGGATCGGCAAGCGGCGCCGGCGCAATGCAAGGCTGCGACCAGGCCGCCGCCGGGCGAGGACGCACCTGCGTGCCCATGGCGACGGCGCGCCTACGTGCGTTTGCTCGTACTATTTCAACGCTTACCTGCACGGTTTTACAACGCTCCCCGCTGGGGATTGCGTTGCGAGCAAACGGCGGCGCGCCGCATAGCGCCCGTGTGCGTTGCTCACGATGACGCGCCCTGGGAGCGAGCGTCGATCATGCGCGATTCAAGCGGCTGTGCACGCGACGGCCGGCTCAGTGATGTCCCTGGCGAGCCCGCGCCGCGCGCGTTTGCGCCGCCTTTTTGGCTGCCGCCGAGCGTCCCGCCGCCCCCTTCGTTTGCGCGGCTTTCTTCGCCGCCGCCGAACGGCTCGCGGCTGGCCTGCGCGCAGCCGCTTCCTTCGATTGCGCCGACATCGCCTCGCTCGATGCGCCTTGCCGGCTCTCGCGCTTCAGTACGGCAGTGGTGGTGCGCGAGCGCTTGCTCCTGGATTCCGTGCTGGCGCTCGCCTTTTGCTTGCCTTGTCCCTTCGCCGTGTCCTGCTGGGCCTTCTTGCGCGTGGCTTCGCTGGTCTTGCCCTTTGCCGGGGGCTTGAGGTCGACGCCGGCGCGCCGTGCTTTCGATAAACCGATGGCGATTGCCTGCTTCGCGGAGCGCACGCCATGTTTGCCGGCGCGTACACGATCGATTTCATCCTTGACGAATTCGCCTGCCTGCGTGCTCGGCGATTTTCCTGCGCGCTTGTCGGCGCGAGCGCGTTCGATGACTTTGCGTTCGGGCATGATGGCTCTCCTCGACCGCACCGGTTGCGGTCCCATGCTTCGCGTACTTTTTAGCAAGCAACGGCCGTGCCGCAGCAGCAGGGCCACGGCTCACGCGGGGCGCCAGGTATGGACCCTGCGTGAGTTCGTTACTGGAGCGGCGATGCCTTCGCCGCATCGCCCCGCGAAGCCTTCAGCGCGTTGCCGCTGCTGCGCTGGCAGGCGCGGAGCCCTCGCTATTGAGCGGATTCACCATCCGTGTCGAATCGAAATCGGCCCATCGCCCGTCCTGCCAGTTTCCATCAACTATTTCGATATCCTGAGCATTCGATTCGCGTAGCACGCGGATTGCGCGCGGCTGCATCGCGGAATTCACGTGCACGGCCAGCATCACGCCGGATTCGCGCTCGTGCGGCACGCTGTTCGGGGCGGGTTCGGGCTCGCCGGCGCGTCTGCCGCCGCGCGCCAGCACCAGGGCGCCGATCAGGGTTCCGATGTACAGACCGACGAGCGTTGCGATCGCCACTACCAGAACGGAGTGAAATACCAGGAAGGTGAGCACGGCTGCGACCGCCGCACCGACGACCGCGCCGAGCGCGCCTCCGCTGGTCGCCCCGATTCCCGCGGGCCGTGCCTGAGGGTCGGCGTACGCGTCTCCGCCGATCGGATAGCGCGCGTGTTGGCCACTCGGATTCACGAAGAACTCGGCCACGTCCTCCTCGACGAACTGGTTCGCCAGCAATCGCTTTCTGGCCGTATCGGCGGCATCGAACGTCGTAAACCGCGCTGCGATGATTTGTGACATGGATTCCTCCGCCTTGTGGTGGATACCTCCCGTTCGCACGGCGGCGACCGGCGCACGATATGACGCGCGATCCGAGCCTGCAAACGCTCTGCATGGAGGCTCGCAAGCCCCGTTCCGCGGCCGTTGCGAGGGCGGGTCGGCACAGGGTTTGCGCTTTCCATGTGCGAGCGCGACGTGCCGAAGGAGACGGCGCGCCGTACCTTGAACCTCAACCATTACGTAGGAGAACAGATCATGAAGAGATCGATGATGAGAACCGTGGCATACGCCCTTTCGCTGATGCTGTGCTCCGCCGCTTATGCGGCCGGCGGGGGAGGCGGGGGTGCGGGCGGCGGCGCAGGCGGAGGGGCCGGCGGGGCAGGTGCGGGCGCAGCGGGGGCGGGCGGTGGCACGGGCGGTGGCGGCGGCGATGGTGGCGGCGCGGCGGGTGTTTCGCCGGGCGGCAGCGGCGGTGCCGCGGGCACCGGTGGATATGGCGGCATGGGCAACAGCGGCGCCGCTGGCGCGACGGGCAACGGCACGGACATGGGAACCGGCAACGCCACGACCAGTCCCGCACCATCGACTTACCGCAACCAGGGCAACAGCAACGGCATGGGGACAACGACGCAGCCGCGCACCTCGCCATAACGTATCGCCGGAGGCTTGCTGAAACAGGGACGCTGCGGTGGCGGGACAGACAGGGAATCGTTGTGCCTCGCGCGCCGCTGCGTCCCGCACCACCGATGAGGAGCAGATGCAATGACCAGCGAGATGAAGAAGTGCCGCGTCGCTATCCTGGCGGTCGACGGTTTCGAAGAGGCGGAGTTGACCGAGCCTCAGCGCGCGTTGAAAGAAGCAGGCATGGAAGTCGACGTGATTTCCGGGCAGACCGGTCAAATCCAGGGCTTCCGGCACGTCGACATCGGCGACAAAGTCAACGTCGACCGCACGTTCGCCGATGCGAGAGCCGACGAATACGACGCTGTCGTGCTTCCGGGCGGCGTGGTGAACTCCGACGCGATTCGCCTCATTCCCGAGGCGCAGTCTTTCGTGAAGCAGGCCAACGCGTCGAACAAGCTCATCGCGATCATTTGCCACGGTAGCTGGCTGCCCATTTCGGCGGGCATCGTTCGCGGACACACGATGACGAGTTGGCCGACGCTGCAGGACGATCTCCGCAACGCGGGCGCGACCTGGGTCGATCAGCGGGTCGTGCGCGACGGCAATTTCATTACCAGCCGGAAACCCGACGACCTGGCCGCTTTCAACGCCGAGCTGATCTCAGGACTGCGCGAAGAAGCGCGTCCGGCCGTGTAGCGGTCGTCGAAGGGCACTGCTCCATTGATTGGGCGCGCGGGCGCTGTACGGGGATCGGCGCCCAGGCCTTCTTGTCTGACGTATTCGACGTCCTCCGTCTAGTTCCCGGGTGCGGGACTTGCGCAGCGCTATCCCTGCGGTCAGGGTTTCTTGCCGATTTCGGTGCACGGAGGCGACAGTGGGAGAAGGGCCATCGCGGGTCGGCTCCCTCGTTGCCGATCATCTTGCGCGACACCGTTCTGCAATCTTGCGCCGCTGGCTGCGCAAGGTCAGCCGGCATCTGCGTCTCAGGCAGCGCAACCGCAATGCGGCGGTGGGACTCATCAACCAGCTCCCGTTGCTATTCGACGAGCTGCGCGCGGTCCTGACCGGCAGCCCGGCAGCCGACTGCATCACCGGCGAAGCCTTGCACGACGCGCGCCTGCACGCTCGCGAACGCTGGCGTCAGGGTTTTGCACTCGATGAGCTCTATCTCGAACTCGATCTGTTGCAGCGTTGCATTCAGGCCAGCCTGCGCGCTTACTTTGCCAGTGGGCTTTCGCGTGAAGGGCAGACCGAGATCCACGAGTGCGTCGAGGAGTTCTTCAGCGCCGCGATCCGGGACGCCATCGCGCAGTTCCAGACCCAGCAGGACCGGCGGGTCAACGACGCCTTGCGCGATCGCGATCGCGCGCTCGCGGCGCAGCAAAGAAGCGAGGAACGCTTGCGCATGGCCGCCGATGCCGCGGGCCTGGGCATTTTCGAGTGGGATCCGACGACGGACACGGCCGTCTGGGAGAACGACCGGATGTACGAGATCACCGGTCAGCCGCGCGAGCACGGTCCCTTGTCCGCCGATGCATTTCTGTCCGCCGTCGAATCGCCGGAGGAGGCGGAGCACCTGAGAACGCTGCTGGCGGATCGGCCGTCGGTCGAGGTCCACGCTGCCGCCGGCTTCAAGAAGATACAGTCCGGCGAGCATTGCGTCGTCGAGATTTCAGGGCGGTTCATGCCGGATTCGAGCGGGCAGCGGCAAGTGCTCGTCGGCATCCTCTCGGACATCACGCGGCGCGCCGAGGCCGAGAATGCGCTGCGCGAAGCGGACCGGCGCAAGGACGCCTTTCTCGCGACGCTTGCGCACGAACTCCGAAATCCGCTCGCACCCATTCTGAACGCCGCCTACCTGATGCGCCACTCCGTGGGCTCGCCGAGCCAGCGCAGCTGGCTGCAGGGCTTGATCGAGCGCCATGCGAAACATCTGGCTCATCTGCTCGACGACCTGCTCGATCTCGCGCGCGTGGCGGCAGGCAAGGTCCGCCTGAAGAAGGAGGTGTTCGACGTGCGCCGTGCCGTCGAGAGCGCGATCGAAATGACGGCCCCCGCCGCGCTCGAGCGTGGACATCGGCTCGAGGTCCATGGCATGACGGGCGCGCCGCTGCTCGTGAGCGGCGACGCCACGCGCATCGCCCAGGTGGTGTCGAATCTCCTCGACAATGCCGTCAAATACACGCGCGAAGGCGGACATATTCAAGTGAGCGTGGAGCGCACGCCGCGACACGTTTCCATTGCGGTGCAGGACGACGGCATGGGTATGGATCCGGCCATCATTCCTTCGATGTTCGAAATGTTCGAGCAGGCGCCCGAGGCGAGCCAGGGCGAAAAGAAGGGGCTGGGTATCGGACTGTCCGTCGCACGCTCCCTGATCGCCATGCATGGCGGTACCATCGCGGCGAGCAGCGAGGGTCCGGGGCGAGGCAGCCGCTTCACGATCGAATTGCCCCTTTGCAACGGCGCGAGCGACTTGCCACAGGAAGACGCGCTCCGCGAGGTGACGGCCCCGATATCGCGGCGGGTGCTCGTCGTGGACGACAATCATGATGCAGCGGCATCTCTTGCACTGATCCTTCGCGGGAACGAAGTGCGGGTCGCCGGGACCGGCGCACAGGCCTTGCAGATTGCGGCGGAATTTTGTCCGGAGATCGTCTTCATGGACCTCGGCTTGCCCGACATGTCCGGCCTCGATGTCGCCGCCCAGATGGCCAATCAGGCGGGCGCGAGCGCTCCGATTCTCGTTGCCTTGACCGGCTATGGTCAACCCGAGGACAGGGCGCGCACGCGCGCGGCGGGCTTCGACCATCACTTCGTCAAGCCGGCGCCCATCGAGGAACTATTGCGCATCATCGAGAATCCGCACGGCGAGTAGCGTGCGGTGCTCGCGCGTCGTCCAGGCGTCATCGAGGCGTGATAGCTCGCAGCCTTTGGGCATGCACCGTGCTCGCGAGTGCCCGGGGAATCTTGTGAAGTGGCAGACTCGAATGCAAACGCAAACCCGGATTGTCGTGGTGACGGGCGCCGGTGCCGGTGTGGGCCGCGCTGTAGCCGAAGAATTCGCGCGTGCGGGTTATGACGTGGCGATGCTCTCGCGCGAGCCCGGTCGCCTCGCGCGCGCGGCCGCACAATTGAGCGGTTACGGCGTGCGCGTGCTGGCGATCCCGACCGACGTCGCCGACGCGCAGGCCGTCGAGGCCGCGGCGGCGCGCGTGGAAAGCGAACTCGGTGCGATCGGCGTCTGGGTGAATGTTGCGATGGCAACGGTATTCGCGCCCGTTTCCGCGCTCGACGCGCGCGACGTGGAGCGGGCCACGCAAGTCACGTATCTCGGCCAGGTCTATGGGACGATGGCGGCGCTACGACGCATGCGCGCACGCAACTGCGGCACGATCGTCAATGTGGGGTCCGCGCTGGCCTCCCGTGCGGTGCCGCTGCAATCGGCGTACTGCGGCGCGAAATTCGCCGTGCGAGGGTTCACCGATGCACTGCGCTCGGAGATCCTGCACGACGGTCTCGACATTCATCTTTCGCTCATCGATCTGCCTGCCATGAACACGCCGCAGTTCCAGTGGGCGGCCAACCGCACGGGAAAACGCGCGCGTCCCATCGCACCCGTTTTCCAGCCCGAAGTGGCCGCGCGCGCGATCCGCTTTGCCGCCGAGCATCGCCGGCGCACGCTGTGGCTCGGCTGGCCCACGGCGCGCGCGATTGTGGCGGACCTGCTCGCGCCGGGCCTGGTCGACCGCTATCTGGCGAAGGCCGGCTACCGCGGGCAGTTGAGCGACGAGCCGCGCGCCGACGATGCACCCGATAACCTCTACGCGCCGGTGCCGGGCGACTTCGGCGCGCACGGGCGCTTCGACGACGAAGCCCGTACCACGGGCGCGCCGCTTTTCACGGAGCGCCACGTGCAGGCGCTCAAGGGCGGAATGGCACTCGCCTTGATCGGTGCGGGCCTGATGTACGCGCGCCTCGTCAGACGGCTTGGTTCGTGAGAACGCGAGCCCTGCCGGGTTTGTAGCGATTACGCGTAATGCCTGGAACGCCTTTTTCGCGGCGCGGTTCACCTGAGTACGCGCCGCGCGTGGCCTGCGTGGGCGCGCGGGCCGCGCCGCAGGGCACGCTCTTTGCGTGACCCTGGTCATGCAAAGCGTGAGTCCACGCGATCTGGCGAGGAAGGTTTGCAGCCAGCCGTACTGTTCCACGAACTTTCGGGAGCCGATGATGCTTTATTATGCGATCGTCTTTTTCGTCATTGCCGTGATCGCGGCTATTTTCGGTTTTGGCGGTATTGCTGCTGGAGCCGCGAGCATAGCCAAGATTCTGTTCATTGTGTTCGTCATCCTCTTCATTGGTAGTTTGCTGTTCGGCGCGTTGCGGCGCTAAGCCAGTTTCCTCTGGCATGCATAGAAGAAAATGGCGCCGATGACGTTCGCAGACGGCGCCCAGGAAGCAGCGGTTGCGGAGGGTTCGCGCGCACCGGAGAACGGGCGCGCGAACGCCGCTGCGCCGCTGGGCTTCGTCAGCTGGAACATCCATGGTGCGGTGGGCACCGACCGCATGTGCGCGCCTGAGCGCATCGCCCGTGTGCTTCAGGAGATCGACGCCGACGTGGTCGCGCTCCAGGAGGTGCCGCTCGGCGGCACGTCGTCGGCCGCCTCGTCCAACGTGCTCGCCGCCCTGAGCGACGCCACCGGTTTGCAGGCCGTGGCCGGCCCGACGCTCGACACGCCCATGCGCCGTTTCGGCAACGCCGTGCTCACCCGCTGGCCGATCGCGGAGACGCGTACGCTCGATCTTTCGTTCGGCCGCCGCGAACCGCGCGGCGCGCTCGACGTGGACATCCTCCTGCCGGGCGAGACGCTGCGGGTGGTCGCAACGCATCTCGGGCTCGGCATGTCGGAGAGGCGCGCGCAGATCGCGCAACTGGTGGCGGCCTTCGACCGGCCCGGGCTGCCGGTGATACTCGCCGGCGACATCAACGAATGGCTGCTCTGGCGTCGCGCGCTGCGCATGCTCACGGCGCATTTTCGGGCCGCGCCCGCGCCCGCCACGTTCCCTTCCCGCTTGCCCCTCTTCGCGCTCGACCGCGTCTGGATGCACCCGGCGAGCAGACTCACGCGCGTGCGTGCCTGGCGCTATGGCGAAGCGCGCATCGCCTCCGATCATCTCCCGCTCGTGGCGCGCATCGAGCCTCGCGAGGCCGAGGGATAGCGGGAGTCGCACGCTATCGCGATCGGCGCCCCGCAGCGGCGCGAATGCCGCCCACGCGGTGGGCGATGGCGCTCAGTGGGAGGGCTTGCCGACCTGCAGCAGGTTCGTGACCGACGTCACGCCGTCGAGATGCTGAACGACGCTGCCCGCGCGATCGCGCTGTGCCGCGTCCGCCACCGTGCCGGTGAGCGTGACCGTTGCGCGATCCGTCGTGACGTGCACGTCATTCGATTCCAGACCGTCCGTGCTGGCCAGTGCGGCTTTCGCGCGTGCGGTGATGATGGTGTCGCTCGTATTGGTGCCGGCCGACGGGGCGGCGGAAGTGAGCCCGTGAGGAGGCGGCACGCCCGGACGGCTGGCGCCGGACGGGGCGCCGGTGCCGGATTGGGCCAGCGCGGCGCCGCAGGTTAGCGCGAGGGCGACGCCCAGTCCCGTGCTGCCCAGATTGCGTGAAGACCGCTTGCGCATCTGCGCCTCCTCGTCGAGTTGTCGAATGCCGGCCAGGCGAGCGTCAGTGGCCGATCACGCGTTCCCAGCCGTGACGCACGGCAGCCTTGAAGCGCTCCCACCCGCTTGCCGGATAGCGCGACTCCCAGTCCTCGCGCGCGCTCGGCTCGACCTGTTGCCAGTCGTAGCCGCGATAGCGTTCGTCCTGGCCGAGTTCCGCCCCGTGCGTGTAGGCCCGCCGATACTCGTCGTAGGACGCGCCCGTGTTCGCGTAGTGAGCGTTATAGTCCCTGCGGAACTCGCTTTCGTAAGGGTCGTCGTCCAACGGAGTCCCCATGAGGGGATCGCCCACGCGCTCCCTGCTCATGCTCTGATTCGGGCCGTTGTCCGGGCTGCGATTGAGGCTGCTGTTCAGGCCGCTATCCGAACTCGAGCCGCCATTTGGGCCGCTGCCTGGCGCGCTGCTTTGGCCGGCATTTCTGCCGGTATTCAGGCCGCTATTCGGGCCGGAATTCGAGCCGGAATTCGAGCCGGCATTCGGCCCGCGATCTGTGCCGCGATTCGTGCCGTAATCCGGGCCCCTGCCGAGGCGGCTTTCGGCACCTTCCGCAGATCCGCGCTCTTGGGTTTGCTTCGTCGTGACCTGTTGCATTCCGCCGACCGTTCTTGGGCCGCCGGAGGCAAAGCGGGTACTGTGCATACCGCTTTCGCCGGTGGCGGAAGCGCCGCCCATAGATGCCCTGGACGCCGTGGACGGGGCTGACGGCGCTTCGTACTGGCTTGCGTCGTCGCGCTCTCCCGGGTGGCTGCGCTGCTGGCCGTGCTCAGGCATGCCGGTTCTCGTCGACGCATGCCGCCATGCGTTCGCGCGCTCATCGATGTCGGCTGCGCCTGCACGGCGCATCACCTCGACGGCCATATCGACTTCCGTCTCGGACACGTCCGCGCAGACCAGCGTTCCCCCGCGGCGAACGAATTCGCGGTAGTCCTCCGTCTCGGGCGGATACTCGCCGGTCGGGAAGAGCCGCCCGAACAACTGCTCCAACTGGTCGAATACCGGCTTGTGATGACGCGTGTCGCCACCGCCTGGCGTGTAGACACGCGGTCCCTTTCCGTTCGGGGTCTCAACCGACGCCGAATACACGGCAATATTTGCCTGCGCCATGCCAGCATCGCCCAATGCCCGTTGCGCCGAACGCGCATCCGCGTAGCTGTCGAATACGCCCAACACGCTCTGTCTCATGAGTGTCTCCTTCCGCAATTGCCGCGCCGCAGCGCCGCGGCGCCGTACCTGGCCGATGGCGCAACGAGCATGCCCAATCACGCCGTTCGCGCGGGCACGCGCGTTGCGTAGCGATGCACGTGCTAACAAACTCTACGGAGGCATCATGCTCGGCACAGTGCTTCTCGTCGTCCTGATCTTGCTGCTGGTGGGGGCGTTCCCCGCATGGCCGCATAGCCGCTCATGGGGCTATGCGCCGTCCGGTGCGCTGGGTGTCGTTCTCATCATCGTGATCGTGCTGCTGGTGATGGGAACGATCTAGGTGCGCCTCGACCCTGACCGGCTGTCGTTGCGCAAGCAACGATATGGCGTTGCCGATGCGCGATAAAAATGAGTAACGCACATCACCAGGGGCCTGTCGACGCGAGGTCGCGGATTGAAAAACGGAGATCGCCCGGCGCATGCGTGGGCCGCGAATATCGGTCCGGGACTTGCGACAATGGGGGCCGACACCGACCCGAGCGGCATCGTCACTTATTCGCTGGCCGGTGCGATGTACGGGCTCGACCTGCTGTGGGTATGCTTCCTCTCTTATCCGTCGATGGTCGCGCTTCAGCTGATCGCGACCCGCGTGGCCGCCGTCACCGGAAACGGCCTCACGGAGAACATGCGGGAGCATTATTCACCGTGGCTGTTCGCGCTTGCCGTCGGACGATTTCTCATTGCGAACACGCTCAACATGGCCGCCGATCTGTTGGCGATGGGCGCAGCCGGGCAGCTGATCTTTCATGGGCCGATCGCGCTTTTCACCGTGGTGTTTGCCGGTGCGTCGCTTGCGCTCCAGTGGTGGATCCCGTACGCGCGGTATGCTCGCGTCGTGAAGTGGCTGTGCATCGCCTTGTTCTGCTACGGCGGCGCGCTGCTGCTCGGGGACTTTCAATGGCGCATGGCCGGTTGGCGCGCGTGGGTGCCGGACATTACGTGGTCTGAAAGTTTCTTTGCGATGTTGCTGGCGGTGCTCGGCACGACTACCAGTCCGTATCTGCTGTTCTCGCAGGCAGAGCAGGAGGTCGAGGAACGCAAGGGCGACGGCTCCGCGTCGCAGGCGGATGCGTCGCAAGCCGCCGACGACACGCGCCATCTGCGAAGATTGCGCCATGAGACGCTGATCCGCACGCTGCTGTCCAACGCAACGGGCGCACTGATCCTTTGCGCATCGGCCGCGACGCTGCATGCACAGCACGCGCCGCTCGATTCGCTGCAGGACGCCGCGAAGGCCATGGCGCCGCTGGCGCGAGGGCATGCCGCGCAGGTTCTCGGCATCGCCATTCTCGGCACCGCGTTTCTTGCGCTTCCGCCGCTGGCCGGCTCGGCGGCACATGCCGCGGCGAGTTCGTTCCATTGGACCCGGGGTGAGCAGCGAGACCGGCGGATCGCGGTCGTGCTCGTCGTGCTCACGGCGGTGAGCGCGGCCATTGCATTGTGCTTTGACGGGTTCGGGGTGACTGCGGTGAGAGCGTGCTACTGGAGCGCGCTCGTCAACGGCATGACGCTGGCGCCGGTATTAGTGCTGCTCGTGCTGCTGAGCCATCACCGCAAGGCCGTCGGCCAGTTGAAGACGCACTGGTTCGTGCGTGCGTTGAGCTGGCTCGCGGCCATTGCCACGGGAGCCGCATTGGCGGCCCACGGCGTCATGGAGTTCGTCTAGGTGTGCCTCGTTCGACGACGAAATTCCGAGGGTGGCGCCTGGCACGCACGACGCGTCGCATTGCGCAGCGCATGAGGCGAGGCGCCACGCCGCCCTGTTTTACTCCCGCGTTTCGTCGAGGTCGTCGTCGCTGGCCTTTCGTGCCGCATCCTTCACGTCACCCATTTTTTTTCGGGCCTCGCCAGCGCCCTGTTGAAGATCGCCCTTGAGTTCCTGGGACTTGTTCCCAGTCACCTTGCCGGCCACTTCGTTGGCTTTGCCTTTGACTTTCTCTGCTGTGCCCTTCACATGGTCCTTGTTCATGGTCCTTCTCCTTTTCGAGTGGGCGCAAATAGCGCCAGCGTCCATGCGCAACGACCGTTCCCGAAGTGCAGTTCGCGCTGGGGTCAGCCCACCGGCGGCTCGCCTTCGCCCGGCTTCTTGCCGGGCCGGTCGGACGGCGCTTGCCTGCGGCCCTTGTCATCGCGCTCGGGCAGCGCGCTGCGGCTGTCATCGCTATGCGTCGGTGGCTTTTCAGAAGGTGTGCTGCCTTTGGAAGGCTTTTCAGTCGAGTTCATCGCGTCCTCCACGCTCCAGGTTTCGATTCGTCCATCAAGACCGCGGCTCGCCCGTCGCTCCGAGAAATCCCGGCAGACCCAGCGCCGCCCTGGTTCGTGCGAGCTTCGTGGCCGCTTCGACAACCTCGCGATAGGCATCGTCGGTGCGAGGCGCCGTGAAACTACGGCGAAAGAAATCGGCCCAGAGAAATTCCTGCAACGGCTCCGATGACTTCGAGTAGCCGCCGGCGCCTCGCACCGCGGCCGCCACGCTGCGAAATTCGTCGTCGGAGGCTTCCCATACATGAACGGGCATGTCGAGAAACGAGATTCGCGCGCCGCTCGCATCGTACGGCCAGGTCCAGCGCTGGTTCTCCAGCGTGAGCCAGAAAACATGGAGCGACAGCGCCGAGAGGTCGCGCACGAGCACGATGGGAACGCGGTGTATGTCGGCGCGCCACAGCGCGCTTGCCACGTGATGATGGTCGATCAGGAATGCCGCGCCTTCCGGGCCGAGCACGATCGGCACGGGCTTCTCCGCAATGGCCTTCTGCAACGCGGGGCCATCGAGCGAACGGTAGGTTCGCGTCTTCTCGTTCACCTCGCGTTCGCCGTGTGTCGCTTGAGTGGGGCGTAATGCCTCGATATGCACTGTTTCCATCGACCGCTCCCGGTTCGGCGGACTAACCGCCCCCAATGCCGCGCATGACCTTGCCCGTGCCGCCGCAAACGGCGCAGCGCTGCCCTTCGACGAGTCCGGTCCCGCGGCAGGCACCGCAAACATCTTCGCCGACGCCGGGCGCATCGGCGGGGCCTTCATCGCCGGGATTCAACGGGGCGTTTTGCTCATTCGATGCGTTGGCAGGTTGCATGACGATTCCTCCTTGCGCGGGCATTGGACGTTGAAGCCGTTCCACGGTCGGAGAGTTCCGCGCAGGTTGCATGCCCGTATGAAACGGTATGAAACGGGCATGCAACCTGCGGGCAAACAGAATGGTCAGCGAATCGAGGCGACGATGGACACCACGAACAGGCAATTCGAGACACGGCGCGAAGACGCGCGAACGCTTTTTCCCCGGCTTGCGAAGCCACTGGTCGACGAAGTGCTCGGTCATCGACTGCACGACGACGCTTCTGCCGAGGAATTCCACAAGCTGCGCGTGGCGCTGCGACGTATACGCACGCTTCTTTGGGCGTGGCGGCCGCTGCTCGATCGCGATGCCATCGAGCGTGAGCGCGCTTTTCTCAGGCGCGTGGCCGCGGCCGCGGGCGAAGCGCGCGACTGGGATATCGCGATGACGCTGCTCGACGCCAACGCCGAGCTGGCAGACGGACGAATCGACGCTGCGCGCCGGAAAGCCCGCGAAAGCGCCAAAAACACGTTGTCCGCCGCAGATCTCAAGCACACGTTGCCGGAAATGCTTCACAACGTGAAGACTGGCCTGAACACCGGGCAAGCCTCCGTGCCGGCACGCCGCTTCGCGCGCAAGCGGGTGCTCGCCGCGCGCCAGGCACTGGGCAAGCGGATTCGCCGCGCACGCAAGGCAGGAAAGGGCGAGTACACCGCCTGGCACGACGTACGAAAGGGCGCGAAGAAGGTGCGCTATCTGCTGGAATTTTTCGCCCCAATGGCGCCGCACGGCTACAAGGGAAAGCTCAAGGGGTTGAAGAAGCTGCAGAAGAAGTTTGGAGACCTGAATGATGCCGTGGCGACAGAGCATCTGCTTTCGGAGCATCGCGAACTCTTCAAGGACGAAGCCACATCGCAGGCTGTGCTGTCGAGGTTGCACAAGGAAAGCAGGCGCCGCCTGCGTGCGGCTGCGAAGCTCGTCGGTTGAGCTGCCGGCGTCGGCAGCGGCCCCTGGAGGAACGCGACGTGCGGCACGGTTGGCGGGCGTCGAACGGGCGCAGTCTCCCGTTCGCCTTTCTGTTTACCCACACCATGAGGAAAACGAATCATGAAGCCACGTCTTTTGATCACTTCGGCTATTCTTGGCGCGGCGCTGGTCGCGCCGGGCCTCGCGCTCGCGCAGGGTACCGGCGGCGGCGGTAGCAGCGGCACGGGGCCCGACCAGGGCGCCGGCGCCAACAGCACCTATCCGGCCCCTACCCAGGGTGTCGAGCAGAATCCATCCGTCTCGGGCTCCACTAACGCGACTACCCATCGAACGCACGTGAAGAAACATACGAAGTACAACACGAAGAAGCCGATGAACGATACGACCAATATGCCCGGTGCCGACGCTAGCAGCGACACCAAGGGCCAATGATGCGGCGCTCCCACTGCCGCCCATGATCGGGCCCGCGCGGCGACTCGTCAGCGATGGATCGCCGCGCGCAGGCGCGTCACTTCGGCGGGTGCCACGGGCGCGGCATTGTTGCCCCACGCGCCGCGCACGAAGCTCACCACCTGGGCAATTTCGCTATCCGTGAACTGCCCGCGAAAGCCCGGCATTTTGCGCGGCGCACCGCCGCCTGCCGTCTGCGGGCTCGCGCTGCCTTCGATGACGAGGCGCAGCGCACTCGTCGGATCCTCTGAAAGCGCCAGCGCGCTGCCCGCGAGCGGGGGCGCCTTGCCTGGCGTGCCGCCGCCATCCGCGCCGTGGCACTTCGCACAGAACGCAAGATAGACGCCCGCGCCCGGCCGCTCCGGCGTGCCGAGCTGCAAGGCGGCACGGGTGCTCGCGCGCGCGGCCGGTGAATCGTCGTAGCTGCCGCTCGGCGCATGGGCGGGCAGCGACTTCAGATAAACGGCGATGGACCGCAAATCGTCGTCGCTCAGATGCTGCGTGCTTTCGCCCACCACGGGCGCCATCGCGCCGAACGCATACGCGCGCGTATTGTGGCCGTCGCGCAGGAACGTGGCGATGTCGTCCACGCTCCAGCGCCCGAGGCCGCTGCCCGGATCGCCGGTGAGGTTCGGCGCGTACCAGTGGTCGATCACGCCGCCCGTGAGGTAGAGCGGGCTGTGCTGGTCGTAGCCCATCTCGTTGTAAGCGGGGCCGCGCGGGGTATGGCACGCCCCGCAGTGCCCGAGTCCCTGCACCAGCCATGCGCCGCGATTCCATTGCGCGGAGCGTGCGGGGTCCGGCTCGAAGCGCGCGTGGCGGGCGAACACCATCGTCCAGAAGCGCAGGACCCAGCGCTGATTGAACGGGAACGGCAGCCGCGTCTGCGGGACGACATTCGGCACGGCCGCCACGCCGTACATGAAGTATTGGTAGAGCGCATCCACGTCCTGCGGGCCGAGCGACGCGAACGACGGGTAGGGCATGGCCGGATAAAGCCGTTTCCCGCCCGGTGCCACCCCGCGTTGCAAGGCCGCCGCGAATTGTGCGGGGGTATAGCGCCCGATGCCGTGCACGGGGTCCGGCGTGAGGTTGCTTGCATAGATTGAGCCGAACGGCGAATTGACGGGCTGGCCGCCGGCAAACGGCTGATGCTGGGCGGAATCGTGGCAGGAGGCGCAGTCGCCGGCTTTGGCGAGCTGCTCGCCGCGCGCGATCTGCGCGGCGTCGGGCGGGGGCCTCGGCTCGTCGGATGTCGCGCCGGTGCCGCCGTCGTCGCAGGCGGCGCACAGCACGCTGATGCACACGGCCGCCGCGAGCGTTGAGCGTCTGGAGCGCGCAATCTTCATCGCAAGGCCTCGCACACGCGCTGCAGCGGCAACGTCACGAGTACCGAAATCGTGAACGCGAGCCCAAGCGTGAAGGCCACCGAAACGGCCGCGCCGCACCAGGCGACGAAGCGGAATGTCTCGCGCCGTCCGCTTGCCAGCGCGCCGGACTCGCGCCATGCGCGCAGCGTCGCGAGCACGCCGGCAAGCGCGAGCGCGAGCGCGGCGGCGGAGGCGACCGCGAGCAGGATCTGCACCACGCCCCAGGGTAGCGCGTTGCGCTGCGTGACGCCGCCCGGGCAGGCAATCGCCACGAGGCTCGTGCACAGGAGCACGTGTGCGATCCAGACGAGCGGCACGCCGACGAGGCCGTACCAGGCGGCGATGTGCTGGCCGCGCGTGGGCGAGGCGTGCGGCGCGGACCGTGGTGCGTGCGCGGGTTCCATCAGTGTCCTCGTATCCAGTAAGGCGACAGATACAGCACGCTGAAGATGAATAGCCAAATGACATCGACGAAGTGCCAGTACAGGCCGCCGATGTTCACGGCGGCGTCGCGGCGGCCATCGAAATAGCCCCGCGCGATCCAGATCGCGAGCCACACGAGCATGACGACGCCCACGATCACGTGGGCCATGTGAAAGCCCGTAATCGTGAAGTAGAGCGAACCATAGAAATTGGACGCGAGCCCATAGGGCCGCTCGTGCCACTCCGAGAACTGAATGCTCACGAACGCGATGCCAAGCACGACGGCCACGAACATCGACCAGAACGCGGGCCATGAGCGCGCGCGCCGCACGAGCGCGCCGCTCGCCCAGACAAACACGCTGCTCGCGAGCAGAATGCCCGTGTTCAGGCCGCTCATGCCGAGCTTGGGCAGTCCCTCGGGCGGCCACGGCTGGGCGCTTTGCGAAGCCAGATAGAGGTACGAGAACAGCAGATAGCCGAACAGCGCCGCCTCCGTGGCGATGAGCGTGAGCACGCCCCACCAGCCGCCCGCATGCTCGCCTGCGCTGCCCACGGGCAGCGCGAGGCTTTCATCGTCGCTGCCGGGGGCATCGGCGTCTTCACCGGGGACCGCGGGCTGGAGTTCGAACGGCTCGCGTTGCAACAGTTCACGGCGCGGCCATAGCCAGGCGAGCAGTGCCGTGCCGCACGTGAGCGCGGCGAGCGCCGTGAGCCACACCGAATGCATCAGGAGTCCGACGAACACGAACGTCGCTGCGATCCCCAGCACGAAAGGCGCATAGGAATCCTCCGGCATCTTGAGGATGACGTCGGGTTCGCCGGTGAGCGGTGTGATCCCCAGCGCCTCGCGCCCGCGATGCAGGAGATAGCCGGGGCGCGCGAGGTGCGCATCCGGCGCCCAGAGCGGATCGCGGGAGCGCACGACAGGCAGGACTGCGAAGTTGTACGGCGGAGGAGGAGACGAAGTCGACCATTCGAGGCCTGCCGCGTGCCACGGATTCGCGCCGGCGTGCTGGCCGCGCCGCAGGCTCACGAGCGCGTTGCCGACGAACATCGCGATGCCGATCGCGAAGACGAACGAGCCAATGGTCGTGACGAGGTTGGCGGTGTCCCAGCCCATTCCCTCGGGATAGGTGTACACGCGGCGCGGCATGCCGAGCAGCCCCGAGATGTGCATCGGAAAGAAACCCAGGTTGAATCCCACGAACAGCACCCAGAAGGTCCATTTGCCGAAACGCTCGTTCATCAGCCGTCCCGTGAATTTCGGGAACCAGTAGACGAGCCCGCCCAGCACGGGAAATACGTTGATGCCCAGCAGCACGTAGTGCAGGTGCGCAACCACGAAGTAGGTGTCGGTGAGTTGCCAGTCGAGCGGCACGGCCGCGGTCATCACGCCGGACACGCCCCCCACCGTGAACATCAGCACGAAGCCCGCGAAGTAGAAAAACGGCGTCTCGAACACGGGCTTGCCGGTCCATATCGTCGCGATCCAGGCGAATACCGCGATCGCGCTCGGCACCGATATGAGCATGCTCGCCGCGCCAAAGAACGCGAGCGCCAGCGGCGGCAGGCCTGTCGCGAACATGTGGTGCAGCCAGACCTCGAAGCCGAGCAGCATGGTCGCCACCGTCGAGAGCGCGACGGCGGAGTAGGCGGCGATCGGCCGCCGGCAGAACGTTGGCAGCGCTTCGGAAACGATGCCCATGGCCGGCAGCACCACCACATACACCCACGGGTGCGCGAAGATCCAGAACAGGTGCTGCCAGAGCAGCGGGCGGCCGTCGGCGCTCGTATCGAAGAAGTGCGTGCCCGCGTTGCGGTCGAGCCAGAGCAGGAAGAACGCGAGGCTGACCGATGGCACCGCGAACAGGTTGGCGCACGAAGCCGTGAGCGTGCCCCAGATGAGAATCGGCAGCCGCGCGACCGACATGCCGCTCGCGCGCATGCGCAGGAACGTGATGACGAAATTGGCCGCACCCACCGTCGTGGAGATGCCGAGCAGCACCATGCCCAGCGCGTAGACGTCGATGTTCGGCCCCGGATCGTAGGCCGCCGTGGAAAGCGGCACGTAGTTGAACCACCCCGCGTCGGCGGCCTGACCGAACGGAAAGCTCGCATAGAGCAGGATGGCCGCGCCGAGAAAGATCCAGTACGAAAGCGCGTTCAGGCGCGGAAACGCCATGTCGCGCGAGCCGAGCACGAGCGGCCACAGATAGTTCGAGAAGCCGCTCAGCACGGGCAGCGCGTAGAGGAAGATCATCGTCACGCCGTGCATCGTGAAGAGCTGGTCGTACTGCTGCGGCGTGAGCAGCGTTTCATTGGGCCGCGTCAACTGTGCGCGCATGACGAGGGCCTCGACGCCGCCGAGGAGCAGGAACACGAACGCCGTGACGAGGTAGCGCATGCCGATGGTCTTGTGATCGACCGTGGACAACCAGCCGCGCCAGCCCGGGCGCGTCTCCCAGGTGGCCTCGAGACGGCGCTCGGTCTCTTCGTCGAGCGGCGCGATCCCGGTTTCCGGCACGCGCGCAAGACGCGCCGAGCGCGGCCGCGAGGGAATGGCGGTGCGCGCGGCACCGGTAGATGGTGAGGATGTCGAACTATCGTTCATGTCACTGGAGCGTGTCGAGCCAGGCGGCGAGATCGCCGGCCTCGGCGGCCGTGAGGGCGATGCCGGGCATCAGCGAGCCGGGCTTGATGAGCTGGGCGTGGGCGATCCAGTCGAGCCGGTTGGCGGACGTGTTGGCGAGCGCGCCAGCGGCGATCAGCCGGCGCGACGCGAGGTGCGTGAGGTCCGGCCCCTGCGCGCCGGCGGCGTCGGTGCCGCGCACGGTGTGACAGGCGGCGCAGCGCGCCATGAAGACCTGCGCGCCGTGCTGCGCGGCGGCGTTGCCCGGTGCCGCGGCGGGCCGCGCCTCATTCCCGGTCCAGCGTGCGAACGCATCGGGCGGCTCGGCCACCACTTCGAGCGCCATGTGCGCGTGCTGCGGCCCGCAGAACTGCGTGCATTGGCCGCGCCAGATGCCGGGGTGGTCGGCTTCGATCCACTGACGGTTGACTTGCCCCGGAATCGCCTGGGTCTTGCCGGCGAGCGCGGGCACCCAGAACGCGTGTATCACATCGGCGCTTTCGAGTTCGATCTGGACCGGCTCGCCAGTGGGGATGTGGATTTCATTGGCCGTTGCGAAGCTTGCGCCGGAAGGCGTCGAGTAACTCGCTTTCCACCACCAGTCATAGGCCGTGACATGCACGGTGAGCGTGCTCGCGCGCGGCGGGTCCGCCACGGCGGCGAGCACGCGCAGCATGGAGAGGAGGGCGCCGAACAGCAGCACAGTCGAAATCGCGGTGCCGATGCCGACTATCCGGTTCGCTCTGCGGTCGGTTGGGTTGGTGGCGCCACTGTCGTTCCCGCTGCCGTTCCCGCCGCCGTTCCCGCTCATGGCCCTTCCTTCGGCTGCGGCGCGGCTTGATTCGAGATCCTTGTCGTGTTGCGTGTTGTCGGTCTCCCGGGACGGGTCCGCCGCGCCGCGCGTGCCGCGAAAGGCCAGCGCGAGAAGCGTGGCGATGGCCACGCACACGCCCACGCACAGTGCCGCGAGGCCCCAGCCCAGCAATCGCACCGGCGCCGACGCGGGGCCGGCGCTGTGCAGGAAGTACGCGAGCGGCGTCGGTGACGTTGCCGCGTGGCATTCGCTGACCGCGAGGCAGCCGATCACCCATCCCTGGGCTACCAGCAGTCTGCGCGCCGCGCGGGCGTGAACCGGCCGGGGTCGGCTCATGGCCGTCCCGTTTGCGGGCGCGGCGGGGCCGCCCGTTGAGGCCGGGCGTGCCGCGGTGCATGCAGCACAGGGGTTCTCCCGTGCGGCATCGCGCCGCCCCGCAACGGCAGCCGACAGCGTGCCCGTCCAGGCGGGCGAACGCGCGTCACTTCGAGTGCTTTTTAGGGATCTTCGCCCCGGATTTGCGGGCCTGGTTCAAGGCAATCGCGACCGACTGCTTTTGCGATTTTCCGTGCTTCATTTCGGTCTTGACGTTCTTCGATATGGCTTCGCGAGTTTTTCCCTTGCTAAGTGGCATGATCGTTCTCCTTGAGCTAAGTCGGTTTACTGCACGCCGCCTGGCCCCTGCGCCTCGGTGCCCGATGTCGGGAAGGATGTGTGAATCCCGGCGATCGCGGGCGCTGCGCTGCGCGGGAGCGTCGGACGATGCATCGATCTTTCAGCAACTCACGCGCCCGGCACGCCGGTTGAGAGGGCGTGCGCTCCGCGCGCTGCGGCACGTTGGTTGCTCGTTGGCCTGATGGGGCCGAGCATCGCGACGAATGGCCTCGCGCAAGATGCGAAGGAGCGCCAATGAAACGCAATCTGGAGACTTACGAGTCCAGGCGTCGCTTCGAGAAGACGCCGGAGCCCCCTGGCCGTGCGCCGCAAAACAGGCGCAGCAAGAACGATGGAGGCATGGCTTCATTCGTGATCCAGCGCCACGATGCGAGCCAGTTGCACTACGACTTTCGCCTCGAACTCGACGGCACGCTGAAGTCATGGGCCGTGCCGAAGGAGCCGAGCAACGATCCTTCGGTCAAGCGGCTCGCGGTGCACGTCGAGGATCATCCGCTCGAATACGGCCAATTCGAGGGAACGATTCCCGAGGGCAACTACGGCGCCGGCACCGTCGAAATCTGGGACCACGGTGTCTGGCGGCCAGAAGGCGGGCTGCGCGCGGCGCGCGAGGGGTACGAGCACGGCAAGCTGGTCTTCACCCTCGAAGGCGAGCGTATGCATGGCGGCTGGGCGCTCGTGCGCAGCCCCATGAAGGGGACGAAGCAGGATCGCTGGCTGCTCATCAAGCAGCGCGACGGGGCGGCCAGCGACAAAGACAGACGCACGAGGCCGGCCGACGGCAGCCGTAAGGGCGACGGCAGGCCTAAGGGCGACGCAAAGCGAGCCACGCAGCCCGCCGCAGACTTGCTGCAAGCGATACCTGACGTTGCTCGCGCTTCCTCTCCGCCACGCGCCGGTGATGCGCTGGAAGGCGCGGTGCGGGGCGCGCTGCCGGCGGAGCTGGCGCCGCAGCTGGCCACGCCCGCCAAAGCGCCGCCGAGCGGCGACGACTGGCTCTACGAGCTGAAATTCGACGGCTATCGCGTGCTCGCACGCATCGACAAGGGTGCCAGGGGCAAATCGCGTGTGCGCGTTTTCACGCGAGCGGGCCTCGACTGGAGCGCGAAATTCCCGAAGCAGATCGAGGCGCTCGGTGCCCTCGATGTCGAATCGGCGTGGCTCGACGGCGAGGCGGTGGTGCTCGACGATCGGGGCGTGCCCGACTTTCAGGCGCTGCAGAACGCATTCGATGCGAATCGCGCGGACGCCATCGCGTTCTGGCTGTTCGACCTTCCCTGGCTCAACGGAATGGATCTGCGCAAGGTGCCGCTCGAACAGCGCCGCGCACGGCTGGAAGCCCTGCTGCGCGACACGCCGCAAACGGCGTTGCGCTTCTCGGAGGCTGTCGAGGGCGACCCCGAGGCGCTCATGCGGGCCGCGTGCGCCGCGAACCTCGAAGGGCTCGTGGCGAAGCGGCGCGACAGTCATTACACCTCGACGCGCACCGCCGCCTGGCTCAAGCTGCGCTGCGCGCAGCGCCAGGAATTCGTGATCGGCGGCTATACGGAGCCAACGGGTAGCCGGGTGGGCTTTGGCGCGCTGCTCCTTGGCGTGTACGAAAATGGCGCGCTGCGTTACGCGGGGCGTGTGGGGACCGGCTTCGACGCGAAACTGCTCGAATCGATCACGCACGAATTGCAGGCGCGCACGACCGAAACGTCGCCGTTTGCCGCGCTTCCCGCCGCACAGCGGCGCGCGGCGGTGCACTGGGTTCGTCCGGAACTCGTCGCCGAAGTGCGCTTCAAGACGTGGACGAGCGCAGGGGTGGTGCGTCAGGCGTCGTTTGTCGGCCTGCGTCGCGACAAGCCGGCCGAAACCATCGTGCGCGAGCCGCAATCGCCGCCCGTCGAGGCGGCGCGGGGCGCACGCTCGCGCAACGCCAAGGCGGAAGAAACCGGGCGCCCTGCCGCTGCGCCTGCTCATCGCCATGCGCGTGCCGGGCGCGAAGAAACCGAAGTTGCGGGCGTGCGCATCACGCACCCGGAGCGCGTGATCGACGAGCAAAGCGGCTTGCGCAAAATCGATCTCGTTCACTACTTCGAGGCGATGGCGCCGCAGCTCTTGCCGCACCTGCGCAAACGACCGGTGTCGATCGTCCGTGCGCCGCGCGGGGTCTCCGGAGAACGGTTTTTCCAGCGGCACGCAAAGGTGCCGCAGATTCCGCAGGCCACGCGGCACCCCGATCTCGATCCCGGCCACGCGCCGCTGCTGACGCTGGAGACCGCGCAGGCGCTCGTCGGCGCGGCGCAGATGGATGCGATCGAACTGCACACCTGGAACGCGCTCGCCACGAGCATCGAGAAGCCCGATCGCATCGTGTTCGATCTCGACCCCGATCCTTCGCTCGACTGGAGCCGCATGATCGAGGCCGCGCGGTTGACCCATGAGCTACTCGACGCACTCGGCTTGCAAGCATGGTGCAAGACGAGCGGCGGCAAGGGGCTGCATGTGGTCGTGCCGCTTGGGCGACATGCGGGTTGGGACGAGGTCCGCGAGTTCGCACGCGCCGTTGCCGAGCACATGGCGGCGATGCTGCCCGAACGCTTCAGCGCGAAGATGGGGCCGCAGAACCGCAAGGGACGCATTTTCGTGGACTATCTGCGCAATTCACGCGGAGCCAGCACGATTGCGGCTTATGCGCCGCGTGCGCGGCCAGGGCTTGGCGTTTCGGTGCCGCTGCGCTGGGACGAAGTCGAAAACACGACCGCCGGCGACCAATGGACCGTCGCGAATGTGCACGAGCGGCTGGAAGCGCTCGAAGGCGACCCTTGGGAGGGGTATGGCCGCACGCGTCAGCGTATCGGCGCGGCCATGCTGCGGCGCTTGCGGGGCGGTTGAAGGCGGGAAACGGAAAGAAGCGCGCAGGGCGGCTACACGAGCCGCCTCGTGAAGGTTTGCGCTCAGCGCTTCGCTGTTTCCGCTGTGAGATCGACGGCGCGCTTTGCCGACTTCGACGCCGCCGCCGTCGCCATCTCGAGGCTGCTACGAGCGGCCTCGACAGCCTGTTGCCCGGTCTCCTGAAGCGACCCGTACAGTGCGTGGGCGGCGCTGATCGCCGAATCGAGTGCGGCCACGATCGGCTCGGAGCCGCGCGGTGCGCGCTGTGCGAAGTCGTTCAGCATGGCTCGCGTTTGCGTGCCGTATTCCGCCACCTGTGCCTGGGTACACCGTACGCAGGCCGCCTGGGCCGCGGCCGCAAGCTCGAGAACCCGGCGGTTGTAGTCCTGCACTTGCTGCGAGGCCGGCGCCATGAATTCGCTCTGCACCGCGAGCCACTCGGAAGGCCCCTGGGCGGACAGCGCCCGCTGCGAGAAGTTGCGTGTGGCGTCGAGAAAGTTTCGCGCGGCCTCGAGGTTGAGGTGCGCGAGTCTGTCCATGCTGTCGGTGAATGTGCTGCTTAGTTCAACGAACATTCCGACGCCGGATTTTTGCGAGGCGGAAACCAGCTCCTGGACTTGCATGATGGAACTCCTGTGGGAAGGCATGCTATCGAGTTGCTCAAAAGACCGGTGGTACGTGCGTGCGAAATCACGTACCCACGGCGCAATAAAGCTCAATATGCGGTGAGGAGGGGGCAAAGACGGCTAAAAGCGGGATGAAGGCGACAGCCTGTGCGCAAGAAACGCTCAGGGCGCGCGCTTGATGTTCCGAAGCAGCGCGTTTCCGTCGTTTGTCAGGCAGGGGCTGTGGGTGCCGGGCACTGATTGTTCCATGGTGATCAGATGGCGTTTGATCAGGACGTCCAGCTCTTCGCGTGTGAGATCGATTTGTTCGGGAGAGTCCTTGACGAGCATCAGGGTGGCGTATTCGTGAGGGCTGAGCATGTCTGTCTCCAACATTGATTTAATTATTCGGCATGGAATGCCGCAAACCGGGTATAGCGTTACATGCTTGCGTACAGCAGCGGACGACAGTTGGCGGAAAGTAATTAGCAAGAAACCTGAAATCTGCGCAATCACAATCACAGCGGAGAACGATGAATCACAGCCAGGCAGGGCGGCGCATTTGCATGACCAACGGAGCGGAGCTTGGCGCTACGGTGTCGCGACGAACGGGCGATTCGACTTCGTTTCCTGAAGCAAGCTGCTTGGAAAAATCTGCGAACTCAGGTTACCAGATCATTATGCAACAAGGGAAACGACCATCGGCTGTTCGTAAGTCGACCTATATGGACAGCAACGGTTTGACCCGATGTGATACTTCGCGTTTCCTGGTAAAGCAAGCGGTTCATTCAATCCTGCAACGACGGATGGAAGCGCTTTCCATGCCCTGAGTGCTCCGGGGCGCGCTTTTTTGTTCACTCGCTCGGGCGGGGACTGCGGCGGAGGGTCGCCCTCGGGCAGCGGGGGCGGAACGTCGTCGGGCAACGGAGACGGCGGCGGGGGCTTTGAGGGATCGTGTCCGCCGTCCGGATCTTCGACTGGAAGATGGGCGCGCACGTCGGTGCGCAAGGGCGAATGGGTCGGGCTGATCTGCATGGTGGTGGACTCTCTCTCGGTAGAGGAACGGGAAACGCCGGAAAGTCGACGATTTCCGCGCCGGGGCGGCCTCATTTCATCGCTGTTGGTCGGTCTTCGCGGCGTGTCTGCCGTATGCCGATGGCCAATGCGACTAACGCAAGCGTGACGCAGACCGCCGCGAAAGCCACGTTCGCCCGCAAATGGCCCACGTGGCGCGACAGCAGGGCGACGCCGACGGCCGGCAACGAGTTACCGCTGTAACAGCACAGCAAATAAGCGGAAAGCAGTTCGGCGCGTTGCTGCGGCGGCGCAATCCGGTTGACCTCCTGAAGGCTGCCACGGAACCCGAATGCGGATGCTATGCCGCACAGCGCGCTCGCCAGTATCAGCAACCCGATCGATCCCGCGGCTTGAGCCCACAGCAGCAGACCGAGACTGGGAGCAAGCAGCACGAGGCCGGTGAACATCGTGACGCGGGACGGCAGCAACGGTGTCAGCGCGACGGTGACAGCGCCCGCAGCGAAGAGTTCGGCGACTATCGCTCCGCTCGTGGCAGGGCTATGCGTATGCATGCTGTTGGCAAGCAGATTAGGTAGGAGTGCGGCATAAAAGCCGAGGAGGGCGAAAGTGGCGAATGCGGTGACAGCGGGGGCGACGAACGCGGCGCGCGACCCCGAAGGAACGCCGATGCGCGGCTTGAACGACAACTGCGCGTGCGCGCGTACCGAAGCGTCGACGGTCTCGCGGGTCCGGACGGTGAACGCCGCCGTGACGACGAGCATCAACAGATAGACGAGGAACACCGTGCGAAGCGGCCACGGCACGAACTGCGCGAGCAGGCCGGCCACGAGAACGCCGCCGGCAAGGCCGGCAAGATTGACTGCCGCGGCGAGACGACTCGCGCGCGCCTTGTCCGCGCTGGCATACAGGTCGGCAATCCATGCCGTGGCTGTCGCCGCGCCGACGCCGATCGCGAGACCGCTCGCCGCACGCGCCAGAAAAAGCATCGCGGGGTGCACGGCGAGCAGGAACAGCATCGCGCTCGCGCCTCCCACAGCGAGCATGAGCAGGCTGATATGCCGGCGCCCTGCCTGGTCCGACACGTGGCCGAATGCGGATAGTGCGCCGAGATTGCCGATCACGTAGGTGGCGTACACGAGCGTGATCGTCAGATCGGAAAGACCGAAGCGGTGCTGGTAGAGCGGATAAAGCGGCGTGACGAGCGTGCTCCCGGCATAGAGCGCGCCGAGCAGCACGGCCGCCGCGAGCAGCGACGCCCGGCCGGGGAGCGGGGTCTTGCTCCATTGCAGTTCTTGCATCGGTATTCTCCGCATCAGGGATAGAACCATGCATCGAGCACCCAGGGCAGCGCGGCGAGACGCGTCACCATATCGACCAGTGCGCTCTCCGGAATCCACATGAAAGTCACGGTGGATTCCTCGTAGGTTGCACCGGGGCTCGTCGCGGCGTGGAAGCGCTTCACGCGTGACGCATAGCGGCCGATCACCTGCCACAGGGTAATGACCTGTAGGTGTCCAGAACGACAGCGCACGGATAGCGACCACGCGAGGCCGGGAACCAGGATCGGTTCTCCTCGCGAGAGCACGCATGCCTGCGCGGCCGATGACCGCGAATTCGACGATTGCCGCATTTTCGGTGAGACAACTGGGTGGCGACACCATGGATGAAAGAGGGGTATGCCGCAGACGACATTCGCTGCGAGGCTACCCGTGCGGCGCGCAACTCGCATACCGCATCCTTCTGAAAGCCTCGGCGCACGCACGCTAAGCCGGATGCTCGCCATGCTCGCTCAGCTCGGGCTCGAAAAAGACCCAGCGCGCGGCCGGGAACGCCTTCTGCAGGCCAATCTCCAACCGTCCGATGGTGCGCACCAGGTCGTCGGCGCTTTGCTGTGCAGCGAGCCGCGCCTGCACGGCAACCACGAAGCTGTCCGACCAGCGCAGCACCACGAGGCTCACGATCTGCTCGATCTCGGGGCGCGCCTCGAGCCAGGCGCGTATCGCGCCGCGGTCCCGCGGGCGCGCCGCCTCGCCGACGATGAGCGACTTGATTTCACGCATCGTCAGCATGGCCGTCGCCATCATCACCATGCCCACGCCGATGCTTCCCAGGGCATCGAACAGCGCCTTGCCCGTGATCGCCGCGAGGCCGATGCCGGCGAGCGAGACGAGCACGCCGGCGAGCGCGGCGGCGTCCTCGCCGACCGAGAGCATGACTTCGAGCTGGCCCGTCTCGTGAAACCAGCGCCACAGGCCGCCTGCGCGCCGATTCGTGTCGATCGAGCGGATCGATGCGCGCAAAGCGCAGCCCTCGACGATGGCCGACACCACTAGCACGCCAATCGCCACTCCCGCGTGTTCGAGGCCGGCATGCCGCCATAGGTGCCAGAGACCGATGCCCATGGAGCCGAGTCCGCCGACGATGAAGAACTGGAGCGCGACGAGCATCGCATAGAAGTGCGTTTCGCGGCCGAAGCCGAGCGGATGGAGCTCGTCCGCCTCGCTCGCGGCGGCGCGTCTGCCGCGGATGAGCAGGATCTGGTTTGCGCAATCCGCGCTGGAGTGCACGGCCTCGGCTAGCGTTGCGCCGGAGTTCGTCCAGGCCGCCGCCGCGAACTTGCTCAGCGCGACGATGACATTCGACGCCAGCGCATAGTAGACGGCGCGGGGAACGCTTCCGTGCGCACGGCGCGGGGTCGCCGCACGGCGTTCGCCGTTTTCCTTTCGCCCGGTCATCGCGTCTGTTCCTCGTTGGCTCCCACTGAATAGCGATCACGCAAGCGCTGAACCCGCAAGGCTGCTTCTGCGCGCACAGCGGCGCGAGCGCACAACGGGGCACCTGATCTCCAGGCACGCGCAATGCTTGCCGCTTAACACAAGGCCGGCGCGCGGCCAGCGGCCGGATGGATGCCCAGTTTCGAACGAGCGAAGGAGGGCAGCGATGGATATTCACTTTCTTGACGACACTGTGACGTTCGACGGCTCCAGCCTGCGTATGCACTTCATGGTCGAGCGCGACGGCGAGCCGGTCAAATGTGCGATCACCGTCGAGGCGCTCGAAGATCACTTCGGGGCAGAATCCGCGCTCGAAGACTCACTGCGAAAAGCATTCGAACGCGGACGCTCGCGCATACTCGCCGCATGCGCCGATGCCATGAACGAAACAGAAGGCGGTGTGGTGTTGCATAGCGGCGCGTTTCGCGCCACCGGCGAATGAAAATCATGTGAAGCCGCGCCACCATAGGTACGAGCCGTGCTCAACCTCGGGTGTTTGAGGGAGGGCACAATCATGAAACCCAAGACGAACGCAATGCGCACCATTCTGGCGACACTCGTCGCTGGCACGGCACTGGCGGCGGGCGGCACGGCGCTCGCGGACAGCGATGTCACGCCGCGGCCGAGGTACGACGAGCCAGCCCGCGCTCCGGCGCCCGGTGGCGAAACTACGCTCGGCTGGCACGGCGACCGCTATTGGGATGGCCACCGCTATTGGGCGCACGACGAATGGATGCACCGTCACCCCCATGATCGCGACACGCGGCGCGATCGCGAGCACGAGGAACACTACGACTGAGAGCACGCCTTGAGCGATGCGGGGCGCGCATCGACGTGAAGGACGATGAGTTAGGACCCAGGCATCCGATTGGCGCTCCGCGGAATATGACGAGAAAATGCGTACTCCACGAACAATCAGACCGGGCGGCGGCAAGCGCCTGTCCCCGAGGAATGACCCGATGCAGAGCCTCAAGCGAGGCTCCTCACGTTTCGCCATGCTTGCCATTCTGGCGGCATGCAGCCTGGTATGCCCGGGGCTGCAGGCGCAGACATCCGACGATGCCGCCCGCTTGCTCGCCACCTACCATGACCTGAAACCACGGCTCGATCAGAACGCGTTTCACCGGCGCTTGTATCTCGATTCACAGGAATCGCCATCGACGGTCACAGGCCAGATCTACGCCGTGATGGACTACCCGTTTGCGACGGTCCACCGCGCGCTCAGTGATGCGAACGGACTCAATAACTGGTGCGACGTACTGCTCCTGCATCCCAACATCAAGTACTGTCGTTCGTCGGGCAGTAACGGCGGCAATATGCTGACCATCAACGTGAGCCAGGAAGAAGTGGCCGAAGAACTCCGGTCCACCTACCGCCTGCGTTTCAATTACGACGCCGCCATCACCCGCCCGGGATACTTCCGCGTGAGGCTCCACGCCGACAGCGGACCTTTGAATACCCGGGATTATCAAATCGTCCTCGAAGCCGTGTCGCTCGGCAGTAGCCGCACGTTCCTGCATCTGACCTATGCGTACAGCTACGGCACGCTGGGGCGTCTCGCCATGAAAGGCTATCTGGCGACGTTCGGCCGCGGCAAGGTCGGCTTTACCGACATCGCCGATGGGTCCGCGGCGCAGCCGGAATACGTCAGCGGCGTGCGCGGTCTCGTCGAGCGCAACACCATGCGTTACTACCTGGCCATCGATGCCTGGCTGCGCGAACCGCCGGGGCAGCCCGATACGCGGCTGCAGCAGCGCCTGAGCAACTGGTTCAGCGCCAGCGAGCAATATTCGCGGCAATTGCACGAAATCGACCGGCAGCAGTACATGCAGATGAAGCAAGACGAATACAGGCGCCAGCAGGCGATGAACTAGCGATCTCCAGAACGGGAGAGGATGAAATGACAGCGCAAGACGAAATACCTGATGGAGGCGGCCAGCCGCCGCGCGCAGAGGGTCAGCATGAACAGGACGGGAATTTACGGGCCGGTCTTTCCGGGCCTTCCGACCAAGGCGCGACCGTTCCCGAGACGCAAGTGCCGGTGGACGACCTCTCGGAGATCGCGCACAAGCCGGATGATTGAAGCACCGGCGCGGAGAAGGACAAGAACAGCGGGAGATCCAGGGAGTACGAAACGCTACCAGCATTCACGGACCGGCATCCGTCTTTTGTCGTAGCGCGATTGCCGGCGGAGCATCACTGGCGGCCTGCCGGCAGTTCGAGCGGGTGCTCGCGGTGGCGAACGATCCCGGTCTGCTCCGCCGAGGAATACGACGTCAAGGCGCAGCGTCTCGCGGGCAATTGCCCCCAGGCGCTCTCGCATCTCGCGGTCGTGAAGACTGCGTTGCTACTGAGCGGCACCGCGAAGGGCCATCGCAGTGATTGTCTGCACTAGCGGCACTAGCGGCGCCGCCTAACCAATGCCCGGAAAGTAGTCGCCGTCGGCGCGGGCGGCGAAGGTCGCATCGTCGAGCGTGATGTCGAACGCGCAAGCCTCGTTTCGGGGCGACGCACGGCGGCCGGCATCGTAACCCGATCGCACGCGGCGCCCTATGCGCTGCTGGATCGTGCGCCGCTGCGCGGTGTCGAGGCCCGCGTAGCGTTCGATTTGCGCGCGTGTCGCGTGGATGGTGGCCGCGCAGCGCGAGTCGAGCGTGGTATCACGATGAGACTCCACCACCCAGCTCAGATGCAGGATGACCGCGTTGCCTTCGTAGAGCCTGCTGACAGCAGGGCTCTTCGGCGATGCAAAGAGTCGGGAGAGGGCAATCTGGATCTCTTCCAGCCGTTGCTCGAAATCGTATGTCTTCATGGTCGTTCCGGATTTGCGCTCACCAGTTCGCGCTTCGAACGCCCAGGGCGTGCCCGGCCTCGTTCCGTCAATCGGTGATGCGCACGCGTTTTGGCCGCAAACGGCGTGCCGCGCCAGGGAAATCTCGAATGCGTCAAGGCATTGTCCTTGCGCACCTGGGAAGTAACAGGTTGCGGAGGAGGTGACACATGAGAGAGTCGTCCGTGATCGTCGTGGTTCGCCGGGAAGACCCTTGCACGCTCGATGCGCGCATGCTGCTCGACGAAGTGAGCGCCCTCGCTGCGCTCTATGGTGCATCCACTGCGTCATCCCGGTTTCATGACGGGGACGTGCAGACCGCACGCAGCGCGTTCGTCGTCGCGCGCACGACCGACGGCGAAGCGATCGGTTGCGGCGCCCTGAGCCGATACTCTTTCGAGGTCGCCGAATTCACGCGCATCTATCGGCGCCCGGAGTGGCCGGGGGCCGGTTCGGGAATTCTCCGGTTCCTCGAAAGCCAGGCAGCGGGCATGGGCTACCGGCGAATCGTTCTGGAGACGCACGGAGAGAACCGGCGAGCCCTCGCCTTCTGTCTTCGTCACGGGTATGAGTTGGTCGAGCGGACAGGCGACGGCGGCACGAGCGATGTTCGCGGCCTTCGCAAGTCGCTGGAAAAGATCATTTAGGACGGGGCGGGCGCCAGACGGTCTCCGTCGCCGCACGGTGATCGTGTGCCCTGATGACCAGGAGTGCGCAAGCGCGCGTTGCGGCCCGGTCGATCAGCCGAACCCGCGTCGTCACAGGCGCGTCCATCTGCACCAGTCATGGTGGTCCAGGTTGCGCAGCAGTTCCGCACGCCGCCGTTCGCGGCGATAGTGGGCTATCACCGACGTCGCCGCTACTGCCAACGCCATCGTGCCGAATGCAATGACCAGCAATGAGGCTTCCATGTCAGTCTCCTTGTCAAGTCGATTTATTGCGCAGCGGATGCGAAACGAGAGTAATCGAAACGTACGGGAAATTGTACAGCGCTGCCATGTCCGAATAGTGGGATTTGTGAACAGCCGCGCCTGCGCGGCGCCCCGCATGGCCTGACGGTGCCTGCACCGCGCGAAGCGGGTGCGGGCATGTAAATTGCGAAATCGATTTCATGGCCCGTGGCGCAGTCTGAGGGCGCGTGCATAGCATCCCGAATGAAATTGATTCCATTTCAGGAGCGAGCGTCCGATGCTCGACGCCGAGCGCGGCTCGCCGAAACGTGGAATTAATTTTTTGTGGTGCATTCTGCTTTCATTGTTCCGCCGTATATTTCGACGAGCGACGTTCCCCCTCTGGAGACACAGTTGCAGCGGACCTACTTTTACCTCAACGGTGTGAGCGAGGGCTTTTTCCCCGAGCAGGAAGTCATCCGGCTCGACAAGGCCGGTTACACGGTCGCGCTCAACCGCGTCGCGGTCGAAAACGCGCCGCCGTATCTCGCCGCGGAAAATCGCGCCGTGCTGAGCGCCCTCATCAGGCGCCTCTCGCGCGGCGATTTACTGGTGGTCCTCGAACTTTCGTCCCTGGGCGGCAGCCCGAGCGACGTGCTGTCGACCTTGATGAAATGCCGCAAGGAGGGCATTTCCGTTCGTTGTGTGGAATTCGGCAACGTCGATCTGGCGAGCGCCAGCGAGCCCCAGGCGGTCAAGATGCTGAGGGCCATCGTGCGAATGGACACGAAGACCCGCAGCGAACGCAGCAGCCAGGGCCTCAAGCGCGCGCAATTGAGCGGGCGGCCCACAGGAAGGCCGATCTCGCTTTCACTGAAGGACCGGGAGCGCGTGATCGACTTGCTCGACCAGGGGCTCACGGTCAGCGAAATTGCCCGCCGGTTCGAAACTTCCCGGCAAACCATCATGCGCATACGCGCGTCTTCCGGCGCGTTCGTCGAGGCGGGATAGCTCCGCGGCGTGGGGCGTTTGCGGATCGCCGCCCAGGGCCGTCGTTGAAAACACCAGGCACAGCCCATGCGAAGGCACGAGCATCGGTCACACTGGAACCAAATTGATTTGTCGGGACTTCATCGCGATAGGCGCGTCGTGGGGCGGGGTCGATGCCTTGCGCACCCTGGTGGCCGGATTGCCGGAACATCTGCCCGCCACGATAGCGATTGTTCAACATGTGGGCGCGAACGCCAGCGTGCTGCCGTCGCTGCTCGGTATGGCCGGCCCGCTTGCGGTTGCACATGCCAGAGACGGCGAAAAATACCAGCGCGGCAGAATCTATGTTGCGCCGCCCGATTTCCATCTGCTGGTGGATGGCGAGCGCCTGCGCCTCTCGCATGGCTCGAAGGAAAATCTCGCGCGGCCCGCGATCGATCCGCTCTTGCGCAGCGTGGCTGCCACGCTGGGCACCCGCGCAATCGGCGTGATCCTGACGGGCATGCTGGAGGACGGCGCGGCGGGTCTTGCGCAGATCCGCGCCCATGGCGGCACAGCGATCGTTCAGGACCCGTACGACGCCTTCGCCGGCGACATGCCGAGACACGCGGCGCCTTACGCCGATTACGTTCTCCCGCTCGCGAAGCTCCCCGCAGCGTTGATTGCGCTGACGGACTGCGCAATCCACCCCCGATCGAACACACGGTGAGTTCGCGGGTTCGCTCCAGCGCGGCAATGTCCTATAAAACTATCGCAGCCTGCCTCGCGAGGGGGATAATATCCGACTGCGCGGGCGCTCCCTGCGCATGTCACATGTCTGGATTCCAGGCAGCGGCGGGCACAATATTTCTCTAAAAAGGACAGGCCAGCCATGGCGAAAAAACGTGGGCACATTCTTCCAGGTCAAGCGAAGCATCCGGTTGTCGGGATCGGCGCATCGGCCGGCGGACTGAGCGCGCTTCTCAGTTTCTTCGAGGCGTTGCCCGCACATACATCGATGGCTTTTGTCGTCGGGTCCATCTTGCGCCCGACCACGTCAGCAATCTCCCCGGGCTGTTGCAGAAAGCGACCGCGATGCCCATCGTGGAAGTCACGAAACCGACTCCGATCGAGCCCGATCACGTCTACCTGATCGCGCCGTCGCTCGCGCTGACGATGGTCGACGACTACCTGCGGGTCGATCCGAACCCGCCCGAGCAGGGGCGCCGCGCCGCCATCGACGTGTTTTTCCGGACCCTCGCCGAGGCGCACCGTGAAAGGGCGATCGGCATCGTGCTGTCCGGCGCGGGTTCGGACGGCTCCGCCGGCCTTTCGCGCATCAAGGAAATGGGCGGCATCACGTTGGCCCAGGATCCCTCGGAAGCCGAATATGAAAGCATGCCGCGTAGCGCGATCGCCACCGGCACGGTCGATTTCGTGCTCACCGCGGCGGAGATGCCGCAACGGCTGCTGGATTTGTGGTCGACCGCCAAGGATATTCATCTGCCCACGCTGGAAAACGAAAAGCGCGAGCAGGATCTGAGCAACGAGGCCGCCGAGCGCGCCCTGCGCGAAATCATGGTCATCCTGCGCACGCGTACCGCGCATGACTTCCGCCATTACAAGCGGGCGACCGTGATGCGCCGCATCGAACGCCGCTTGCAGGTCAACGGCATCACCGATCTCCAGGCCTATCGCGACTACCTCCATGTGCATCCGGAAGAGACCCAGGCGCTGCTCCAGGACATGCTGATCAGCGTGACCAACTTCTTCCGCGACAAGGAAGCGTTCGACGTACTCGAGCGCGACGTGCTTCCGGGCATATTCGAAGGCCGCGGCGACGGCGACAAGATCCGCGTATGGTCCGTCGGCTGCGCAACGGGCGAGGAGGCGTATTCGCTGGCGATGCTGATGCAGGAGCGTTCGCTCAAGTCGTCCGAGGGCGTTTCCTTCCAGGTATTTGCCACCGACATCGACGAACGGGCCATTGCCTTCGCGCGCGCCGGCCTCTATCCCGATTCCATTCTCGCCGACGTGGCGCCGGGCCGCGTGCGCCAGTTCTTTTCGAAGGATTCCGCGCATTACCGCGTCAAGAAGGAACTGCGCGAGCACATGCTGTTCGCGCATCACAACGTGCTCAGCGATCCGCCGTTCTCGCGGCTCGACCTCATCTGCTGCCGCAATCTGCTCATCTATCTCGACCGCGAAGCGCAGAACGACATTCTGAAGATGTTCCATTTCGCCCTGCGTCCGGGCGGTGTGCTGTTTCTCGGCAGCTCCGAATCGGCGGATAGCGTCAGCTCGATGTTCACCGTCATCGACAAGCGCAACCGCATCTATCGCGCGAACGTCGCAGTGCGCGGCGATGCGCCTGTCCCGGTGGCGATGTCCGGAACCGTCAACTTGCGCCCGGTCGTCGCGACGGCCCAGCCGCCGGGCGGCCGGCGCTTTTCGTTCGGCGATCTGCATCAGCGCCTCGTCGAACAATACGCGCCGCCCAGCGTCCTCGTGAGCCGCGATTCCGAAATCGTCCACTTGTCCGATCGCGCGGGGCGCTTTCTGCAGTATTCGGGCGGCGAGCCGTCCCACAATATCGTGGCGGCAGTGCGCCCCGAACTGCGGGTGGAACTGCGCACGGCGATCTACCAGGCGTTGCACACGAATCGAAGCGTCGAGGCCCGCAAGGTGCGCATCGAGCGCGACGGGCGCTCGTATTTCGTCAACATGACGACGCGCCCCGTGCACGATCCCGAAGCCAATGCGGACTTCGTGCTCGTGCTGTTCGACGAAGTCGAGGACAGCATGAGTGGCGCGGAGGAGGTCACAACCGGCGACACCCAGAAAGATCCCATCATCGGCCAGCTCGAACGCGAGCTGCAGCGCACGAAGGAGCAACTCCAGTCGACCGTCGAGCAATCGGAAACCTCGACGGAGGAATTGAAGGCCTCCAACGAGGAGCTTCAGGCCATCAACGAGGAACTGCGTTCGGCGACCGAGGAGCTGGAGACCAGCAAGGAAGAACTGCAGTCGATCAACGAAGAGCTCACCACCGTCAACGCCGAGCTGAAGTCGAAGGTCGAGGAAACGGGCAAGATCAACGACGACTTGCAGAACCTGATTGCCGCCAACGACATCGGCACGATCTTCGTCGACCGCAATATCTGCATCAAGCGGTATACGCCCCGCGCAACGGACGTCTTCAGCATCATTCCCTCGGACATCGGCCGCTCCTTGCTCGACATCACGCACCGGCTCGAGTACGACAAGCTTGCCGACGACGCCGCAGAGGCCTTCGATTCGCTGCGCCTCATCGAACGCGAGCTGCGGAGCAACGACGGGCGCTGGTATCTTGCGCGCTTCGTGCCTTACCGGACGACGGAAGACCGCATCGACGGCGCGGTGCTGTCCTTCATCGACATCACGGACCGGCGCCGCGCCGAAGACCGGTTGCGCGAAGGCGAGCGGCGCATGCGTATCGTGGCCGAGGGCACCAAGGATTACGCGATCATCACATTCGACGACGACGGCTTGATCACCAGCTGGAATGCGGGTGCGGCGCGCATATTCGGATACACCGAAGCGGAGATGATCGGGCAATCCGCCGAGATGCTTTCGACCGAGGAAGACCGCGCCAATCATGTCGCGCAACGGGAATTCGCCGAGGCCCGCCTGAATGGCCGCATGGAGGAGGAGCGGTGGCACGTTCGCAAGGACGGAAGCCGGTTCTTCGCGAGCGGGGTGCTCTCGCGTCTGGATGAACCGGGTATCAGCGGATTTGCGAAGATTGCCCGCGATCTCAGTGAATTCCACGCGACGCAGTCGAGCGTGCACGCCATTCAGACCGAACCGCCCCACGGCGTTGACCGCGATGCCCAGCGGCGCCGCGACGAATTTCTCGCAGTCGTGTCACACGAACTCAAGCATCCGCTCAATCTGATTTCCGCGAGCGCGGAATTGATTGCGCGCGCGCCAGAAACGAGGAATAACCTGAACGTTTCGCGGGCGACCGATACGATCCGGCGCACCGTGATCGGACAGGCGCAGATCATCGATGACCTGCTCGACGTGTCGCGTGTGCGCACCGGCAAGCTTTCGATGGTGCGCACGGTGATCGACATGCGCGAGATCGTGCAGCGCGTGACCGACGCCGTTCGCGAGGAAGCGAGCCAGCAAGGCATCGCACTCAACGTCTCGATGAGCGAGACGCCCGTCATCATTTATGCCGATCTGACTCGCATCGAGCAGGTCGTCTGGAATCTGGTCAGCAATGCGCTGAAGTTCACGTCGCGCGGTTCGGTGAATGTCTCGCTGCAGGTCAACGAACACGGCGAGGCCGTCCTGTGGGTGGCGGACACGGGTAGCGGCATCGCGCCCGCGCTGTTGCCCCACGTCTTCGAGATGTACGAGCAGGGCCGCGATCCGGGCATGCGCCGTTCGGGGCTGGGTATCGGACTCGCGCTGGTGAAGGATCTCGTGACCTTGCATGGCGGCGCCGTGCGCGCGGAGTCGGACGGCGCCGACCGCGGCGCGACCTTTACCGTGACGCTGCCGGCGCACCGCACACTGAGCAGCGTGCACGTCGACGACAATGGCGAGGCCGCCGATGCCTTGAAGGGGCTGCGTATCCTGATGGTCGACGACGATTCGGCAACCGTCGAAACGTTCAAGCTCTTGCTCGAGGGAGAGGGCGCGACGGTGCAAACGGCGACGAGCGGCGCCGAAGCGTTGACGATGCTCGACGGCAACGCGCCGGACATCGTGCTGTCCGATCTCGGCATGCCGGACATGGACGGACTGGAGTTCGTCGCCAAATTGCGCAAAGAGCCCGCGATGAAATCGGTGATCTGCATCGCGCTCAGCGGATATGGCCTCGACGCCGACAGACGCGAGGCGGAACGTGCCGGCTTCAATGCGCACCTCAAGAAGCCTGTCATGCTCGACGACCTGCTGAGCGTCGTGTCCCGTCTGCGGCGTTCGAGGCGGCCCGAAATGGTGGAAGTTGGTCCTGGTGTAACGGAGTCCCGCGATGGAACGAAAGAAAGCTGAACACATCCTGCTCGAAGCCGACGAGATCGCCGGCCTGGTCCTCGACGGCTTCGACATGACGATGGAGACCGAGGCCGGGCGCGCGCTGTACGATCGCGCGTTTACCGCCTATATCCACAAGGAAATCGGCGATTTACCGGTTGCCGAGCTCTACGACGCCTTGAACGGTTCGCCCGACGCATTCGAAGTCCGGGCCCTCTAGCCGCCTTTCCGAAGGCCGATGCGGCAACGTCGCAGGACGTTGCCGCGTGGCCTCGTTTCATCGGCGCTCGCTCATTTCACGTTGAACGCGTAGTGCCCTTTCGTGCGATGACCATCGGCGGCCACCGCCACCCACACCACCGAATACTTCCCTGGCGTCAATGCATTGAGCGCCACCGACATGCGCTTGTCGTTGCTCTCATCGACCTTCGCTTTCTCGCGAATGACCGACTTGCCCTGCGCGTCCAGCACGTCGATGGAGCTGAAGGCGGGCTCGAGCGCGTCGTCGAAGTCGATCACGACCGTAGTGAGCGTGGCCGGCGCGGTGGACCCGGCTGGCGGCTCCTGATGCTTCGGATAAGCGTGCGCCCAGGCGAGGTGCGCGGCAACGAGCGCGATCGTGGCGACAGCCGTGCGCAATGTGGCGAGTTTCATGGTGAATCTCCTGTTTGATTCTGTGATTTACGGGAAGAGCGGCTTGCCGAGCGTGCGCGGCGCGACGTCGTCGAAAAAAATATGGACTTGCGCGAGGATCCCGACATGCGAGCCGCTTGCCCGGTTGATCGGTATCTGCGCCTCGATGCCGAGTTGGCCGTAACGGTTCATCCAGATGAAGCCGGGGTTGACGGTTCCGGTGGTTTGTCCCTGGCTGCGCGAAAGGGGCACTTCCACGATCGGGATCAGGTTCGAGAACGGTTGCGGCAGGCCGACGTCGTGAACGTGCTGTTGCAGGTAGGGCAGGCTGTACTGGAACGTGAAGCCGTAGTCGAACGCGTTCGGCTGGCCGCCGCCTGTCGTGAACGCCGGTCCTGCCTCGCCGGTGATGGCGATGGGACGCAGCCACGCGAGCGAGTCGGGCAGGTCACCCATGCCCTTGCCGGCGAAGACTTTCGGCGAGATCGTCGAGTAGTTGGCGGCAATGGCGCGGCTGCCCGTGCCGCCGAGTTCGGCGTTCATGCCCACCGACGTCATGAATTCATGCGCGTCGTTCACGTAGAGCAGGTACTTGAGCCCCACGCCGAAGTTGTCGAAACCGCGGGCCGTGGGGTTGTTCTGCATGACGTAGCTGCCATCCACGGAGAGCGCGAGCCTCGGCGTGATGAGCTTGTCGTACTCGAAGGAAAAGGTGTTGGTGCTCTGGTCGCCGGCGTCGCCCGGCACGCGTTGATGGCCGAATTCGAGGTTGGCCTCGTCGCCGACACCGGGGTCGTCTACGGCGAGGGTGGAGGGAAACACGCGGTCACCGGCAATGGCGTGCGCATGCGCCGCGCACGGCCCGAGCAGCAGTGCGCAACCGATAGCGCTGGAGGCGAGAACGCGTGCGAGCACGTTCAGCGACGCGCGGCTGAACGGCGATGGGTCAGACATGAGTTGTCCTGTCGATGAGCGAAGCACGCGCGCGAGCCACGGCGGCGCGCGTGCGAACCCGGCGACACGCGTGGCGCGCCGCCGGGGCAAGCGGTTTCGATCGGATCAGGACAGCGGAGGAGCGCGTGCGTGGATGGGGCTCGCTGGCGCGACGAGGCGAACGCTTTCGAAGCGCGCCGCGATGCGCGCCTGCACGAGCTCGCCAACGAGGAACAGGGTGGCGGGCACGCCGGGCACGACGGGCAGGTGCGCGAAGAAACTGCAGTAGCCGCAGTCCTGCATGTCGCCGGTTGCCGCGTGCGTGGTTGCATCGACGCTTGTGCCGCTCGCGCCGTGCATGGGGTGCTGCATCGAAGGCATGCCGCAGGGCGAGCGTTCCACCCTGCCTTGCGCCGTCTGCATCGCCTGTGCGGCAAGCAGGTGCGAAACCACGGGCGCGAGCGTCGCCATGAGGAGTGCAAACATCCCCAATAAACTGCCCAGCCTGAGATGGAATCGGCGCACGGCGCGTAGCGTGAAGTGGCGGGAATAACCGGCGAATTATGCCATGGAGCCGGGATCGCCATCACCGCCGCCAACGGCGCTGCGGCCTGTCAAAATGACGCGGCCTCGCAGGTCTCGCCAGGCGCGAGGCGTGCAAGGCCGATTCAAGGTGCCGTTTAAAGGCCAGCAGGAAGCGAGCCGCTGCGCAGGCCGACCGTGTGACGCATCTCCTGATAACTGCGCAAGCCCGCCACCCCCAACTCGCGGCCTATGCCGCTGAGCCCGAGACCGCCCCAGCAAACTTGCGGAAAGATCAGTTGCGGCGTGTTCACCCAGACGAGGCCGGCGCGCAGCTGCGCCTTGTAGCGTCGCGCCGCACTTTCATTGTTTGTGACAACCGTGGCGACGAGTCCATAACGCGTATCGTTGGCAAGCGAGATTGCTTCGTCATCCGAACGGAACGATCTCACGCAGGCTACGGGCCCAAAGACTTCGTCGGTCCACAGCACGTTGTCCGCCGCGGGCTCGGCTACCACCATCGGCGCCATGAAGAACCCGTCGGTGCACGCGGGGTCGAGCTGGCCGGCGAACGCGACCTGCGCGCCCGCCTCCACGCCTTGCGCAACGAGCGCCGCCACGCGTGCGCGCTGCGCGGCGCTGATGAGCGGTCCCATCGCCACGTCGGCAACCTGGGGCGGGCCGACGACGATGGCTCGCACAGCAGTCTCGAACGCGGCCATGAACTTGCGGTACAGGTTGTCGTGCACGAGTATGCGCGACGTTGCCGAGCACATCTGCCCGGCGTTGGTGAACGCGCCACCCACGGCCAGCGAAACGGCGTGCGTCACGTCGGCGTCTTCGCGCACGATCAGCGCGGATTTGCCGCCGAGTTCGAGCGTGATGCGCTTCATGTCCTCGGCGGCGGCCTGCATGACCTTGCGGCCCGACGCCGTGCTGCCGGTGAACGAAATCTTGTCGACGAGCGGATGCGTCGTGAGCCACGCGCCCACCTCGCCCCCGCCGTTGACCACGTTCACCACGCCATCGGGCACACCGCTTTCCGACACGATTCCGGCCAGCATGTGCTCGACGGGCGAAGTGAGTTCCGAAGGCTTGATGACCACCGTGCAGCCTGCGGCCAGGGCGGGCGCGAGCTTCCACGCCGTGGTGACCATCGGAAAGTTCCATGGCACGATCAGCGCGCAGACGCCCACCGGTTCGTGCATACGTTCGGCCAGCAGCGTGGCGTCCGGCACGGCCACGGAGTCGGCCGCGAACACCGACGCGTCCTCGCACAGGCCCGCATAGTAGATGAATGTGGCGATGGCGTCGCTCACGTCGAGGTCCGCTTCGAACGGCGGCTTGCCGCTGACCTGCATCTGCATGGCACACAGGCGCGCGCGATCGGCTTCCAGCAGTTCGGCGATCTTGCGCAGCAGCTTGCCGCGTGCGGCGGGCGTCGTATGACGCCACGCAATGAGCGCATCGTGTGCGGCGTGCACGGCGCGATCGACGAGTTCGGCGCTCGCGTGCTCCTGCCAGCCGATCGTTTCGCCCGTCGATGCATTGCAGACGGGCGAACGCACTTCGCTCCCGGCGGAGAACGTTGTGCCCGCAATCAATGCGGCGGGAAGAACGAGAGCCTGGTTATCGACGCAGCGCCCGGCATTCGCGACCATATTGGTTCTCCTCGCGCTTTAGCGGTAAGCGACGCCCGGCATGATGCAGAGCATCTCGAAGGCGAGATTCGCGCCCACGAGCGCGGTCGTACCGGCCTGGTCATACGGTGGAGAGACCTCCACGAGATCGGCGCCCACCACGTTGAGCCCCTTCATGCCGCGCACGATCTCGAGGCCCTGATGGATGGTGAGCCCGCCAATCTCGGGCGTGCCGGTGCCGGGCGCGAAGGCGGGATCGAGCCCGTCGATGTCGAAGCTCAGGTACACGGGCGTGTCGCCCACGCGTGCGCGCACCTCTTCCATGAGCGGCGCGAGCGAGCGGTTCCAGCAGGCCTCGGCCTGGACGACCGTGAAGCCCTGCTTGCGGCACCAGTCGAAGTCGTCCGCGTGGTAGCCGGTGCCGCGCAGACCGATTTGCGTGACCTTGTCGCATTGCAGGAGGCCGTCTTCCACGGCGCGACGAAACGGCGTGCCGTGCGCGATCTTCTCGCCGAACATGGTGTCGTTCACGTCGGCATGCGCATCGATGTGGACGACGGCAACCTTGCCGTACTTCTTGTGCAGCGCGCGCAGGATCGGCCAGGCAATCGTGTGATCGCCGCCGAGCGTGATGGGGCGGCAGCCCGTCGCGACGATGCGGTCGTAAGCGGCTTCGATCAGACGGATCGAGTCCTTGAGGTCATACGGATTCGTTGCGACGTCGCCGATATCGGCGACCTGCAGCGAATCGAAAGGCGCCGCGCGCGTCGCCATGTTGTAGGGGCGCAGCAGCACCGATTCCGAGCGGATCTGGCGCGGCCCGAAACGCGTGCCGGACCGGTTCGAGGTGCCGATGTCGAGCGGCACGCCCACGAAGCAGACGTCGAGCCCTTCGGTGGTCTCGGCCTGCGGCAGGCGCATCATGGTGGCGATGCCGCCGAACCGCGGCATCTCGTTGCCGCCCATCGGCTGGTTGAATTGGCGCTCCATCTGACGAATCTCCGATCGTTAGAGTCAAATCGATCGGGCGATGGTAGGGGAGATCGAGCGCGGCCAAATATCGAAGTTGAGATGTTTACATCGATGCGGCTCGATGTATGTGCGTCCTTAATTCGGTAGGCGACGCCGGTGACCGGCCGGCGTTCAACCCGCGGCGTGGCCCCACGCGATCAGTTCGCGCTTGGTGCGCACGCCCAGCTTCGCAAAGGCGCGCTTCACGTACGACTCGGCCGTTGCGACCTGCACGCCCAGGATCTGCGCGGCCTCGGGCACGGTCTTGCCCGTGATGAGGTGCGCACAGGTCTCGTATTCGCGTTTGGAGAGCCGCACGGCGTCTCGCGCGATGCGTGCGTCGAACTGCGCGAGCGGATGCATGAAGGGCGCCGCATGGGCGATGCGCCGGGCGGCGCTAGTCGAGGCATGCAATTCGAGCAGCGGAAACAGAAACTCGCTCACGCCGCGAAAACGGTTCATTTCCGCGAGCGTAAAAGGCGGCTCGCGCAGCGCGCGTTCGAGCGCGATAGAGTGCTGGGCATGCCGCGTGCCGCGCGCGAGCACGCATTCGTGGGCGATGCGCGCCTCGTCGAAGAGGCGGCGGCGGAATTCGCCCGGCTCGATGGCGCCGATATCGCGCACCACGAGCATCGTGCCGGTCTTGCCGCGAAGGCCGGCGAAGAGCGGATCGCTTTCGTAGAACCGGTCGTAATAGAGCGTCATCACGTCCGAGATCGCGCCCGAATCCATGCCCACGCCGCCGCTGCCGATCCATTCGCAGCGAAAGCCCGTGGGCATCGTGCTGTCCACGCGCGAGCGCTCGATGTGGACCACGTTGACGGGCAGGACCTCGTTCATCAACAGCGTGAGGCGCGGCACGAAATCGGGCGTGCCGACGGCCTCGATCACGTTGCCGAGGGTCTTGAACGAGAGCGGGAAATCGGGTTGATCGCGGTTGATCGGGGGTACGTTGAGCCGCATGGCGCGCCCCTTTCGTGTAGGCCGGGCCATTATAGCCGAAGGGTTTTGGCCGCCGAAAAGGGGGCATGGCTCGGGAAAAACGGCCGAAAAATGCAGCTTGCCCCCCTCGCGGGGGGGCATACCGCGGCCGCGCCAGTCGGTAACGTTGGCCTTACCCCATCAACTCGAAACGACGCAAATGAGCAAACTGATTCACGACATCGTGCCGCTCGGCGCTGGCATCGGCGAATTCACGAAGCTGGAGTTCGGCATGGACGAGCGCGACTGGCGCGCCGCCGCCGGCAAGAACAACAGCTATGTGATCGGCTGGTGGGAAGGCAGGGTCGGCGCGGTGGACTTTCCGGCCACGACCGCCGACGAGGCGGTGTGGCTCGTCGAAGGCAGGATCGCGCTGACCGACGCCGCCGGCGGCCGCAAGGAGTTCACGGCGGGCCAGGGCTATCTGCTGCCCGCCGGCTTCGCCGGCCGTTGGGAAACGATCGAGGACGCGAAGAAGTTCTACGTCGTGCTCGAACCGGCCTGAAGCGATCCGCCTCCCACGGCGGCGGCTCCGTTTGTCTCATTCAATGCTGTGAAAACGATGATGAGCACCCCTGCACAATTTGAAGTGGAATCGCCGGCACCCGCTGCAATCGGCGTGCAAGAGGCGCTTTCGCGCACGCGCTTCTTTCCGTACTGGCTCGACAATCGCGCCGAGCCGCCGGCCGAGCCGAAGCTCACGGCCAACGTAAAGGCCGATTTGCTGATCGTCGGCGGCGGCTTTACGGGGCTCTGGGCGGCTGTGCAGGCGAGAGAGCTGATGCCGCATCTGAACGTCGTGCTGATCGAGGCGGGCAAGGTCGCGCATGGCGCTTCGGGCCGCGCAGGCGGCATCATCTCGACTTCGGTGATGCACGGCCTGCCCAATGCCGTGCGCGTGTTTCCCGACGACATCGCGCAGCTCGAAGCATTCGGCCATCGCAATCTGGACGGCTTGGAGGAAACGCTCGAGCGCTACGGCATCGACGCCGACATCGAATGGAACGGCGAAATGACGGTGGCGGTCGATCCGGCGCATGTCGAGCACTTGCGCGCCGACTACGAGCTGCACAGGCGCTACGGGCACGACGTCGTCATGCTCGAGCGCGAAGCGACACGCGAGCAACTGGATTCGCCGCTGTTCGCCGGTGCCCTGTGGTCGCGCAATCGCAGCGGCATCGTGCATCCGGCGAAGCTCGCGTGGGGCCTCAAGCGCGCGGCGCTTTCGCTCGGCGTGAAGCTTTACGAGCACACGCCGCTCGTCGAAGTCGTCGACGAAGGCGAGACCGTTTTTGTCAAAACGCCTGAAGGCAGCGTGCGCGCCCCGCGCGTGGTGTTCGGCAGCGGCACCGCCAAGGTCGGCATTGCGGACATCAATCGCCGCGTGCTGCAGGTGCGCGACCATGTGCTCGCCACGGAGCCGCTCACCGACGAGCAACTCGCGCGCATCGGCTGGAAAAATCGCCAGGGCATTTACGATACCCGCACGCAGCTTAATTACTTCCGGCTCACGAAGCACAACAACATCATCTTCGGCGGCCTCGTCAGCTATCATTTCGACGGCGATCCGAATCCGCCGCAGGACCAGAAAGCGCAGACCTACTATCGGCTCGCGCAGGCGTTTTATCGCACGTTCCCGCAGCTTTGCGATGTGCGCTTCTCGCATGCGTGGGGCGGCCCGATCGACTACTGTTCGCGCGGGTCCGTGTTCGCCAAGCGCTATCTGAACGGCAAGGCCGTGTTCGTGGCGGGCTACACGGGCTTTGGCGTGGCGGCCAGCCGTTTCGGCGCGTTCATGGGGCTGAACATCCTCTTCGATCGCGAGAGCCCCGAGCGCGCGCTCGATATCGCCAACCAGAGCCCGTCGTATATCCCGCCGGAGCCGGTGCGCTGGCTCGCCGCGAAGGTCACGTTCCATGCGTTCGACGGCGCCGACGCCGAAGGCGGATGGAAGCGCGCGTGGATCAAGGGCATCAAGGCGATGGGCTTTCCAATGTGAGCAGCATGTTTTCCAATACCTCAGACCTCGACTTGCGGCTCATCCGCGTCTTCCTCGCCGTGGTGGACGCGCGCGGCATCACGGCGGCCGAAGCCACGCTCGGCGTGCGGCAGTCCACCATCAGCACGCAGCTTTCGGCGCTCGAGGCCCGCGTGGGCTTCAAGCTTTGCGAGCGCGGGCGCGGCGGCTTTCGCCTCACGTCGAAGGGCGAACGTTTCGTGCCCTCGGCGCGCGCGCTGGTCGCGGCAACCAATGAATTCGTCGCGCGCGTGCGCGACATCGACCGCAAGCTGGTGGGCACGCTCGGCATTGGCCTGATCGGGCAGGCTTCGCACGTCGAAAACGCGCGGCTCGCCGAAGCGATCGGCGTGTTTCGCAAGCGCGACCAGGCCGTGCGCTTCACGATGAAGGTGGCCGCTCCGCAGGAGCTGGAGGAAAGCCTCGTCAACAATCAGCTCGACATTGCGATCGGCTACTTCTGGCACCGCGTGGCGGGCCTCGACTACACCGAGCTGTTCGGCGAGCGCCAGGTGCTGTGCTGCGGGCGCGGGCATGCGCTGTTTCACGAAGCGGCGCACGTCAACGTCGACGATCTGCGCGAGCACGACTGGGTGTGGCGCAGCTATCCGATCCCCGAGGAGCTCGCGGGCATCGGCGACCGCCAGGTGACGGCGATCGCAGACAGCATCGACGCGGCCACGGTCCTGATTCTTTCGGGCAGCCACATCGGCTATCTGCCGGCGCATCATGCCGAACCGTTCGAGCAGCGCGGCCTCATCCGGGTGCTCGGGCGCGCCACGTTCGGCTTCGACGTGCCGATGCATCTGGCCGTCAAGCGCAGCGCAGCAGAGAAGCCCATCGTGCGCGCGTTCTGCGAGGATCTCCTCAACGTGTACGGGCACCATGCTGTTGCGCCCGAATCGCCGTCGGCGTAATGGCGAGTGACCCGTCAGGCGCTGTTATCGGCGTGCGCGGGCCTTATGCCGAATCGCTCGTGGCTCTGGCGGTTTTGCCGGGAGCCGGGCTGGCCTCTGCGGCTTCGCATGCATGAAGCCCGGTGACCGCGGCGGTGAGCCCGCGCCCGCCCGGGTTGTTGCGCAGCGTGAACGTCAGGCCCTGCCGCTGCGCGATGCGCGCGACGATCGAAAGACCGAGCCCGCTGCCCGCGCCTTGTGCATGATCGCCGCGGAAAAAGCGGTCGAGCACGCGTTCGAGATCGCTTTCGGGAATGCCGGGCCCGTTGTCCACGACTTCGAAGCCGAGCGTGCCCTGCGCGCGCGTGAGCACGAGATCGATCTTGCCGCCTGCCGGCGTGTAGCGGATCGCGTTGTCGAGCAGGTTGTTGAGCAAGGTGTTGAGGCCGTGAGCGTCGGCGCTCACGTTGCAGATGTCCTCGGGCGTCACGGGCGGACGCGACTCCAGCCCGAGGTCGATGCCTTTCTCCTCCGCGAGCAGCGAGAAGTCGCCGATGGCCTGCTCGCCCAGCCGCCGCAAGCTCACGACGGCCGCTGGCGCGGGCGCCTGCGCGTCTTCGCGGGCGAGCGTGAGCAGCTGCTGCACGAGGCGGATGGTCCGGTTCAGCCGGGTTTGCATGCGCTCGAGCGTGCGCGGCTCGCCGTTCAGCGTGCCGTCGTGCAGCGCCGCCTGCCATTGCAGCTTGAGCGCGGCAAGCGGCGAGCGCAGTTCGTGCGCCGCGTCGGCGATGAACGTGCGCTGCGCCTGCGAGGCGGCGTTCAGGCGATCGAGCAGATCGTTGAGCGCGACGACGAGGGGGCGCAGTTCGACGGGCACCGAGCCGTCGAGGCCCAACGGTTCGAGCGCGTGGGCCGAACGCGAAGCGAGCAGGGCCGACAGCGCGCGCACCGGCGCGAGCCCGCGCGTCACGACGAACAGCACGAGCAGGAGGGCCACCGGCACGAGCAGCGCGAGCGGCCAAAGCGTGTGGAGCGCGAGGCGCAGCGCGAGCGTGTCGCGCACCGAGATGGGCTGGGCGACCTGGACGAAGCGCTCGGCTTGGGCGAGGACGAACACGCGCCAATGCACCTCGTCGTGCTCGATGGTGCGAAAGCCCGCGGGCTGGCGCGGCAGGACGGGCGTTTCCTGCGAGCGGTAGACGAGTTTGCCGTCGCGGTCCCAGACCTCGATGAGAATGCGGTCGTCGGCGATCTCCTCGAAGCCTGGGCTCGTCTGCTCGGTCTCGCGTGCGGTCGCGACGTTCGCGGGCATGGAGCGCGCGACGGCGTGCAGCTCGTAATCGAAGAGTTCGCCGGCTTCCTCGCGCGCAGTGTGGAAAATGCCGAAGCCCGCCACCACGGAGGTGGCCGCGAAGCCGCAGATGAGCCAGCCCAGCAGGCGGCCGCGGATGGATTTCATTCCGGTCTCTTCAGCCGGTAGCCCACGCCGCGCACGGTCACGATCTGCTCGGTGCCGATCTTGCGGCGCAAGCTGTGCACATGGACCTCGATGGCGTTGCTGCCCACTTCCTCGCCCCAGCCGTACATGCGTTCTTCGAGTTCGGCCTTCGTGAACACGCGTGCGGGTTGCTCGATCAGCACGCGCAGTAACGCGAATTCGCGCGGCACGAGCGCGATGCTCTCGCCGTCTTTCGTCACTTCGTGCGCGGCGGGGTCGAGCGCGAGGCTGCCATGCGTGTAGACGGGCTGCTTCTGGCCCGTGCGGCGGCGCAGCATGGCGCGCGTGCGGGCGGCCAGCTCGTCGAGATCGAAGGGCTTGATGAGGTAGTCGTCGGCGCCTGCGTCGAGCCCGGCGATGCGGTCCGTCACCGAATCGCGCGCGGTCAGGATCAGCACGGCCGCTTCGCCGCCCTTGCGCCGATAGTCGTTGAGCACCTCGATGCCGTCTTTCTTCGGCAGCCCGAGATCGAGCAGCACGAGGTCGTACACGTCGTTGTCGAGCGAAAGCTCCGCTTCCCGCCCGTCGCGCGCCCAGTCGACGGCATGGCCCTCGCGGCGCATCGAATCGAGCACCGTTTCGGCGATCATCTCGTCGTCTTCCACTACCAGCAGGCGCATCGCTCGCTCCCCGGATCTGAACCCCTCATTGTCGCTCATGCCGGCTTAACCGGGGCTTAAGCGTGGGGTTTCTCCGGGGTCCTGCGGGCCTCGTCGGGGCTCCGGCTCCTGGCTCGCACGCGAGCGCCAGGCCGGATCGCGATCCGTCTTCAGTCGAGCAGTTTCAGTACCTCGTCGTATAGCGCACGCGGCACCTTCACGCCTTCGCGTTCGCTGCGCTCGCGCGCCTCGAACCGGCGCTGCGACGGCAGGCGCGCGCCCTGCGCGGTAATCGCGGCGAACAGCCGCTCCGCGCGCGCCTGGCCGGCTTCGTAGCCGTCGCCTCCGAAGCGGCGCGGATCGATGGCGATGACGAGTTCGCCGTGACAGGGGCTCGCGCCCGCGCCCTCGTCGAAGGCTTGCGACTCCATGCTCGTGAGGTCGCCGATCAGCGCGCCCGCGAGCAGTTCGATCATCGCCGCGAGCGCCGAGCCCTTGTGGCCTCCGAACGTCTGCATCGCGCCGTCCAGCGCGGCGCGGGCATCGGTGGTCGGCTGGCCGTCGCTGTCGAGCGCCCAATGCGGCGGAATGGGCTTGCCCTCGCGCGCGTGCAGTTCGATGTCGCCGCGCGCGATCGCGCTCGTCGCGAAGTCGAATACGAAGGGCAGGCGCCCCTCGCGCGGCCACGCGAACGCAAGCGGATTCGTGCCGAACACGCCGCGCGTGCCGCCCGCCGGCGCGACCCAGCTATGGCTCGGGTTCATCGCGATGCCCACGAGTCCTTGCGCCGCAATGGCCTCGACCTCGGGCCACAGCGCCGAGAAGTGAAAGCAACGGTTGATGGCCATTGCCGCGATGCCCTGGCTGCGCGCTTTCTGCGCGAGCACGGGCAGACCGGTTTCGAAGGCGAGGAGGGAGAAGCCGTAATGCGCATCCACGGTGAGCACGCCGGGCGCGAGATCGCGCAGCGTGGGCTCTACGCGCGCATCGACCTTGCCGCTCTTGAGCGAGCGCGCGCAGACGAGCAGGCGATAGATGCCGTGCGAATGACATTCGTCGCGCTGGCCCTGGGTGATGACGCGCGCGATCGCATCGGCATGCGCCTCGGACATGCCGTGCCGCAACAGCACGTTGCGCGAGAGCGCGAAGACTTCGTCGAGCGTGAGGACGACCTGTGCCGGTGCGTCGTTCGTGGCGGTAGTGGACATGGCATCCGTGTGAAAAGACAAACCGGGCCTGTGCGGCCCGGTTTCGATGAAGCGAAGAAGGATCGGGAGAACGGTGCGGTCAGAGTCCGACGTCCGGCAGGGCGGGGCGCGTGGCCAGCGCCTTCTCGACGACGGCCTTCACATGTGCGAGCGCCTCGCCTTCGAGCGCCAGGCGCGGGGGGCGCGTGACGGCGCTGCCGCGGCCCACCAGTTCCTCGCACAGCTTGATGCACTGCACGAGGTCGGGGCGCGCGTCGAGATGCAGCAGCGGCATGAACCAGCGATAGAGCGCGAGCGCTTCGTCGAAGCGCTTTTGCTTCGCGAGACGGAAGAGCGTTTCGCCCTCCCTGGGGAACACGTTCGACATGCCCGAGACCCAGCCTTGCGCGCCCACGGCCACGCTTTCGACCACCACGTCGTCGAGGCCCGCGAACAGCACGAAGCGGTCGCCCACGGCGTTGCGCAGATCGATGAAGCGGCTCGTGTCGCCCGAAGAATCCTTGAAGCAGACGATATTTTCGCAATCCTGAAGAGCGATAAGGATGTCGGGCGTGACATCGTTCTTGTAGATCGGCGGATTGTTGTAGACCATCACGGGCACGTCGGTGCTCGAAGCCACGGCGCGAAAATGCGCGGCCGTCTCGTGCGGCTTCGCGGAATAGACGAGCGCCGGCATCACCATCACGCCGTCCACGCCCACGCGCGCCGCTTCCTTCACGGTCTGGCGCGCGAACTCGGTGGTGAATTCGGCGATTCCCGCGATCACCGGCACCTTGCCGCCGGCGGCGTCGCGCGCGGCTTCGATCACCGCGATCTTTTCATGCGTCGCGAGCGAAGTGTTCTCGCCGACGGTGCCGCACACCACGAGCCCCGACACGCCGTCCTTCACGAGGTTGCTCACCACCCGGTGCGTCGCGTCGATGTCGACCGAGAAGTCCGCCTTGAACTGCGTGCTGACGGCGGGGAACACCCCGCTCCACTGGATAGCGCTCACTGTGACTCACTCCTTGAATGCGTAGCGGCTCGCGCCGGTACCTGTTGAATATGAGTGGAGTATCGCTGTCCAGATCGTTTGACGCTTGGGGCCTTTCGCTTCTCAGGAAGACGAAATCTGCATAGTCCGCTGCTTCCCTTCTTCCACGGCGGGAAAACCCTGGGTGCGCCGCCGCGACGCTTAGGCGCCGGACGGTTCCGCGTTTTCGTGCGCCTGCAGCAACGCGCGATACTGGCTCGGCGTGATGCCCACCGTGGCCTTGAATTGCCGCGTGAACGCGCTGTGATCGTTATAGCCGCATTGCGTGGCGATGTCGGTGATGCTCAGGTCGCTCGCCAGCAGCATGGAGGCCGCGTCGAGACGCGCTTTGAGCAGCATCTGGCGCGGCGTGAGGTGGAAGATCTTGTGGAAGTAACGCTCGATCTGCGCCACCGACATGTCGATGAGCTTCGCGAGCTGCGCGAGCTTGACGGGTTGCGCATAGTTGTCCTGGATGTACTTCGCGGCGACCGCGAGCCGCTGGTAGGCGGGATGCGTGCCTTCGGCGGCCTGCAGGTCGCGCGAGATGCCCGCCACGCCCAGCACGCGGCCGCGCGCGTCGTGCAGCGGGACTTTCGACGTGAGGCACCAGCCCGGCTGCCGCCCGGGATACAGATGCAGTTCGAGCTGATCGACGAGGCTGCTGTCGAGCCGCACGACGGCCTGATCCTGCGCGGTGTAGCTGTGCCCGAAGCGCGAGGGAAAGACCTGCTCGGCCGTCTTGCCGAGCAGCGCGCGCTTGTCCTTGAAGCCGCAGCGCGCGGCGAGCGTGGTGTTCGCGATCACATAGCGCGCCTCGTGATCCTTCACGAAGAACACCACGTCGGGCATGGCGTCGAACAGCGGTTCGAGCATGGCGAAATGCGCGACCATCTGCGCGAACGTGGCGTTTTCGAGGGCGGCGGGCAGGACCAGTTCGGGCATCGCTTGAGCACAAGGCGGGATCGAGGAAGACCGCTATTGTGCCGTTTCGCTCGCCCTCGCGCATGCAGTAATCAAAAAGCGCGTGCTGCGCTATTCGGCGGATTCCGCCTGCAGCAAGGTGTCGATGCGCGCGGGCGAGAACGGCGGCCGCTGGCCGTTTTGCGGCCAGCCGAAGCAGAACGCCGCAGCCTCGCCGCAGATCTTGCCCTGGCAGGGGCCCATGCCGCAGCGCGTCTGCAGCTTGGCATCGCGCCACGATGCGTGGCCGGCGACATCGCGCCAGGCGACGTCCTCGCAACGGCAGAACACGGTGTCCGGTTGCGAAAGCGTGCGCAGGGCGGGATTGAGGTCGAAGGCTTCGTGGAGGCGTTCGGCGAACCGGCGGTAGCGTTTGCGTTCGGTGAACAGGCGCTGTGCGCCGGCGTTGTCGCCGAGCGCGGCGTGGGCCGCAATGCGCCCTTCCACTGCGGCGAGTTCCATGCCGCCCACGCCCGTGCATTCGCCGGCCGCGTAGATCGATTCAACCGAGGTTTGCTGGAATTCGTTCACGGCGATTGCCGCAGAGCCCGCGCGCGGTTCCAGACCGCAGCCTAGTGCCGCGCCGAGGCCCATATTCGGCACTAGGCCATAGGCACAGGCGAGGCGGTCGCAGTCGACGAGCGTCTCGTCGCTGCCCCGCCGCACGCGCACCTGCGTCACGCGCGATGCGCCGATGGCCTCGGTGACGTACGCATCGCACCAGTAAGGCGTGGCGCGCAGATCGAAGCGCATGCGCAGCGCCTGGGCGAGCTTCGCGGGGGTATGGACGAGGCCCGCAGCGAAGCGACGCACGGCCGGCGGCGGCGCTTGCTCGACGAGCGCGGCGATCGTCGCGCCGTGCTCGCGCGCGGTCGCGGCGGCAGCCCAGAGCAGCGGCCCGCTGCCCGCGACGACGATGCGCTCGCCACGCACGGGCATGCCGCCCTTGATGAGCGCCTGCAAGCCACCCGCGCCCGTGACGCCCGGCAAGGTCCAGCCGGGATAGGGCAGGAAGCGCTCGCGCGCGCCCGAGGCGACGATGAGCTTGCCGTAAGCGAGCATGAGCGCGCCGTCGGCGCCTTCCGCGAGCAGTTGCTGTCCGGGCAGCGCCTGCACGATGCGCTTGCCGCTCAGCAGCGTGACGTTGGCGCGCGCGGCGAGGACATCGAGCAACGCGCGCGCGGGGCCGGTGGCGCGATGTTCGGGGCCCTGACGCCAGATCTGGCCGCCGGGCAGCGCATTGTCATCGACGATGCCTATGCTCGCACCGGCCTGTGCGGCCGTGCGCGCCGCATTCAAACCGGCCGGCCCTGCGCCGATGATCAGGATATCGAACTTCATGACGCCGCGTTCCCGGTGACGACATTCATGCCCGTGACGCAGACGGTCTGGCAAGCGAGCCGGTGCGGCACGCCGTCGATGGTGACCCGGCACTCCTGGCAAATGCCCATGCCGCACAACGGCCCGCGCTGCGCGCCGCTCACTGAACGCCGCGTGACGAGCGCCGCCTGCCCCGCATTCGCCGCGATGGCAATGGCCGCGGCCACCGAACTGCCTGGCGCGACGCCCACGTTGCGCCCATCGACCGTCAAGGTCGTCGTGGCTTCAGACATGCACGGTCCCCTCTACAGCAAAGCGGGCGGGAAGATACGGCGTCGCGTCGATGTCGGCGCCGCGGCCGAGCATTTGCGCCGCGATCAGCTTTGCCGTGCCGAGCGCTGTGGTCACGCCCAGGCCTTCGTGCCCGGTGGCGAGCCAAGTGGACGGATGGCCGTCGTCGGCGGCGAACGGTTCGGCAGGGCCGATCAGTGGCATGCCGTCGCTCGACGCGGGACGAAAGCCCGTCCATGCGCGAATCGCATTGAGCGCCGGCAATTGCGGCAGGTAGTCGGCGGCGCGCCGCAGCATGCGCGCGAGAATCGCGGGCTCGACAGCGGGGTCCGCGCTGTCGAACTGGCGCGACGAGCCGATCAGCAACTGGCCCGTCGGCCGCGGCTGCACGTTGAACGCGACCGAAGTGCCGCACGCGTTGTGCGCGCTCTTGATATAGCCGAGTTCGAGAATCTGATGGCGGATCGTGCCGGGGTAGCGGTCGGTGATGAGCAGATGCCCCTTCTTGGCCCGCAGCGGCAGACGCGGCATCAGGTCGAGCGCCTGCAGGCCGTTGGCGACCAGCACCGCGCCCGCGCCGAGCACTTCGCCGTTGGCGAGATGCACGCCAGCGCGGTCGATGCGTGCGACCTGCGTTTGCGTCCGGCACTTAATGCGGCCGCTAGCCGGTTGTTCGAGCAGCCATGCCGATACGGCGGGCGCATAGACCACGGCGTCGTCGTCGACGATCATGCCGCCCACGAGGCCGTTGCGCAGGCCGGGTTCCGCTTCGCGCAACTGGCGCGCGTCCAGCATGGAGCACGCCACGCCCTGGCGCTGAAGCGCTTGCTGGCGCGTTTGCGCGAGCGCCAGTTCCTCTTCGTCCGCGGCAACCCACAGCGTGCCGCAACGCACGAACGCGTGGCGCGCGTCGAGCCGCGGTGCGAGCGCGTGCCACAGCGCGAGCGACCACGCGCTCAGCGCGAATTCGGCGGGCGTGTCGTCCATGACGACGAGGTGGCCCATGCCGGCAGCCGTCACGCCGCCGCCCACGCCCGCGCGCTCGATGACGAGCACGTTCAGGCCTTGCGCCGCGAGTTCATGCGCGCATGCCGCGCCCACGATGCCCGCGCCGATCACGATCACATCGGGACGAGCGTTCGAACCTTGCGTCACGTGCGAATGCCCCAGGCGAACGGATCGTCGTCGGAGAAAATCAGTTTGGACTCCGCGCTAATATGCGCGCTGCCGCGTATGCTCGGGCGCACGTATCCGGCGGGCAGCTCGGGCGCGGTCTCGTAGCTCGCCTCGAACACGCTGCCGATGATGCTTTCCTGGCGCCACAGCGCGCCCGGTGCGAGCATGCCGTCCGCAGCGAGGCACGCTACCTTCGCGCTCGTGCCGGTGCCGCACGGCGAACGGTCGTAGGCCTTGCCGGGGCACAGCACGAAATTGCGGCTGTCCACGCCCGCTTTGCCGGCATGCGCGAAGAGTTCGATATGGTCGATCAGCGCGCCATCGGCGCCGGTAATGCCGTTCGCCTCGATTGCCTGGCGCATGGCCCAGGTCGCCTCGGTGAGCGCTTCGACGTTGCTCGCCTCGAGCGTCAGGTTGTGATCGGCGACGAGAAAGAACCAGTTGCCGCCCCAGGCGATGTCGCCATGCACGCGGCCGTAGCCGGGCACGTCGAGCGGCACCGCCTGGCGGTAGCGGTATGCGGGGACGTTGCGCACGGTGACCGTGCCGTCGCCGTGCAGCTCGGCTTCGACGTTGCCCACCGGCGTTTCGATGCGATGCACGCCCGGTGCGATGCGCCCCAGATATGCGAGCGAAGCGACGAGACCGATGGTGCCGTGCCCGCACATGCCGAGCAAGCCGACGTTGTTGAAGAAGATCACGCCGGCGGAACAGGACGGATCGTGGGGTTCGCAGAGCAGCGCGCCGACCATGACGTCCGAGCCGCGCGGCTCGTTGACGATGCCCGCGCGCATGTTGTCGAAGTCGCGCCGGAAAACGGCCGCGCGCTGGGCGAGCGGGCCGTGGCCCAGTTCGGGGCCGCCTGCGATCACGAGGCGGGTGGGTTCGCCGCCCGTATGGGAATCGATGACAGTCAGGGTTTTCATGCGGACAATCGTAGGCCGCGCGATTTTGGCCGTCTTGCTCGAACGGCCCGTATGCGGTGACGATTTCTGCATAGTGCGCCGCGCGCGAAGGCGCAGCGGTGAGGGTGGACCCTGGCGCGCTGGGCGTTCAGTTTTCAGCGAGCGCCAATTGCTCCAGTTGACGCACCACTTCGGCGCGCAGTCGCGGCGGCATGTTCTGGTAGCCGAGCAGGTCGGAGATCCACAGGCCGTCTGCGGCGAGACGGCAAATCATCAGGCGTGCCGAGGCTTCTAGCGGCAGGGGGTCGGGGCGCGTCCACTTGCGCATGGGCGTGGCGTAGCGCTCGCGGATCGCTGTGTCGGTCATCATCGCGGCGACCAGCACCCGCAGCACGTTGGTGCTGGCGGCCGGGTTCGCCTCGTCGATGGTCGTGTGCAGGTAGGCGCGCGCGGCGGCGCCATGCTTCGCCATGCCTTGCGCCACGCCTTCTTCGATGCGCGCGTGCATCTGCTGCTCGAAGCGCTCCATCGTCTGCTCGAACAGCGCATCGAGCAGGCCCTGCTTGTTGGCGAAGTGATATTGCAGCGCGCCCTTCGTGACGCCCGCGCGTTCGGCCACGGCGTCCAGCGTCACGGCGGGCACGCCTTGATCGGTCGCGATATCGGAGGCCGCCTGCAGCAACTGCGCACGCACCTGGATTGGGGCTTTCTTGCGGCGCGTTCCGGCGGCGGGTGCGCCGTTATCGCGTGGGGAAGGGGGCCGCGAGGTCGAAGACGCCGAACTGGCAAGCGCGGCCACCGCGTCAGCCGCCTTCGCGCCGCGCCTTGTCGCGCGCGCCGGCGCCTTGACGGAGGAGTCTTTCATGTCGTGAATCATACCATTGCGAGGCTCTGCGGCTAAACATTCCGTACGGATGGTATGATTCGCCGATGAAAAAATTCGCCCCGCCTTTTTCCGCTTCCCCGGCCGCCATGGCGGCGCTCGACGCCTCGATCATCCGCGGCCGCGAAGCGCTCGTCCGGCTCCAGGACGCTGATGGAAGCTGGTGCTTCGAGCTCGAATCGGACGCCACGATCACCGCCGAATATATCCTCATGATGCATTTCATGGGCAAGATCGACACCGTGCGCCAGGAGAAGATGGCGCGCTATCTGCGCGCCATTCAGCGTTTGCAGACGCATGGCGCATGGGATCTCTACGTGGACGGCGCGCCCGATGTCTCGTGCAGCGTGAAGGCCTATTTCGCGCTGAAGGCGGCGGGCGACGCAGCCGACGCGCCGCACATGGTGCGCGCACGCGAGACCATCCTGAAGCTCGGCGGCGCGGCGAAGTCGAACGTGTTCACGCGCATCCTGCTCGCGACCTTCGGCCAGGTGCCGTGGCGCGCCACGCCGTTCATGCCGATTGAATTCGTGCTGTTCCCGAAGTGGGTGCCGATTTCGATGTACAAGGTCGCCTATTGGGCGCGCACGACGATGGTGCCGCTGCTCGCGCTTTGCTCGCTGAAGGCGCGTGCGGCCAACCCGCATGACATATCGATTGCCGAACTGTTCGTCACCCCAGCGGAAGAGGAGCGGGAATACTTCCCGCGCGGCAAGGGCATACGCCGGTTGTTTCTCGCGCTGGACCGCGCGGTGCGCCATATCGAGCCGCTGCTGCCGCGCGCGCTGCGCCAGCGCGCCATGAAGCGCGCGGAAGCCTGGTGTGCGGAGCGCATGAATGGCGAGGACGGCATGGGCGGCATTTTCCCGCCCATCGTCTACAGCTACCAGATGATGCAGGTGCTTGGGTATCCTGAGGATCATCCGCTGCGCCGCGATTGCGAGAATGCGCTGGAGAAGCTGCTCGTCGAACGCGCGGACGGCAGTGTTTACTGCCAGCCCTGTCTCTCCCCGGTGTGGGACACCGCGTGGAGCACCATGGCGCTCGAACAGGCGCGCACGGTCGCGCCCGCCGATCCGGCGGCGGTTGCCTTCAGCGATCACGAACTGCAGCAGCGCATCGCGCGCGCGTACGACTGGCTCGCCGAGCGCCAGGTGGAAGACGTGCGCGGCGACTGGATCGAGAATGCGCAGCCCGACACCCCGGTCGGCGGCTGGGCGTTTCAGTACGAGAACCCCTACTATCCCGACATCGATGACACAGCGGTCGTGGCGGCCATGCTGCATCGGCGCGGGCGTGGACAAGCGCGCAAGACGGGCGTGGATCCGTACGCCGCCCGGGTGGCGCGGGCGCTCGACTGGATGCGCGGCCTGCAATCGCGCAACGGCGGCTTTGCCGCCTTCGATGCCGACTGCGATCGCCTCTATCTGAACGCCATTCCCTTCGCCGATCACGGCGCGCTGCTCGATCCGCCAACCGAGGACGTAACGGGCCGCGTGCTGCTGTGCTTCGGCGTGACGGGCCGCGCCGGGGACAAGGCGGCGCTCGCGCGCGCCATCGAGTACGTGAAGGCGACGCAGCAACCCGACGGCAGCTGGTGGGGCCGCTGGGGCACCAACTACATTTACGGCACGTGGAGCGTATTGGCGGGTCTCGCGCTCGCGGGCGAGGATCCGCGCCAACCGTACATCGCCCGTGCGCTCGCATGGCTGCGCGCCCGCCAGCATGCGGATGGCGGCTGGGGCGAGACCAACGACAGCTACATCGATGAGCGCCTTGCCGGCACCAATGGCGGCGAGAGTGCCTCTAATTTCACCGCGTGGGCGCTGCTCGCGCAGATGGCGTTCGGTGACTGGGAATCCGAATCCGTGCGGCGCGGCGTGGCGTATCTGCTATCCGTGCAGCAGGACGACGGCTTCTGGTGGCATCGCTCGCACAATGCGCCGGGCTTCCCGCGTATCTACTACCTCAAGTATCACGGCTATACGGCGTATTTTCCGCTGTGGGCATTGGCACGCTATCGGCGGCTTGCGTCCGGTGCGGTCGCGGTGCGGGAGCGGCAGGAGGCGGCTCTCGAAGTCTGAACGCGACGCGGGGCGCAAGCGCCCCGCGTTTTTGCTCATCGCGCCTTCGACAGCGTAATCGTTTCGAACAACTCATAATTCCCGGTAGGCGCATGATCGGCGCCGGGTGCGTGATAGTAGTTCAAGGTGATCGTGGTGTTGCCGCCGTGCGTGCCCGGGTCGACGTCGAACACCGCGATGCCATAGCCCGTGCCCGTATCGCGCTGCGCCGACCAGATCGCGTCTTCGCGCGCATCCGCCGTCGGCCGCGCGTACGTGCCCGGGGTCGCGCCCGCCACCGGGTGATTGGGCTTCGTGAACACCTGCGCTTGCGGATTGCCGTTGCCGACATTCACGCCGTAAACGTCGAGCGGTGCGCTCGTGCCGCCGCCGCCGAGGATCAGGTGGATCGTGCCGTGGCTCGTGTCGAACGTGTTGCCCGGACCTTGCGCGTGCGAAACAGGGCGCGGCTGGAGCGTATCCACCATTGCACCGGTCTTCGCGTCGACGCCCGCATGATGATTGCAGCCGCGCACGGGGTAGCTGCGCTCGTAATCGTGATCGTGGCCGCACACCACGAGATCCACGCCGTAACGGTCGAACAGAGGCAGCCATGCCTCGCGTATGCCCTTGTCCGATCCATTGCCCGTCTTCGACGAACTGAGCGCGTCCTGGTGCATCTGCACCACGATCCAGTCGATGTCGTCGTCGTGCCTCGCCCGCTTGAGCGTCGTTTCGAGCCAGCGGGTCTGCTCGCCGTTGCTGTACCCGCGCACGTAGAACGACGTGCCCGGCGGGATCGGCGCATTGCCCGTGCTGGCCGCGGGCGTGAGCGGTTTGGGGCCAGCCACGAAGGCGGCGGCGTCCTGGTAGACCACGTCGTCGGCGTCGAGCGAGACGAACAGCACGTTGCTCACGCGGAAGCTGTACCAGTGCCCTGGAAACGGCGTGCCGTTGTCGGGCAGCGTATAGCGCGTGAGATACGAGTTCAGGCCTTGTGCGCCGTTGTAGAACTCGATCTCGTGATTGCCGGGGCACGGCATCCAGGGACGGTTCGCCGCCGAACTCTGATTGTTGTTGCCGAAGTCGCGCCACACGTCGGTCTGGTGTGCGGGATTCAGGTTCGCGTAGCAGAGGTCGCCATTCAACAGATGAAAGAGCGGCTGGAAGCGCTCGACCGCTTCCACGGCGAAGCGGCTTTGCGGCGACGAAAGCACCCAGCCCGTATTCGGCGTGGCGAGGTCGCCGTAGCTCGTGAAGCGGAACGGCGCGCGAGCGCGCGGCGCCGTGGAGAAACTCGAACTGAAGGGGCTGCCGGCGCGGCTGTCGTTATCGGCGGTGACTTCGTAGCGATAGGTCGTGGCCGGGTCCAGCCCGCGCAGCCGCGCGTGATACGTGAAAACGACGGCGCCCGTGAGCCCGTCCGTATAGGTGCGCTGAACGGCGTGCACGGTCTCGCGCTTGCCGCGATCGGCGCTCCAGGTCACGCGCGGGTTCGTGGAAGACGCGAGCGAGGCCCAGGATACGACGACTTCGCGAGTCGGGTCTTCGCCCCAGGTGAGGTGGATCTGCTCGGGCGTGCCGTCGGGTGCGGCGGCATCGGCCTTCGCGCTGCCCGCGAAGGCGCTGGCCGCGCTCGCGAAGCCCGACGCGCCGGCAAGCTTGAGGAAGCCGCGACGCGAGACGCCGGCGCCGCTTTCGGTGGGTGCATTCTCGGGGATGTCTTTTTGGGTCATGTCGTCTCGCCTCGCGGGCAGAGGGGCGAAGCCAGCGCTCGCGTACTCCATGACTGACGCGCGCGGACGCAGGCATCGCAGGGTGGGTGTAGGCCCAACGATGGCGCGCTCGCATGACCTGAAGATGACATTCCGGCGTTTGCTGTGCAGCGGCGTGTGAAGCATGGGCCTGAAAGGCGCACGGCCCGCATGTCGCATACTCGCTTCCCGCTTCGGCGGTTAACTTGAAAAGTCAACTATATGGGAGCCCCCGGCGCGCAACCCCATGACGTGCGTGGCGCGTCAAGCCGCCGCGAGTTTGACGTCCGATGACTTGACGGTTGCGACGACCGCGGACCCCGCTTTCAAGCCGATCAAGTCCAGTAGCTCCGTTTCGACGACGGACGTGAAGAGGCCTGCCGCAGTGACGACATCGACTTCGGAATGGACCGCGCCTCTGATGATCGAGACGATTCGCCCCTGCAACTGATTGCGAATGCGCGTTGTTCGGATATCCATGCTTTGCAAACGTGTGGGATGGGGAGTTGCAAAGGGCTGGACCATACCGCGCGGGATGGCGTTCGGGGAATCGGGATTTCCCGCAGCAGGGGGGGGCGAAGGAAAACTATCGGAATCCGTGATGGCTGATATCCGGAATGCAAAGTTGATGGGTCAATCATGTGGGAATACCATTTCTGCCGTATGAATGGCGAGCGCCGGCCCTTACCGGGCGCCTGTCGGACGTAATGGAGGCCTGCTCGTGGAACACGGCGCCCGAACACAAGACGAAAAGCTGGAAATCAAGACCACGACCTGCTACATGTGCGCGTGCCGCTGCGGCATTCGCGTCCATCTGCGCGACGGGGAAGTCCGCTATATCGACGGCAACCCGGAACACCCGCTGAACCAGGGGGTGATCTGCGCGAAGGGTTCGTCGGGGATCATGAAGCAGTATTCCCCGGCGCGGCTCACGCAGCCGCTCATGCGCAAGCGGAGTGCGGAACGTGGCGAAGCGCAGTTCGAGCCCGTTTCGTGGGAGGTGGCGCTCGAAACCATCGAAAAGCGCCTCGCGCACCTGCGGGCCACCGATCCAAAAAAATTCGCGCTGTTCACGGGCCGCGACCAGATGCAGGCGTTGACCGGCCTCTTCGCGAGGCAGTTCGGCACACCGAACTACGCGGCACACGGCGGCTTTTGCTCGGCGAACATGGCGGCGGGCATGATCTATACGATGGGCGGCTCGTTCTGGGAGTTCGGCGGCCCGGACCTCGACCGCGCGAAGCTCTTCATCATGATCGGCACGGCGGAGGACCATCACTCCAATCCGCTCAAGATCGCCATTTCGAAGTTCAAGCGCGCGGGCGGACGTTTCATCGCGATCAACCCGATCCGCACCGGCTATGCGGCCATCGCCGACGAATGGGTGCCCATTCGGCCCGGCACGGACGGCGCGCTGTTCATGGCGCTGATCCACGAGCTGATCGAGGCGAACGCGTACGATCACGAGTTCGTCAAGCGCTACACAAACGCGGGCGAACTGCTGGACATGCGAACGGAGAGCGACACGTTCGGCCTCTTCGTGAAGGATCCCGCGCTTGCCGCGGGCAATCCGCTCTTCCCGCAAAACCATCTGTGGTGGGACGAAAAGACCGGCAAGGCGGTGCAGCATCACACGCCCGGCGCCGAGCCCGCGCTCGACGGACGCTATGTGCTTCCCGATGGCACGCCCGTCGCCCCTTCCTTCGCGCTGTTGCGCGAGCGCTTCAAGGAGACGACGCCCGAGTGGGCGCAGGAGATCACCGGGATCACGGCGGATACGATCCGCCGTCTCGCGCGCGAGATGGCGCAGACGGCGCGCGACCACAAGATCACATTGCCGATTGCGTGGACGGACGCGTGGGGCGTAAAGCACGAAAGCGTGACGGGCAACCCAATCGCTTTTCACGCCATGCGGGGACTCGCCGCGCACTCCAACGGCTTTCAGTCGATTCGCGCGCTGGCCGTGCTGATGTCGCTGCTTGGCACGATCGATCGGCCCGGTGGTTTCCGTCACAAGTCGCCGTATCCGCGCGCAGTGCCGCCGTCGGCGAAGCCGCCATCCAGTCCGAACGACGTCAAGCCGAATACGCCGTTGCCGTCGGGGCCGCTCGGCTGGCCAGCGGCGCCCGGCGATCTCTTCATCGACGAAGCGGGCGAGCCCGTGCGAATCGACAAGGCGTTCTCGTGGGAATACCCGCTTGCCGTGCACGGCCTCATGCACAACGTCATCACGAACGCGTGGCGAGGCGACCCGTACCCCATCGACACGCTGCTGATCTTCATGGCGAACATGGCGTGGAACTCGTCGATGAACACGGGCGAGGTCCGCAAGATGCTGACCGACCGCGGGCCGGACGGCGAGTACAAGATCCCGTTCCTCGTGGTGTGCGATGCGTTCCAGTCGGAGATGACGGCATTCGCCGATCTGATCCTCCCCGATACGACCTATCTGGAGCGGCACGACGCGATGTCGATGCTCGACCGCCCGATTTCCGAATTCGACGGACCGGTGGACTCCGTGCGCGTGCCGGTGCTGGAGCGAACCGGCGAGTGCCGTCCTTTCCAGGAAGTGCTCGTCGAACTGGCGAGCCGCCTGAAACTGCCCGCGTTCACGACGGCGGAAGGCAAACGCAAATTCAAGGACTATCCGGACTTCATCGTCAATTTCCAGACCGCGCCGGATTCCGGTGTCGGCTTCCTGATCGGCTGGCGCGGCAAGGACGGCGACAAGGCGCTCGTGGGCGAGCCCAATCCCCGCCAATGGGAGGAGTACGCGAAGAACAACTGCGTGTTCCATTACACGCTGCCGGAGGAAATGCAGTACATGCGCGGCGTGAACGGGCCTTACCTGCAGTTCGCGGTCGAGAAGGGATTCCGGAAATTTGGAGAACCGATTCTTATCCAGCTGTATTCCGATGTGATGCAGAAGTTCCGCCTCGCCGCGCAAGGCAAGACTGACGCGCGCCAGCCGCCAGAGCATTTGCGCGCGCGCGTTGAGCAGTATTTCGATCCGCTGCCGTTCTGGTACGCGCCGCTGGAACTCGCGGCAACCGATCTCGAACGCTTTCCGCTGGCGGCGGTCACGCAGCGCCCCATGGCCATGTATCACTCGTGGGATTCGCAGAATGCGTGGCTGCGGCAAATTCACGGCGAGAACTACCTTTACCTGAATCCGCGCATGGCGAAAGCAAACGGCATCGAGGACGGCGGCTGGATCTATGTCGAGTCGCAGTGGGGCAAGGTGCGCTGCATGGCCCGCTACAGCGAGGCAGTCGAGCCCGGCACCGTATGGACCTGGAACGCGATCGGCAAGGCGGCCGGTGCGTGGAATCTCGGTCCGGACGCCAACGAGTCGCAACGCGGCTTCCTGCTCAACCATCTGATTACCGAAGAACTGCCCTTCGACGAAGGCCGGCGCGTCTCCAACTCGGATCCGGTTACGGGGCAGGCGGCGTGGTACGACGTGCGCGTGCGCGTCTATCCGGCCGAGGCCGATGCCGACCACACGCTGCCCCAGTTCGAGCCGATGCGGCCTTTGCCGGGTTCCACCGGCCCGGTCGGGCGGGTGCAGGCGTATTTCGCGGGCGGCGGCAAGTTCGCTGCGCGCCTGCGCAATGTCGTAACGCGCAAGTAAGGAGGACACCGAAATGACACAAATGGCGTTGGTGATCGACCTGAACGTCTGCGTGGGGTGTCACGCATGCGTGACGAGCTGCAAGGAATGGAATACCTCGGGGCAGGCGGGCAGCCTTTCCGATGTGCGCCCCTACGACGCCGATCCGTCCGGCACCTTCTTCAACCGCGTGCAGACCTATGAGGCGGGCGAGTTTCCGGACTCGGACACCATTCACTTCCCGAAATCGTGCCTGCACTGCGAAGACCCGCCGTGCGTGCCGGTCTGCCCGACCGGCGCGAGCTTCAAGCGCAAGGAAGACGGGCTCGTGCTCGTCGACTACGACAAGTGCATCGGCTGCAAGTATTGCTCGTGGGCCTGCCCTTATGGCGCGCGCGAACTCGATGAAGCGCGCAAGGAAATGACCAAGTGCACGCTGTGCGCGGACCGCATTGATAACGAAGCGCTGCCCGAGCGCGACCGCAAACCGGCTTGCGTGCTCGCGTGCCCCACGTCGGCGCGCATTTTCGGGGACATTCACGACCCCGAGTCGGAGGTGTCGAAGGCGATAGAGGCGCGCGGCGGCTATCAATTGATGCCGGAGTGGGGGACCAGGCCTTCGAATCATTATTTGCCCCGGCAGAAGACAGGCAGCAGTTGCGGCAGCGGTTCGTGCGGCTGTGGCAGCGGCGCGTCGACAGGCGCGCCCATCGACATGCCCGATCTCGGCGAGCCCATCGACCTGGTGAGCCTCGCGATCCGGCGCGGCACGCCTGCGATGCCTGTCGCCGGGCGGCACGATGTGCAACGGGACGCCGGCAAGCTCAATCTGGCCGCGTTTGCTACACGAGTGAAGTCGCTCTTCGCGCGCCCGCGACCGGAAGCGACCACGGAGATTTGAATGAGACCCGCATTTTCCGTCGTTTTCCTGACCACGCTTTGCGGCGCGGGGCAAGGCTTGCTGATTGCGCTGTTCGGCGTCGAGTGGCTCATGCGGCTGCATCCGGAATGGTCGGCATCGCTGCACGTTCCGCAGCCGTTCTATGTGTTCGGGGCCGGGCTCGCGCTGACGCTGGGCGTGCTGGGACTCGTCGCCTCGGTCTTCCATCTCGGGCACCCGGAACGCGCGTGGCGCGCCATCGCCATGTGGCGCACTTCGTGGCTTTCGCGCGAATGTCTGGCGCTTCCCGTGTTTCTCGCTGCGACGTTCCTGTACGGCGTGGCTCACTGGATGAATGCGTCATGGTCGCTCGCCGCCGGTGGGATAGCCGCGCTGGCGAGCATCAGCCTCTTCGTTTGCACGGCAATGATTTATGCCTGCCTGCGCTTCCTTCAGGAATGGGCAACGCCGCTCACGCTCGCGAATTTCGTGCTGCTCGGTTGCGCATCGGGCTTCACGATGGCGACGGCGTGCGCAGCTTGGTTCGCGCCCGTCATCGTGCCTGCGCTGGGACTTGTCGCGAGCTTGCTGACGGTGGCGGGTTGCGTGAGCCGCGTCGCCACGCTCGCTCGCAATGAACGGCTGCACCCGCGCTCGACGCTGCAATCCGCCACCGGTATCCAGGCCAGCAAGGTGAGGCAGATTTCGCGCGGCTTTACGGCAAGCGCCTTCAATTTGCGCGAGTTCTTTCACGGCCAGTCCGATGCGGTGATGCGGCGGGTCAAGTGGGGGTTTATTGCGGGTGTCTTCGTGGTGCCGCTCGCGCTGCTCGTGGTCGTGCTCCAGGGGCTGCAACCGCTGTCCGCGACGCTGCTGATCGCGGCTTGCGTCGTACAGTACGCGGGCCTCGTCGCCGAGCGCTGGTTTTTCTTTGCGCAGGCGCGTCACCCGCAGAACCTGTACTACCAGCGCGCGGCTTGATGCGGCAACGGGCCCACGAGGGCAATCCCGGGAAAGCTGGAAACGAAAAACGGCCCGGCGTGCGGAGGCACACGCCGGGCCAAAGCGGCGCCGTACAGGGGAGCACGGCGCCGTTCGAGTGTCGATAACGAACGGAACGTTCGAAAGGATGCGCGCGTGGCGCCTACAGGTAGCAGGTCCCGTCGACGTAGGCCTTGCGCCAGCGCACGATCTTCACGCTCTCGAACAGCCCGACGAGCGTGAACGGGTCCTGCGCGATGAAGCGCTCAGCTTCCTCACGGGTTTCGACGTCGACGATATAGATGCCGCCGCCTGCGCTGCTGCCGTCGTCGTTGAGCTTCGCGCCGCACGCGAGCAAAAGCGTCTTGTTGCGCGCGAGAAATTCCAGATGTGCGTCGCGCTCGCGTGCTCGCACCTTGGCGTGACCGGGCTTGTCGAATGTTTCGATGAGAAAGGGCATGGCGCGCTCCCGTCAGTTCGGCGCGATGGCCGAAGGATGCTGGGCGAGCGGCGTCACGCTGATCTTCATGAACGGGAAGAGCGGCAGCGCGCAAAGCAGCGTGTGCAACTCATCGTTCGATTCGACGTCGAATACGCTGTAATTCGCGTACTCGCCGGCCACGCGCCACAGGTGGCGCCATTTGCCTTCTCGTTGCAGCTTCTGCGAAAACGCCTTTTCTTCGGCCTTCAGCGCGTCGGCGAAGGCTGCGTCGGTGCCGTGCGGAATTTGCACCTGCATGTGCACGAGATACAGCATGAATGGTCTCCGGTAAGGATGCGGGTTCGGAAAAGCGCGCGTGTGAGATCCAGTCAGCCCCAGGCGAGAATCGCAACCGAATAGACGATGCCGATCCAGAACATCATGATGACCGTGTAGCCCATGATGTCCTTGAGCTTGAGCTTCGAGAGCGCAAGGGCGGGCAGGATCCAGAACGGCTGCACGAGGTCGTTCCAGGCGTTGCCGAGCATCACGGCCGTCGAAGTGTGGCCCACCGAGGCGCCGATCGTCTTCGCCGCCTCGATCATGAACGGGCCTTGAATGACCCAGTGGCCGCCGCCCGAAGGCGCGAAGAAGTTGATGACGAACGAGCTGATCAAGCCCCAGAACGGCAGCGTGCCCGGTGTAGCGACCTTCACGAACGCTTCGGAAAACGTATTGACGAGACCCGAAGACGCCATGATCGCCATGATGCCCGCATAGAACGGGTACTGCAGAATGATGCCGCTGATCGTGCGAATGCCTTCGTTGAGCTTCTCCACATAACGGATCGGCGTGCCGAGCAGCAGAATGCCGAGAAACAGAATGAAGAAGTTGATGAGGTTGAGGTCGATCGAGCCGCCTTGCACGAAGTGCAGCGCGACGTAGCCCATGCCGATCAGGCCGATCAAGTAGCTCAGAAGGCGGCTGTTGTTCAGGCGGTTGGCGAGCGTGTTGCCTTCGTCGAGATCCACGCCGGGCGCAGCGTCCTTCTGCTGCTTTTCTTCGAGGGCGCGGTCGATCTCCTTGATCGGCTGGCCGGCCTTCGGATGCAGCCAGGCATTCAGGAGCGGCAGCGTGATGATGGTCACGAGACTCGTGATGAGCATGGCGGGCGAGAAAATCGTATCGGAGAGCGGAATGACGCCCATCTGCGCCTCGAGCGGATGCCCCTTCGTCGAGATCAGCACGGGAATGCTCGCCGAAAGTCCGAGGCCGTAGAGCGTAAAGCCGCTATAGGCCGATGCGATGATGAGCGGGTAGTGCACGCCTTTCACGCGCAGCGCGAGCTTGCGCGCGACGATGCCGCCCACCACGAGGCCGAAGCCCCAGTTCAGATAGCTGCCGATGCCGCCCACCAGCGTCGCGACGATCACGGCCATGCGCGGATCGTTGACGCGCGCCACCAGGCGGTTGAGGAAGCGGTCGGTGAGCGGTGCCGTCGCGAGCACGTAGCCCATCGCGAGAATCACCGCCATTTGCGTGGTGAATGCGAGCAGCGCCCAGAAGCCCTTGCCCCAGCTCGTGGTGAGGGCCGTGACGGCTTGCCCTTGCACGATCACGGCGAGCGCCATCGTCAGCAGGGTGAGGCCGATCGCGAAGACGAACGGATCGGGCAAATACCGGCGCATCAGCTCGGTAAAGAATGCGGTGACTTTCTGCATGGAAGTTTCTCTATCGGAATCGTAGTCGTTGTAGGGTCTCTTCGGGTCTCGCTGCGCGCGCGTGACGGGCACTGGCGAGCGCTTATGAGTCGTCGTGGCTTTGGGTCTTGCGATGGCGGGCGAGCCGCATGAGCTGGCGGTCGCGCCAGCTCACGCGCGCGTCCCATTGTTCGAGCGGTAGCGCCGCGCGCCTTGCCGCCTCGACGTGCGCGACGAGTTCGGGCGTCCACGGGTCGTGCTGGCCGCGTTCTGCGCCCATGCGCTCGTACGAGGGCCCCATCTTCTGCGCATGCGAGGCGATGCCGCCGCGCGTGTTCAGATCGACGGTCTCGAACGGACCGATCACCGACCAGCGCGGGCCAAGACCGTCGCGCATCACGGTGTCGATGTCTTCCACCGTCGCGACGCCATCGCGCACGAGGCAATACGCCTCGCGCAGCACGGCGCCTTGCAGGCGGTTGAAAATGAAGCCTTCCACTTCGTGCTTCACGCGCACGGGCTTCATGCCCGCTTCGCCGTAAAGCGTGATGGCGCGTGCGGCCGCCGCTTCGGAAGTGAAAGGCGCGGGCACGATCTCGACCACGGGCACGAGGTAGGGCGGGTTGCCGGGATGGGCGACGAGGCAGCGTGCGTGGCCCGTCAGCGCCTCGTCCACGAACTTCGACGCCGCGAGGAACGACGAAGCACTCGCGAGGATCGCTTCGGGCGGCGCGGCGCGGTCGAGCTGCGCGAAGATCTCGCGCTTGAGCCCGGCGCGCTCGGGCGCGCATTCCTGCACCAGATCGGACTGGGCCGCGGCGGCTTCGAGCGTATCGACAATCGAGACGCGCGCGGCGATCTCGCTCGCGCTTTCGTCGAGCAGCGCGTATTGCGTGAGATCGTCGAGGCGCGACGCAATCTCTTCAGGCGCGGCGGCGCGGCGCGCAGCGTCGGGATCGTAGAGACGCACGCGCCAGCCGGCCCGCGCGAAGCAGATGGCGAACGCCACGCCGATGCTGCCCGCACCGACGATGCCGGCACGTCGTCGCACGCGCGGTTCAGGGCTCGCCATCGTCAAACCCCCGCGAAGCCGACGGTCATGCCGCCGCACACATAGAGCACCTGGCCCGTGACGAAGCCGCTGCGCGCGTCGAGCAGATACGACGCCGCGTGCGCGACATCTTCGGGCGTGCCCACGCGCTTCACGGGCACGGCGTTGATGATGGCTTCCGTGCGTGGCGCGCCGGGCGGATTGGCGCGGTCGAAGAGTTCGGTGCGGATCGGGCCGGGGCCAATGGCGTTCGCTGTGACGCCGAACGCGCCGAGTTCGAGCGCCCATACGCGCGTCATGCCGATCAACGCGGCCTTGGTGGCCGAATAGGCCGTGCGCAGCTCCTTGCCGAGCGCGGCGCGCGACGACATGTTGACGATGCGCCCGAAGCCTGCGGCTTTCATGTCGGGCAGGAGCGCCTGCATGCACTGCTGCGCGCAGCGCACGTTGAGCGCCCACGCGCGTTCGAGTTCTTCGAGCGTCTGGTGCCCGGCATCGTTGGGCACGACCACGCCCACGTTGTTGATGAGCCGCGTGATCGGTCCGCCTTCCAGCGCGCGGGCGAGCGCGGCCGCCGTTGCTCGGGTGTCGGAGAGGTCGGCCAGGATGCCGTCGCCCACGCGGTCGATCACGACCGCTTCGTAACCGTCGGCCTCGCAGCGCGCGGCGCACGCGGCGCCGATGCCGGCGGCCCCGCCGGTAATCAGGACTCTTTCTTTCGCCATGTTCTTTCAGGAATGTGGATAAAACAGAGGAATACGAATGAGTCGATCAAACCGTGGCGACCGGCGTGACGGGCGAGCCCATCGCGCCCGGCAGCCGCAGCGGCGGCGCGGTGAGCATGAAGCGCGAGCGCTCGTGTTCGCGCAGCCACAGCGCGAGATCGCGCAGATACCAAAGCTCGCCTAGCGGCAGGCCGAGCTTGAAGAGGCAGTGGTGATGCAGCGGCAAAAGCGGATGATCGCCGGGCGTGTCCGGCGCGCGCGCGGGAAAGCGCTCGACGGCATAGTTGTCGGCGGCGAGCGCGGCGATGCCCGAATCGGTGATCCATTGCAGCAGGCGCTCGTCGCGCCCGTCGAGTGCGCTGCAGTGGCTCGACAAAACGGCTTCATCGGGCTGGCGGTTCATGTCGAGCACCATCTCCGCGAAGCCGGTGCGCAGCACCAGCATGTCGCCGCGCTCGACCTCCACGCCGTCGGCCTCGATCACGCGCATCAGGTCGTCGTAGCCCACGGTGCGCAATTCGCGGCCGAAATGCGCGGTCAAATCGATCAGCACGCCGCGGCCCTGCATGCCCTTCACGGCGAGGTGCTCGATGCCGAGCACGTCCGCATGGCTATGCTCGCCGCCGCACGCGTGAGGTGCGAAATTGTCTTCGGCGCGATATTCCATCGGGCCGATCACGTCCACGTTCGCTCGATAGCCGTTGTAGTAAACGCTCTCGGCCACGCCGTCGCCGTTGGCGTCGAAGCGCGCGCCCACGTGCGCGAGCGAGTCCCACTGCGTGGAATATTGCAGCGAGAGCAACACCTGATCGTCGCTCACCACGTCGGTGGCGCCCGCTTCGTTGCGCGCGAACGGAAAATTCACATAGGGCAGGCCGTCGCGGAAGGTGGGACGCAGCACGGGCGGATGGCGGCGCACGTTCAGCTTGCTCTCGCCCGGAAAGTCGAGCGGCAGCGAAAGCGTGAACGTGAGACCCGCGCGTATCTCCTGCGCGCCCTTGAGCACCTGCTCCGCGCCGATGAGATTGGGGCGGCCCAATTGATCGTCGGGACCGAAGTCGCCCCAGGTCGAGCCTTCCGGCCGGTTCTTCCAACGCATGCTGTCTATCTCCAACTTCGGGAAGCCAAGCGCGCCGGATCAACCGGCCGCGTTCGTGCATCGCTACCTGCAGTGTCCGGGAGGCGCCTCAAGCGGTGAGCAGCGAGGGCGGGATTTGCGCGTACACCTCGAGCAGCGCCTTCACGGCGTTCTGCTCGTTCTTCAGAAGACGCGCCTTGGGCGCGCCGATGACGAGCGCAAACGCTTCGCCATGAATCAGGAAGCCGCGCGCGAGACCGGCCACGTCCTCCACGCTTTCGCCCGTCGAGCGATGCCAGCCGTCGGTCACGCCCTGCTCGACGTCGCGCTCGAACGCGCCGCGCTCGATGACCGCGCCACTGGCCGAGCGCAACGGCGGCTCGCAACTGTCGAGCAGCTTGCGGCGCGCGGCCGGGGGCAGCGCGCCGAGCAGCGCCTTGCCCGCCGCGCTGGCGATGGTCATGAAACCGCCCGGTTCGTCGCTGTAGCGAATCTTCTGGCGCGACTCCATCACGTCGAGATAGACCACGCGGGTGCCCGCGAGCGTGGCGAGCGCGGCCGTCTCGCCGGTGGCGTCGCGCAGCGCGGTGAGCAGCGGCTGGAACATCAGCGTGAGCGGGTCCTCGCTGCAGATGTCGCGCGCGACATGCAGCAGGCGCTGCGTGGGGTAATAGCCGGCCTTGACGCCCGGCGCGTACAGATAGCCTTTGGCCACCATCGTCTGTAGCAGCGCGTGGCAGCTCGACAGCGGGATCCCGGTTCGACGCGCAATCTCGCTGTAGATCATCGGTTGCCGGACTTCGGCAAAGAGGTTGACCACGTCGAAGACGCGCACTGCAGTTTTCACATCCATGAGAGTATTATCGGCATATCGATAACTGGCTGACAATACGATCGCGGGTAAACACCTAAAACGCGGCGATCGTGGCCCGCTCGGGCGCTTTCCCGCGGCAGATCGAATCGCGGACGGCGCGATTGCGCGCCTATGCCATGAGCGTCACGCGCTGGAATTTGCGCGTGGTCCTCGTCGAGGACATCGATCTCTTTCAGGACCTCGCGCGGCAGTTCGTCGACACCCGTCGGTCACGGCGGGGCGAATCATGCGCCAGTGAGCGTGGATGCGTATCTGAAGGACCGCTATGTCGACGGCGCGAACGCGGGCGACACGCATATCGTGCTCCGGCTGGAGGCGGGCGAGGGGTTTGAGAGAGGGCACGGGCTTCTCGTTGCTCGAGTACGCCTGCCATCTGCGCGATCTCGACACGGTTTTTGCGGAGCGTTTCAGCGCCGTGCGCAAGGTCCAACTGCCGGAAATCGCCTCCGTGGACGGCACGGCGCTCGCCGAAGCGCGCGCATACCTGCGCCAGGATCTCGTCACGGCCATGGGCGAATTCAGCGAAGGCCGGCGCCGTCTTTGCGCATCGCTCAAGCGCCTCACGCCCGAGCAGCGGCTACGCTGCGGGCTGCGCGACGGCGTTCGGCGCATGACGCTGGAAGAACTCGTGCGCGAACTGCTCGACCACGACCGCACGCACGGGCTGGAGCTGGAAGAGCAGGAAAGCGAGTTGCAGGAAAAGGCGCTAACCCCGCGCCTTCTCCGCCTCCTGATACAACTCGCGCAGCGACTGCCCAAAGGTCGCATCGACATCGCGCAGCACGCCGGCACGCGTGAACATGGCAACGGGCGGCAGCGTCCAGTCGAGCGTGTACGGCACGATCGCCACGCCCGCGAAGTGCACGAGTTCCTCGGCGATATCGGCGGGCACGATCGACACGGCGTTTTCGTTCGCAACGATCATTTCGCCGATCAGCCGCGACGTGTAGCTTTCCACGATGGGTACGGGCGGCGCCACGCCCGCGTGCAGGAAGAGATCGGAAATCTGCTCGCGCATGGGCGTGTGCGGCGCGCCCAGTATCCAGTCCAGCTCGACGAGCTTTTCCCAGTTGAGCTTGCCGCGCGCGAGACGCGCCGCGAGCCGCCGGCTCGCGATGAGCCGCGGCTTTTGCTGATGCAGCACCTCGAAGCGCAGCTGCGAGACATCGACAGCAGAAGACGCGCGGCCGATCACGATATCGAGGGTGTGGTCGCGCAACTGCGGCAGGAGCGCGTCGCTGGTGCCTTCGTGAATCGTCATGGTGACGCGCTGCGGAAGGCGCGATTGGGTAACGCGGATCGCCGCCGCGAGCGTGCGCCCCGAGATGAACGGAATCACGCCCACGTGCACGCGCGTGGCGTGGCCGGCCACCACGGCTTCGATGTCGCGCGCGAGGTGATCGAGGTCGTGCAGCATGGCCTGGGCACGCGCGAGCACCACGTTGCCGAGCGCCGTGGGCGTCATGCCGCGCGACGAACGTTCGAAAAGGGGCGCGCCGAACATGCTCTCCATTTCGGCCAGCGCGTTGGTGACGGCGGGCTGGCTCGTCGCCATGTGCTCCGCCACGCGCGTGAGCGAGCCGTGCTGGCGAATCTGCAGGAGCAGCACCAGATGGCGCATTTTCAGGCGCGTATTCAACCGCCTCGTCACTTCGTCGATGCTGAAAGACACAATAACCGGGGGCATAACAAAAAAATAATGGCCCCATACTAAATCAAAATGGGCAGGTTATGACGGCTCTCTAGAATCGTCTCATTCGGACACGACCGCCGCGCCTTCCGTGCGTGGGGCACATCATCAGAGTGAGGAACATGAACAAGACCGATCGTCAGGCCGCCCTCGAATATCACCAGTTCCCCACGCCGGGCAAGATCTCGGTGACGGCCAGCAAGCCCCTCGTCACCCAGCGCGATCTCGCGCTTGCCTATACGCCGGGCGTGGCCGTGGCCTGCGAGGAGATCGTCGAAGATCCGCAGAACTCGTTTCGCTACACGAGCCGTGGCAACCTGGTGGGCGTGATCACGAACGGCACGGCCGTGCTGGGCCTCGGCAATATCGGCGCGCTGGCCTCCAAGCCGGTCATGGAAGGCAAGGCGGTGCTCTTCAAGAAGTTCGCCGGCATCGACGTGTTCGACATCGAAATCACCGAAAGCGATCCCGACAAGCTCGTGGACATCATCGCGAGCCTCGAAGCCACGTTCGGCGGGATCAATCTGGAAGACATCAAGGCGCCCGACTGCTTCACGGTCGAGCGCAAGCTGCGCGAGCGCATGAAGATTCCGGTCTTCCACGACGACCAGCACGGCACCGCGATCACCGTTTCGGCCGCGTTCATGAACGGCCTGAAGGTGATCGGCAAGGACATCACGAAGGTCAAGGTCGTGACCTCGGGCGCGGGCGCGGCGGCGCTCGCGTGTCTGGACCTCATGGTGGATCTGGGCCTGCCGCTCAAGAACATCTGGGTGACCGACATCGACGGCGTGGTCTACCAGGGGCGCACGACGCTGATGGACCCGGACAAGGAACGCTTCGCGCAGGACACCTCGGCGCGCTCGCTTTCCGAAGTGATCGAAGGCGCGGACGTGTTCCTCGGCCTTTCGGCGGGCGGCGTGCTCAAGGCCGACATGGTCACGAAGATGGCGGACAAGCCGCTCATTCTGGCGCTCGCGAACCCGACGCCGGAAATTTTCCCCGAGGTCGCGCTCGAAGCGCGCCCGGACGCGGTGATCGCCACGGGCCGTTCGGATTTCCCGAACCAGGTCAATAACGTGCTGTGCTTCCCGTACATCTTCCGCGGCGCACTCGATGTAGGCGCAACGACCATCACGCGCAACATGGAAATCGCGGCCGTGCATGCTATCGCCAAGCTCGCGGAAGAAGAGCTGAACGACTCGGTGGCCGCCGCCTACGGCGCTTACGACCTGCGTTTCGGGCCGAAGTACCTGATCCCGAAGCCGTTCGACTCGCGTTTGATCGTACGAATCGCTCCGGCCGTGGCCAAGGCCGCGATGGAAGACGGCGTGGCCACGCGCCCCATCGACGACTTCGGCGCCTACACGAACGAACTTCAGCAGTTCGTGTATCACTCGGGCGCGTTCATGAAGCCGATCTTCGCGGCCGCGAAGCAGTTCGTGCGTGACGGCGGCAAGTCGCGCATCGTGTTCGCCGAAGGCGAAGAAGAGCGCGTGCTGCGCGCGGTGCAGGTGATCGTGGACGAGAAGCTTGCGCGTCCGATCCTGATCGGCCGCCCCGAGGTGCTGCTCGCCCGCATCGAGAAATTCGGTCTGCGCCTGAAGCTCGGCGAAGACGTGGAAGTCACGAACCCCGAGTACGATGAACGCTTCCACCAGTACTGGACGACCTACTGGGAACTGCGTTGCCGCGATGGCATTTCGAAGGAGATGGCGCGTGTGGAAATGCGCCGCCGCCTCACGCTGATCGGCGCGATGATGGTGCGCCTCGGCGACGCCGACGGCATGGTGTGCGGCACGGTGGGCGCCTATCACGACCACCTGCGCTTCGTCGACGAGGTGATCGGCAAGCAGCGCAACGCGAATACGTACGCGGCGATGAACATCCTGCTGCTCGACAAGCGCACGGTCGCGATCGTCGACACGCACGTGAACGACAACCCCAACGCCGAGCAGATCGCCGAATTCACGCTGGCGGCCGCGCGTCAGATGGAGTGGCTCAATCTCGCACCGAAGGTCGCGCTGCTCTCGCGTTCGAACTTCGGCTCGGGCAGCTCGGCCTCGGGCACCAAGATGCGCGAAGTGCTCAAGCTCGTGACGGAAAAGAATCCCGACCTGGAAATCGATGGGGAAATGCACGGGGACTGCGCACTGGACGAAGCGCTGCGCCTGCGCATCCTGCCGCATTCGAAGCTCAAGGGTGCCGCGAACCTGCTCGTCTGCCCGAACGTGGACTCGGGCAACATCGCCTACAACCTGCTCAAGACGGGTGCGGGCAGCAACGTGGCGGTCGGCCCGTTCCTGCTGGGCGTGAATGCGCCGGTGAACGTGCTGACGTCCAGCTCGACGGTGCGACGCATCATCAACATGGCCGCGTTGACGGTGTTGCAGGCGAACCGCGACTGAGCCCCAAGCGGGGTGCGCTCGTAAGGCGTCCCTGCAAAAGCGCGCGAGGGCTTCGGGCCTTCGCGCTTTTTTTTGCTCTTCGCAGATTTCGGCCGCGGGTTGGCTCACAACTGACACCGGCGACCTCGGGACGGCGCTGGGCATAACCCGGTTGGGCGCCGTTGTGATTTGCTCAACCGGGGTGCTTTCCGCTATTTGCTGATCGTCGTTTCATTTGACGCCATCTCCCTGGCGTCGTGTCCGCCCATTCACGGAAGGCACGATAGAACGAGTTGGTATCCTGGTAACCCAAGAGCCAAGCCACTTCCTGGATCTCTAAAGCGGGGTCCGACAGCAACTGCATGCCAAGCTCCTGACGAGCATCGCCGAGGAGCGCACGGAACGTCGTGCCTTCCGCTGTAATCCGACGCTGCAAAGTGCGTTCGCTCATGCCGAGCTCGCGACCGACACTGGTAATCTCGGGTCGGCCGCTCGGCATAATCCGTTTGAGCACCGTTTTGATTTGCTCGACCAGGGTGCTTTCCGCTTCCAGTTCGCTCATCGCTTGCGCCAGCGCGGGCGCAAGCATATGCAAGAGCTCCGGGTTGTGATTGATAAACGGGCGGTCAAGATCGGCGCAAGCCAGAACTAACCGGTTTTGTGCCGCGCCGAAGCGGATCGGGCAGTTGAAGTAGGCGTCGTGGAAGTCCGTAACGGGGCGGGCCCGTTTGAACTCGATCGCTACCGGGCTTAGATGTTGACCCGTTCCACGCCGTCCCAACTCGATCAGCATTGCAAAGCTGGCATCGACCGAGAGATCAGGCTCCGGCTCAGTGCCGTGCGGCCATTCGATCGTGATCGAGACACGGCCGTTCTTCTCCTCGCAATGGAGCTTATCGGGGCTGCAAAGCCGCTTGAATCGGATAACCCTCGCCAGACCATCACGATAATTTTCGGCATAGGTAGCGGCGAGGAACGCAAGCTTATGCGTTGCGGTGCTGGTGTCTCGGACCATTTTGATGCCGAAGCCTGCATCACCTGACAGTGATTCGATGGCACGCCAGATTGCGAAAAGCTCAGCGGTGCTGATGCTCGCAGCTGCATCGTGACGGAGCATGGCAGGAAGACCGGCCACCCTCAGGACCGCCTCAGAACGCAGTCCCTGTAGCTCAACGGCGCGCCAGAAGGATTCCGGCACTTTGCAGCGGTCCCCACGAACGTCTTTCATTGAGTTTGCCTTCGATGACGCCACGCGCAATTAAGGGCTTCGACTGCCTGGCCCCACACGCGTCGAAGATTCCTGGCGAACGGGAAGGAACCGTTCGCTGCGCCAGTTGCAGGATAGAGGAGGCCGTCCGCTCAGGAAGGATTTGAGAGCAACCTTCGTCTGCAATCGGCGTGGATCGCACTGTATTCGCGATTGGCGTACTCCGCAAGTTATCTGGCGTGTCAAGCTGATGCGACCGTGCGGCCAATGTTTTATCTTTGTCCCGTCATCCACGTAGCGGGCGGAATGTCCAGAGGAGAGTAACGATGCAGGCGAGAGAGCGCAACGAAGCAGAAGATCTGATTCGGGTGAGTGGGACATTGCCACTGACGTTTTATACCAACCCCAACTCCCGCGGCCGCATCGTGCACTGGATGCTCGAAGAGGCAGGGTGCGAGTACGAAACGGTTGTGCTCGATTACGAACGCTCCAGCGAGGCGGATCGATGGGGCGGCGCAGCGCTCGCGCGCTCATATGGCATTCTCGACGAGCGTAGTCGCTTTTTCACGGAGGTGAACCCGATGGGCAAGGTGCCGGCAATTGTGCATGACGGCCGGGTGATATCGGAGAGTGCGGCAATCTGCGCGTACCTCGCCGAAACCTTCCCGGACGCTGGCCTGGCGCCCACTGCGCAAGAGCGGGCCAACTACTACCGGTGGATGTTTTTCGCGGCGGGACCGGTCGAGCAGGCTGTCACCAACCATCGAGCCGGGTTCGTGCCGGCTGCGGAGCAGGAGTTCTTCTTCGGCCACGGCAGCTATGAGCGCACGGTGGACCAACTCGAACGCGCAGTGCGTTCAAGTACTTTCATTGCCGGAGAGCGATTCACTGCGGCCGACGTCTACGTCGGATCGCATATTGGCTGGGGTCTGGGGCTCGAGACCCTGCCCAGGCGTGACGCCTTCCTGGAGTATGTCGGCAGGGTTACACAGCGAGACGCCTTTCAACGGGCTGCCGCCAAGGGTGAAGCGCTGTTGGCTCTTGCAGATAGCTGATCCGTCTAGCCCGTATGCGCTGGGCCATACTCAGAGTGCGCAAATCCGCGAAGAACCTTTTTTTGGCTTTGGGGGTCAGCCTTGCGTATCGGCGAGCTGTTCGTCGATCAGGCGGCGGGCCGCGCTGTAGCCGCCCATCAAGGCGTCGATATCGGAGCTGAAGGGGAGCCCGGCAGCGTCGTCGATTTTCAGGGCGGACGAGGGCGCGGCGGGATTGTCGCTTGAGGCGATGCTTACCACGGCCGCGTAACGAGGGCGTTTGATTTCCGAGCGCTCGAGCGGGACCGGGCCATTCGCTTCGACGCCAACGCGGATTGCGTAGCCGCGATATTCGTAGGTGCGATTCATGACTGCATTGGCCATACGGGTTGCAGCGTTCCAGCGTACCCTGCGCCAACTTAAGCCAACCTTATGTAAGCGCTGAATGGACCAAAAAAGGAAATTTCGTCAGACGAAAAAACGTCATCGCACGCAGCTTCTCTTAAGGTTCTCTTCAGGTAACAGCGGTCACGATCGCATGACCTTGCCCACTGTTGCGCGCCGCCATGTGACTGACAGTCGCGAGGGGCAAGGCTGGTGCCAGCCACGCTGGACATCGTTGTTCGCGCAACCTTCCGGGAGTACAGCCGCATGAAGCCGCCGACCGACCGCCTGCGCGTCTACGTTATCGCCGCTTCGCTTTCGTTGGTCCTCATTCAGGCTGCCGTGGTCGTTTCGATCGTGCTGCTGCACGTGCCGATCAAGGCGTTCGAGTCGCAGCCGTTTCGCGCGGCCGTGCTTGCGGCAGTAGGGTGCGCTGTGCTCGTTGTGCGCTGGCAAGCGCGGCGCGCCAGGCGAAAAGCCGAGCGCCTCAGTCGCAGTCACGTGAACCTGCGCGCGTCCCGCGCGGCGTGCGCCTCGATGCGAGCGGCCCGTGAGCGGCTGCGCGCAAGAAAGCGCGCGTACTTCAGCCGTCCACGGGCGGCGCGGGCATCTCCAGATTGAGCTGGTAGAAAGCGGCGTCGAGCCAGCGGCCGAATTTGAATCCCGCTTCCTTGATCGTGCCTGCGTGAGTGAATCCGAGCTTCGTGTGCAGGGCGATGCTGCCGGAATTGGCCGCGTCGATGCAGCCCACGAGCACATGAATCTGCTGCCCGCGGGCGCGCCGGATCAACTCGAGGAGCAGGCGCTCGCCGAGGCCGCGTCCGCGCTGGTCGCGATGCACGTACACGCTGTGTTCGACCGTGTACTTGTTCGCCGGAAACGCGCGAAACGTGCCCCAGCTCGCGAAGCCGAGCAGCGTGCCGGCCTCGTCCACGGCGCCCACTACCGGAAAGCCGTTCGCGCGCTTGGCGCCGAACCAGGCCGCCATCGCCTCGGGCGGGCGCGGCTTGTAGTCGTAGAGCGCCGTCGAATTGACGATTGCGTCGTTGAGGATCTCGAGAATCGCCGTCGCATGCTCCGCTTCGTTGCAGTCGATGAAGCGCACAGCGTCGCTCTTTGATTTCGAGTTCATAGGGAATCCTCTTTAAATGAAAAGGGTGGCAGGCTGGACCGCGCTACGTGGGTTCAGACACCGCTCATGTCGCAGATGGCGACGACATAGCGCGCGGCCCGCGTGCCCGGATTGCTGAAGATCAGGGGCCGGTCGAGCCGCATGGCGAGGCAATCACCCGCATGGAGCGAATGCCGTTGATCGCCCAGCTCCACGTCGATACGTCCTTCCATCACCCAGACCTGCTGGTGAAGCACGTTTTCGCGGCGGCTGGTTTCGTAGGCTACGCGCGCGCCGGCCGGGAAATCGACTTCGACCAGCTGGATCGGCGACGGCCAGTTGGGCGGCGACACGCTCCTGCGCGTATAGCCGGACTGCGGGTCGCGCCATTGCGCCTGCTGTTCGCGGCGCACCAGGGGTTCGGCGGGTGTGTCTTCGCTGCTCGTGCCGAAGAGGCTCGCCATCGACACGGAAAGCCCGGCAGCGAGCTTCTCCAGCACGACCGCGGTGGGGCTGGCGGCGCCTCGCTCGATCATCGAGATCATCGAACGACTCACGCCGCTACGCGCGGCCAGTGCGTCCAGCGTCAGGCCGCGCGTGGCGCGCAAGTCGCGCACGCAACGGGCGATTCGCTCGTTGATTCCGGGGTCGTTCGGACTGTCCATTTGGCCGCGTTCCATGATGATGGAGGCATTTTCTAATAAATTGGAAATAAAGGTCAACAAAAAGCGCACACGCGGCGACGGAGGCGATGGTCTGCCAGACGCGCCGGTCGACGACGCGTCATCACCCGGCTATTCGCCGTTGCGCGCGCGGGCCTGTTCGGCGAGCGCCTTGTAGTCGTAGGTGGGATAGAACTCGGTGTGGTAGCCGCCCCATGCCGTTTGCTCGATCGCGCGATTCACCTCGCGCAGGCGGTTGGCGGGCACGCGCAGCGTCACGACCTGGCCGATCCCCATCATCACATACCACGACACCACTTCGATGCCGGGCGGCGGAAAGGCCTTGTAGAACCCCTGTTCCGCGAGCTGCTGATTGATCTTCGGCAGCGGCTTCGACTCGTCGTGTTTCAGGAAGATCGTCAGAAGGAAGGTGCCGTCGCCCGCGGGTGCGGCGAGTTGCGGGGCACCCGGGTTCGTTTGCGCGGCGGCGGGCAACGGCGCAAGCATGGCGGTCGCGGCGAACAGGGCTGCGCCTGCCATCCATTTGCTTAGGGTGTGCATCGGCTGTCTCCTGAATCGGGTTGGCAAGCCCTACAATAGGCCCGTCCTCATCCGTATGCAAAACGAGCCCATGACACGAGATCCTCGCCTCACCCTGAACGCGCGCCAGCAGGAAATGCTCGAATGGGTGCAACGCGACGGCTTCGTCACGGTCGACGATCTCGCTTCTCATTTCGACGTCACGCCGCAAACCATCCGCCGCGACGTGAACTGGCTCGCCGACATGAATCTCCTGCGCCGCTATCACGGTGGCGCGAGTTTGCCGACGAGTTCCGAGAACGTCTCGTACAGCGCGCGTCAGCACATGTTCCATGAGGAGAAGCGCCGTATCGCGGCGCTAGCGGCCCAGCATATTCCCGATCAGGCATCGCTCTTCATCAATCTCGGCACGACGACCGAGGAAGTCGCCCGAGCGCTCAATCATCATCGAGGGCTGCGCGTCGTCACGAACAACCTCAACGTGGCGAGCCTGATGAGCGGCTATCCCGATTGCGAAGTGATGATCACGGGCGGCGTCGTGCGGCCGTGGGACAAAGGTATCGTCGGCGAGCACACCATCGATTTCATCCGCCAGTTCAAGGTGGATTACGCCATCATCGGCACCTCGGCCATCGAGCCCGACGGCACGCTGCGCGACTTCGACACGCGCGAGGTGCGCGTGGCGCAGGCCATCATCGAGCATGCGCGCACGATCTACCTCGTGGCCGACCACTCGAAGGTCGGCCGCCCGGCGCTCGTGCGCCAGGGGCATCTGAGCCAGATCCACGCGCTCTTCACCGACCAGCCGCTGCCCGCGGAAATGAGCGAGGCGGTGCTGGCCGCGGGCACGCAGGTTCACGTCGCCGCGTAGCCGGCGGCTTCGCGCGCGCTTTTTCGGCGCGTTTCGCAAGACGTATTCGCTGTTTACCCTCTGAAATCCGGCGCGTTTCGAGCGCGGGCAGGGTCGTTGCTTCCATAAAAGCGACCTGGGACCGCGCCTGGGAGTCCCCGCATTCGCGCCCCATTTCATTTTCGGGTTTTTCGTTTTCGTTCGATTTCGCGCAAATCCACGTCGCATAGGTCGAAATCGAACCTTTACTTTTTCGTTCATGTTCGATAAATTTCGAATTCGAACATTTCGAAGTTCGATTTATCTTCAGGGACAGCAGGTGACTCAACAGAATCGGTACGATCTGCTCGTCGTGGGCGGCGGGATCAACGGCGCGGGCATCGCGCGCGACGCGGCAGGGCGCGGCCTGTCGGTGCTCCTTTGCGAACAGGACGACCTCGCCTCGCACACCTCGTCGTGCAGCACCAAGCTGATTCACGGCGGGCTGCGCTATCTCGAGTACAACGAGTTCGGGCTCGTGCGCAAGGCGCTGCAGGAGCGCGAAACGCTGCTGCGCGCGGCGCCTCACATCATGTGGCCGCTGCGTTTCGTCATGCCGCACATGCCGAACCTGCGTCCCGCGTGGCTCATTCGCATGGGCCTGTTTTTGTACGATCACCTCGCGAAGCGCGAACTGTTGCCGGGCTCGCGCGGTATCGACATGCGCCGCCATGCGGCGGGCGCGCCGCTCGTCGATTCGATCCGGCGCGGCTTCGTCTATTCGGACGGCTGGGTCGACGACGCGCGCCTCGTCGTGCTCAACGCGCTCGACGCGAAGGAGCGCGGCGCGCAAATCGTCACACGCACGAAGCTCGTTTCGGCGGTGCGCACGAACGCCGCGAACGGCGGGGATGGCGCGGGTCGCGCGGGTGGCGAATGGAAGGCGCTCCTGCGCCGCCCGGACGGCAGCACCTTCGAGGTGCGCGCACGCGCCATCGCCAACGCGGCCGGCCCGTGGGTGGGCGAGGTGCTGCACGGTGCGCTCGGGCGCGGCGCGCAGCACAGCGTGCGGCTCGTGAAAGGCAGCCATATCGTGACGAAGCGCCTGTTCGACCACGACCATGCGTACATCTTTCAGAACCCGGACAAGCGCATCATCTTCGCGATTCCGTACGAGCATGACTTCACGCTGATCGGCACGACCGATGTGGAGTATCGCAACGACCCCGCGAAGGTCTCGATCGACGGCGACGAAACGCGCTATCTGTGCGAATCGATCAACCGCTATTTCAAGCGCAAGATCTCGCCGGCCGACGTGCAATGGACCTACTCGGGCGTGCGTCCGCTGCTCGAAGAAGAGGGCGCGGAGAATGCGTCCGCCGTCACGCGAGACTACAAGCTCGAACTCGACGAGGCCGCGGGCGCGCCGCTACTTTCGGTGTTCGGCGGCAAGATCACGACGTTTCGCAAGCTGGCCGAAGAAGCGTCCGACCTGCTGTGCCGCTCGCTTGATCGCACCGCACCGGCGTGGACAGCCGGCGCGCCGCTGCCCGGCGGCGACATCGCGCAGGCGCGCTTCGAGCCTTTTGCGCAGGACTTCGCGAAGCGTCACTCGTGGCTGCCCGCCGCGCTGGCACGCCGGTACGCGCGTGCGTACGGCACGCGCGCCGGGCGTCTGGTGGGCAACGCGCAGTCGCTCGCGGAGCTGGGCGCCGAGGTCGCGCCCGGCATCTACGAAGCCGAATTGCGCTATTTGCGCGACAACGAATGGGCGACGCGCGCCGAAGACGTGCTGTGGCGCCGCTCGAAGCTCGGCCTGCATGTCGCGCCGGGCACGCTTTCCGGCGTGGCCGCTGCTATCGATGGCTGGTTTGCCGCAACAAGCGCGACGGCGACCGCGCAGCACTGAAGTTCGCCGGCTTGAGCCGTTCAGCGACGTCAAGCAGTTCTATGCAGCTTTGAGCATCGCCACGCGCCGATTTTCCCGGCGCGTTAGCACAACTACTTACAGATGGAGATGAGAGACATGCCGGAACAGTACATCCTTGCGCTCGACCAGGGCACCACGAGTTCGCGCGCCATGCTTTTCGACCGCGCGGGCAACATCGTTTCGATTGCCCAGAAAGAGTTCGAACAGATTTATCCGCAACCGGGCTGGGTGGAGCACGATCCACAGGAAATCTGGTCGACGCAGGCCGGCGTGGCCGCCGAGGCCGTCACGCGCGCGGGCCTGAACGGCACCAGCATCGCGGCAATCGGCATTACGAACCAGCGTGAGACGACGATCGTCTGGGACCGTGAGACGGGCCATCCCATCTATAACGCCATCGTCTGGCAGGACCGGCGCACGGCCGACTTCTGCGACTCGCTCAAGGCACGCGGTCTCGAAGAGACAGTGCGCGCGAAAACCGGCTTGCCGATCGATTCGTACTTTTCGGCAACGAAGATCTGCTGGATCCTGGACAACGTGCCCGGCGCGCGCGAAAAGGCGCGGCGAGGCCTGCTCGCTTTCGGCACCGTCGACAGCTGGCTCGTATGGAACTTCACGAAGCACGAATTGCACGTGACCGACGTGACGAACGCGTCGCGCACCATGCTCTTCAATATTCACACGCGCCAATGGGACGACGAATTGCTCGACGCCCTCGAAATTCCGCGCAGCATGCTTCCCGAAGTTCGTTCGTCATCCGAAATTTATGGTCCGACCAAGACCACGGTGTTCGCCTCGAAGATCCCGCTCGCTGGCATCGCGGGCGACCAGCAGGCCGCGATGTTCGGCCAGATGTGCACGAGCACGGGCATGGTGAAGAACACCTACGGCACGGGCTGCTTCCTGATGATGAACACGGGCGCGAAGCCCATCGAGTCGAAGAACAATCTCGTGACGACGATCGCCTGGCAGATCGGCGACGAGATCAACTATGCGCTGGAAGGCAGCATTTTCATTGCAGGAGCCGTGGTGCAGTGGCTGCGCGACGGCATGGGCATCATCAAGAGCGCGCCCGAGATCGAGGCGCTTGCCGCGAGCGTGCCGCATACGGACGGCGTGTACCTCGTGCCGGCCTTCGCTGGCCTCGGTGCGCCGCACTGGAACCCTCGTGCGCGCGGCACCCTGTTCGGCGTGACGCGCGGCACGACCTCGGCGCATCTGGCGCGGGCGGCGCTCGATTCGATCGCGTACCAGTCGCTCGACGTGCTGGCCGCAATGGAAGCGGATTCGGGCATCAGCGTGGGCGAGCTGCGCGTGGACGGCGGCGCGAGCGCGAACAACCTGCTCATGCAGTTTCAGGCAGACTTGCTCGGCGTGAATGCGGTGCGCCCGAAGATCACCGAAACCACGGCGCTCGGCGCCGCCTATCTCGCCGGCCTCGCAACCGGTTACTGGCAGAACGTGAGCGAACTGCAGAGCCAGTGGAAGCTCGACCGGCGCTTCACGCCGTCGATGCAGGCTGCGCAGGTCGATGCCTGCCGCGCGGGCTGGCAGCGGGCGGTGCGCGCGGCCAAGGCCTGGGCCGACGACTCGCATTGAGCGATGTGGTCAGGCTTTCAGTCACAAAGCATAACTAACTAACATAACCCGCCGCTGGATTGCATGCGCCTCGTGCGTATGCACAGCGCGGGCAGAGAGACTACTGGACAATCATGTCACCCTATATTGCGGAATTCATCGGCACGGCCATTCTCGTGCTGCTCGGCAACGGCGCTGTCGCCAACGTGCTGCTAGCAAAAACGAAGGGCAAGGGCGCCGACCTCATCGTCATCGTGATGGGCTGGGCGATGGCCGTGTTCGTGGCGGTCTACGTGACGGCCTCGTTCAGCGGCGCGCACCTCAATCCGATCGTGAGCATCAGCCTCGCGCTGGCGGGCAAGTTCGCGTGGTCGAAAGTGGGCGGCTATATCGCGGCGCAGATGCTGGGCGGTATGGCCGGCGCACTGCTCGTGTGGCTCGCGTATCGCCAGCACTTCGCGAAAGAAGCCGACCCGGATATCAAGCTCGCGGTGTTTTGCACCGCGCCCGCGATTCGCAGCAAGCGGCACAACGTGTTGACGGAGGCGATCTGCACTTTCGTGCTGATCCTCGGCGTGCTCTATCTGGCCGCGCCGCAGGTGGGGCTCGGCGCGCTCGATGCGCTGCCTGTGGGGCTGCTCGTGCTCGGCATCGGCATTTCGCTCGGCGGCCCGACCGGCTATGCGATGAGCCCGGCGCGCGATCTCTCGCCGCGCATCATGCATGCGCTACTGCCGATTCCGGGCAAGCGCGACAGCGACTGGCGCTATGCGTGGATTCCGGTGCTCGGGCCGCTTGCCGGCGGCGCGGCCGCGGCCGGGCTCTATCATTATTTGCATGCGATGAGTTGATTCCGTCGTCGCGCACTGGAGACAGGTGCGCTCGCATGCACAAGGCCCGCGAACGATGCGTCGTTCGCGGGCTTTTGTTCGTTTGCACCGCAGTTGCAGATTGAAGCGGAAAGAATTGGCGTTTTCGTTTTCGCGCCTGCTTGCGGTCCATTCAGGTATCGGCTGGTTCCTCGAACCTGGTCATGACGAGCGCGTCGTCCGGATTGCCATTTCTAACCTCATTACGTCCGGAGCCTGACAGCTAAGGTAGGTGTAAGTAGGAATCTAGTAGGAGATATGTAATTTTTCTGGAGATTCAAGAATCACTGCTCTAAATTTGCCAGAGCCTATCGCTGGGATCATTCAATGAATGAAGACGCACAGCGCGAGACGGAGCGCGGCACTGTCGTGGTCGACGTCGTTGGTGTCAGCCGCATGTATCGGACCCGTCGTCACGAGAGTCCGCTGTGGCGGCAATTGCTGAAGCCGACTTTTGAGACGCATACGGCACTCAACCAGGTGAACCTTCAGATTCGTGCTGGCGAGTGCCTGGGGCTGGTCGGCCCGAACGGGGCCGGCAAGTCAACCATGATCAAGCTGCTAACCGGTCTCCTGAAACCGTCATCGGGCCGGATTTCAGTTCTGGGGCATGAGCCGGGCCGCCTGTCGTCGCACTTTCTTAACCAGATCGCCGCTGTGTTCGGGCACAAGACATCGCTCTGGTGGGATCTTCCCGTACGGCACTCATTCGATGCAATTCGACGCATCTATCGCGTACCGGTCGAGGCGTTTCGCGAGGATGTTGTCCTCTTTGCCGACATGCTTCACGTCGACAAGCTGATGGACCGTACGGTGCGCCAACTGAGTCTCGGCGAGCGCATCAAATGCGAAGTGGTGCTGGCATTGGCTCATCGTCCTCGCGTCCTGATGCTGGACGAACCCACGATCGGCGTTGACATGGAGTCCAAACAGCAGCTCAGGACACTGATCAATCGCGTTGTCGTGGAACGGCAAGTTGCCACCTTGCTCACGACCCATGATGTGACCGACTTGACGGCCTGCTGCACGCATATCGCGTTCATCCAGGGCGGCAACGTGTTCCAGGTCAAGGCCATGGACGACCTGCTCCGGCAATTCGGCGTGTCACGGGATAACGGCGGCCTGCTGGAGTCCCGCCTCATCGATACCTTCCGAACACGTGGCATGACCACCGACGAGGAACGCACGTTCTGCAACACCACGCGGGTGAACGTTATGGGAGAAGAGGATGATTGATCGGCTTCGTCCTTTCGCCATCAATGGCCTACGCGTCCTGCTGGTAGATCGCGGCGTCCTGTTCGTCGATTTCTTCATTGCGACCGGCGTTGCCTTCCTGATTCAGTTCTTTGTCTGGAGCGCAGTCTATGACGCGCACGAGGAAATACACGGGTTTACGCTAGAGAAGCTTCTCTACTACTGCGCCTTCACGATTTACCTGTCTCGCTTGAACAACTGCTACGACCTGGTTCAGGAGATCTCCGATGAAATTATCGAGGGACGCCTCGAGACGCAAGTGGCAAGACCGGTCAGCTATATCGGACAGAAGTTCGCAGCTTATCTGGGCGGCGGTGCCCTATATGCAATACCGGTTCTCATCCTGTGCGTCGTCTACTGGCTGAACAACCCCGAGAGGGTGTCTCGATCGCCAGCCGAACTGTTCAGCTACGGGCTGTTGATCATCGGTTTCCTGCTCGCTGGCGCCGTCTTGAGTTTTTGCATCGGCGTATTCCTGGGTCTCCTGACGTTCTGGCTGATGCAGGCGGATTTCGTGTTGGCTTGCCTGACCACGATCACCGCGTTCCTGGGCGGAGCGATCATTCCACCGGGCTACTGGCCGGAGTACATCCGCCCACTCATGGCGTTCAATCCGTTCCAGTACTTCATTGCCGCACCAGCGGCTCTGATCATCAGCGGTGACGTGCCTGTCGGCGCTGTCGAGCTAGCCGTCGCGATGCTTTACATCCTGCTGTTCATGCTCCTGATCAAGTTGATGTGGTATCGGGCCATCAATACCTACACCGGGGGAGGGGGCTGACATGCTGGTGCTCATTGAAAAAGCCTTTGCCAGGCAGATTCATTACCTGGGAAATTACGTCTCCTATATCACCATCCAGGCTGTCGCGCAGATGCTGACCCTGTTCTACCTGCATACGGTGTTCATCTACACGGATACGCTCAACGGCTGGACCCGGGAACAGGCGATCTTCGTGTTTTATCTGGCTACGATGGTGACCCTAACGGCGGAATGCTTCATCTGCTCAATCCACCAGTATTATCTGCGGCTGGTCCGCGGTCTCCTGGATCCCGTGCTGATCATGCCGCTGAGACGCCGCACGCTCCAGCTACTCCGTTGGTCAGAACCAGGATTTCTGGTTCCCGTCGTCGCGCTGCTGTGCTGCTGGCCACTCATCGATCCTCAGCCTCATCGCCCGATGGAAGCATGGATAGGCGGTCTCGCGATTCTGGCGGTTGGCGTGCTCTCCATCATCGTGGTATTTGCGGTGATCTCGCTCACCGCGCTCGTGACACAACGCCTGGCACCAGCGGATTTCATGGTGTCCGAGCTAAGCCGCATGGTTTTTCTTCCCTCAAGTGTGATGCCGGGTGGCGCATGGCAAATCGTACTCGGCATAGGCTTACCCTTGCTGTTCAGCGCCAATGCAGCAGGTGCGGTCCTGATCGCTGGCGATTATCGCGTGGCGCTGATCCTCACCGCGGGCACAGTCGTGCTGGCCGTTCTCCATCAAGTCATCGAGTCGCGCGTGATGCGGTCGTTCAGCTTCCCGGGCGGTTGAAATCCAACACTCATATGGACTGCTCCTCATCATGTCGGATTCTTACGAAGACGCGGCTGCCCACCATCCTCACGATCGCGCCTGTACGAAGCCATGGCTTGCCAATGGCGTGGCGAAGTCCGCACAGTTCATTGATATCTGCTCCTCGCCTTGCCGATGCGGGCCTGCCCAATGTTTCGACAGGCCATACGAGAGGTCTGCCGTATGTGCAAGTCAGGGATGATTCCTGATACGTTCAGGCTGTGTTAAAGCGGACATCCGTCAAACACAGCGAGAATAACGGCATATCGAGGTGGATCAAATGGACAGCTATCTGGACGGCAATCGGCATGAGATCTGAAAGCACCTCTTACCGCGGGTTGTTAGCGATCGAAAATATTCCTCTGGTGCTGATCGCGGCTTGCATGTCTCGTTTAGGCGGCCGCATGTTCTCGCTCCTGATTATTCTCCACGCATTGTCCCGATTCGGATCACACGAATTCGCGGGGTGGTTGTCGTTCGCGGGAATGGTGCCAGGCCTGATCGTCAGTCCAGTCCTGGGAGCGCTTCTTGATCGGGTGGGCGCTCAACGGGCGATCGTGATGGACCTGATCGTCAGCAGTGTGCTTGTTGCAACGCTGGTCATCGTTGATGTACTCGGTTTGGCTAGTCAGTCGACTCTCCTGCTGATCGGTTCAATTTATTCGCTGACGAATCCTCTTGGCGCTGCCGGGATCAGAACCCTGTTGCCGCGGCTGGTTTCCGCAGCAGATCTTGATCGGATAAACGCAGTCGACACAGCTATCTACGCAGTTGTAGACGTGCTGGGACCCGCGCTGGCCGGTGCGTTGTTCTCGTTTCTTGGCGGGACGGCCACCTTCGCTGTAGTTGCCGTCGCGTATGGGATCGCAGCCTCGTGCGTCATTCCGATCCAGCTTGCTGGGGGCCACAGTAACTGCACAGGCTCAATATGGCGCCAAGCTATGGACGGACTAGCGTTAGTCGTTAAAGAACCTACGCTGCGCGGACTGGCAATTTCCTATTCCCTGTATCAGATGACGTGGGGTGCACTGGTGATCGTGGTCCCAGTGATTATTGGGTTGCATTTTCAGGCTCCAGCCAGTGACAGGTTGACAGGCTTTCTTTGGGCCATCGTTGGCCTTTCTGGGGCAGTTGGTGCCTTGATTGTCGGGCGGATTCGAAGGACGGGACGGGAGCGGATTGTGATGGCAATTGGCATGGGGGTAACCGCTATCGCTTGTTGGCCTGTTGCAGCATGTATAGGTTCAGCAGGTCTCGTGATCGGGTTGGTCATCGCAGGCATGGCTGCTGGTCCGATAGATGTAGGACTACTGACGCTACGACAACGGCGAACGGAGCCTTCGAAGTTCGGTCGAGTTCTCTCGGTTTCCATGAGCTTGAATCTGTCGGGGTTCCCAATCGGTTCCGCGATTGCCGGCATGCTCGTGGGCGTATCAGCTAGTGGCGTGTTTCTCTTTGCCGCGGCTACGACATTCGTCGCGGCATTGCTCGTCCGGTTTATCCCGCCAGACCAGGCACCTGCGTAGTTCGGTTGCAATCAACCTGGGCTGGAAGCCGCGAAGCAACCCGGCAATGCCGGGCCGTTTCGTTATTGTTCGTTCAAAACCGGTTTCGGCGTCCCACGCGGCGGCGCGGGGTCCGCTTCCGCCGCCATTCGCTCCGCCGGATAAAGATTGAGAAACGACCTCGCCTCGTCCATCGACCGGCTTTCGAGCCAGTTCTCATACTCGGAAGCCGGCACGATCACCACGGAACGCTTTTCATCGCCGGGCTTGTGAAAGCGCTTCATGAGCGGGTGATCGTTCGCGTTGACGGTGAGCATCGTGAACGAGTACGCCTTCCCTTCCTCGCCCTCGTCCCACTCGCGCCACAGACCGGCAATGGCGAACGGCGCGCCGTCGGCAAGCCCGACGCGCCAGCGCACCGGCTTGCCCGTCTCGTAGTTCGGCTCGAAGAACGCCTCCGCTGGAATCAGGCAGAGTTGCAGTTTTTTCCACGCGTCGCAGAAACTGCGTTTCTCGCCTATCGATTCGGCGCGCGCGTTCATCGTGTCGAACACTTTCACGCCCGGCGAAATGTGCTTGCGCGGCACCATGCCGAACGTCGCAAGCAGGGCTTCGCGTGGCTCGGGCCCGCCGCTCGTTCGACGAATTACCGGCGCGGCGTAGTCCTTGTAGATCTCGTCGCGCCACGGGTCGTCCGGCGGCATGACGCCGTAATGCCTGAAGAGGTAGTCGCGGCGTGCGGCGGCGTAGTTCGTGCACATGGTCGTCCCTCCGTCCCAATCCTTCAGAATCATTCTGACATGTGGTAGCCTGTATAAATATACAGTGTTTCTGCTATGAAAAATGGGACGCGATCATCGCCACTTCCCACCGCTCACGGCTGCGGAGTTGGCTGACATTTACGACCGGAATCCCTTGCCTGTCGTGTTGCGCCTGCTTTGGGAGATCCACCGGCTGCGCTCCACCATCAGCCGGGCCAACCAGATCCGGCTCACGATCGGCACGCGCGTGGGTACGGCCAATACGCCTGCCGGCATGTGGGAGCGTTTCGAGCAGGAACTCGACGCGGAGCCGTGTTTGACGGACCCGCTCACACCGCGCCAAAAGGGCCTGCTGCATCAAGGCGAGCCGGAGGGGCGCCTGCAGCGCAGGCGGCGAAATGGCGATTGAAAGCGGCGGCGCGGGATCGCATGGGATAGCGGACGCGCTCAGAACGGGTCGCGCCATTTCATTTGCCGCATGTGATCTTTCACACCCTCGCGAGCAGTTAAATGGCCGCATTGAAATTTGGCTGTAAGTGGTCCTTGTTACAGTCCATGAAAGCAGTTGTCTTTCGTGGCAGTCAACACAAGAGCGACTTCTCATGGCTATCTTCCGCGCGTGCTGGCTCGTTCTGGCGCTGCTCCTCAGTGCTCCCGTCTGGGCATACCAGACGCGTATCGTCTCGATCCCCAGCGCCGCGATGCAGCGCTCATTCGACGCGACCGTCGTATTGCCCGACGACTACGCGCGCGGCAACCATGCCGCGCGCTTTCCGGTGATCTATGTGCTGCACGGCTCGGGCGGCAGTTATGCCGACTGGACTTCGAACACTCGCATCGGCAAGCTGGCCGACCGTTACCATGTGGTGCTCGTGATGCCGGACGGCGGTCATGAGAGCTGGTATATCGACAGCCCGTACGATCGGAGTAGTCGTTATGAAACATACGTGGGCGGCGAGGTGGTGTCGTACGTCGACATGCATTTCCGCACGATCGCCACGCGCGAGGCGCGCGCGATCACAGGCTTGAGCATGGGCGGTTTCGGCGCGCTGCGCATCGCGCTGGACCGGCCCGAGACGTTCGGCGCGGCCGGTAGCATCAGCGGCGCGGTCGATCCGCGCAACTGCGAAGACGAGCCCGGCATCGATCACGTGTTCGGCGACCCCATGCGGCACGCGTCGTTCTGGAACAGCAACGCGATCGTGGACAATGCACAGGATTTCGAACGTTCGCATATCGCGTTGACCATCGACTGCGGCGTGAGCGATTTTTTCGTGCAGTCCAATCGCACGTTGCATGAAAAGCTCATCGAACTCGGCGTGCCTCACGACTATGCGGAACGACCAGGCGGCCACAACTGGTCCTACTGGTCGAACTCGATCCGCTATCAGGTGCTCTTCTTCGCCACGGCATTCCAGCGCGCCGGCTGGCATCCCCAAGTCGTCTGATCGCTCATGGCGCGCGCTTTTTTCAGGCGCGCGTGCCCGACACCTCCATTCAGGCATTCCCTTTGCTGCACGTGTGCGGCATGGGCGGGCGCACGAATCCGTCCTGTCGGGGCCGCTAGTCGTGGGCCCTCACCACATGCCGGGCATCGAGCGACCGCACGCGGCGCCGGGGCGCGGCGACCACCCTTGAGCCGGACTGCTCCGGGCACAGGAGGACGTCATGCTTCAATACGCTGTCATTTTCTTTATCATCGCGATCATCGCAGCCGTGTTCGGGTTCGGCGGCATTGCAGCGGGTGCGGCGTCGATCGCCAAGATCCTGTTCTTCATCTTCCTCGTGATCTTCCTCGTCACGCTGGTGCTCGGCGTCGTGCGACGCGGATAACCGGCGAGCGAAGTATCGCAGGCCCCACGCGGGCTGCGATACTTCGTGCTCCCTGAGCGCGACAACTGTTTCGTATTACGAATAAACGCTTTCACGCGGTCGAGACCCGCGCATCACGCGATGGTATCCACCACGCCGCCATCCACGCGCAATGCGGCACCCGTCGTCGCGGACGCCTCTTTCGAGCACACGTAGACGATCATGTTCGCGACCTCCTCCACGCTTGCCGCACGCCGAATGATGGAAGAGGCGCGATGCGTCTGCACGAACTGTGCGGCCACTTCCTCTACGGTTCTTCCCGATGCGGCCACTTCTTCCTCGAGCATCTTCGCCACGCCTTCTGAAAGCGTCGGACCCGGCAGCACCGAATTGACCGTGACGCCCGTTCCCGCAAGCCGCTTCGCGAGGCCGCGTGCGAGCGCGAGCTGCGCGGTTTTCGTCAGGCCATAGTGGATCATGTCGGCGGGAATGTTCAGCCCCGACTCCGAAGAAATGAATACGATGCGCCCCCAGCCGCGCGCGACCATCGCATTCGCATAGGCGCGCGAGAGGCGCACGCCCGACATCACGTTCGTTTCGAAGAAACGCAGCCACTCGGCATCGGGAATCTCGAAGAAGTCCTGCTGCTGAAAAACGCCGAGATTGTTCACGAGGATATCCACCTGCGGGTGCGCCTTCACCAGCGCATCGCACCCCGCTTCATTCGAAAGATCGCCAACGAAGCCTTGCACCCGCGCCCCGGGCGCCGCGGTGCGCAACGTGGCCTCGGCTTCACGCACGCTCTGTGCATGGCGGCTGCCGACGATCACGTCGGCGCCCGAGAGTGCGAGGCCCCTGGCTGCTGCGAGGCCGATGCCGGCGGCTGAGCCGGTGACGAGCGCGAGTTTTCCGGTCAGATCGATTTTCATCCTGGCTCCCTGAGGGCGAAGAGGTGAACCGGCAGTGTACTTCGCACGGGAAACCGGCGTCTTTTCCTCGTGTTGTCAATTCAGTGAATGGAGGCTCATGCGAGCCGCGCGAGCCGCGCGAGCCGCGCGCGCCTCGCGTGTTGGTCAGAGCTTCACGCCCGCGGCTTCCGGAGGCTCGCGGCCAGGATCTTCCAGCGGCAGGCTCGTGGTGTCGTCGCTCCAGTACGGCTTGCGGCCGTAGTACTGGTGCACCGAGCCAGACCACGCGGGATCGGCCATCGAGGGCCAGTGCTCCTTATCGAAGCCGGGTGCGTCCCTCATGCGCTCTGCGTTGAGCGCGATGACGAAGCACTTGCGGTCCACGTCAAGCGCGAGTGCGTTCCACGGCACCGCGAACAGCTTCTCACCGATGCCGAGAAAGCCGCCGCTCGACATCACCATATAGGCAATGCGGCCGGCTTTCACATCGAGCATGATCTCCTTGACCTTGCCGACCTCGTCGCCGTCGGAACTCAGCACGCGGTCGCCATCCAGCGTGCTGGCCGCCATCACGTCGGGGCCCGGGCCCTCCGACGCCGAACGGTCGCGGCCGACGATGCGCGCGCCGTTGCCGCTGGGGGCGGCCGAACGGCTGGGGGTCTGCGACCAGGCCATGATCTTCTCCGTGTTCGTGAAAAGGCGCGAGCGCCATGCGTCCACTCAACACACGGCGCGCGCCGATTTTCATAAGGGTGAGGTCACAACGAAGTACCACGCGGCGGTGCTTGCCAACGCGAATCAATCGCTCTTGCCGCCGCCGTCCAGCCCAGCGCCTTTGCGCCATACTTCCTTGCCTCGCTGAGAGATTTCGCCGCTGCTATGGGTGGCGTCCGGTTCGGTGCCGCTCACGGCCATATCGCCGCCCGGCGGTTCCTGCGCGCGCTGCTTCTCGCGCTTACGTTGTGCTACGCGTTCGTCGTGTGAACGGCCTGCGTATTCGCCCATATCGATCTCCGTAAGGTGAGCGCATCGCCCGATGCGACGCGGATGAGGGTTCGAACCCTGCCGGCGCGAGGGCCGGCCGCTTCGATTTCGGCGCATTGCTCGTGCCACGAGATGCGACGACCGCCAATCGATGAGGATGACGAATCGAGCAAAGGCGGCGCGCTCACACGCATTGATCGGGTAAGGCCGAAAAATCCAGCGTCAACGCGGTGTGTGAGCGCGCAGTTGCGCCGCGATGATTGACGCCGAGACTTCGTAAAAGCTGCCGAACGCTTCGTCGGGCAGCCGGCGCAAGGAGTCGATTACGTCGCGCGATGCGCCGCTGCGTTCAGCGGTTTCGATCAGCGTACCGGGATGCGCGGGCCAGTTCACGCGCTCAAGGGTGTGCCGCACGCGCTCGGCCAGTGCCTCGGCATCGGCGCGAGCTTGATTGGAAGGCTCGGCTTGCATCGCGCCACTAGCGGGAGCGGGCTTCATCGGCGTCTCCTTCAAAGGCCGGGACATCGTGCGCACTTGCCATGCCTGCCGCCGTTTGGCCGCACCCTGCATCGCCAACTCACGCGGGCGCGATCGGGTTGTGCCGCATGCCGCGATGCGCCGTTTCGCTTCAAGCGGGCTATGCGTCGTGAATGAACGCTTCCGGCCATCGGCGGGGCAACCCGCAGACCTTGTGAAATCTCCATGCGCCACGCATAGTTGCGCGGCCCGAAACGCATAACAGCCCTGTTTTTTAAACGATAATTATCACTGGCGCGACAGATGTGCAGCGTGAAGGCGCTTTCGCTGCATGAAGTGCATGGCCTCGATCGCCTGCGTGGCGCGCCTTGATAATTTTCGAGCAGGCGTTTCTTCCCTTGTAACCAGTGGCGATCACGCGATGCGGGATTCGTACGGATATGAAGGCGCTTGCTTCAGGCGCTCAGCGCCCGCATTGGTTTTCGAACTGGCAACGCATGCCGCGCGCACTGATTCGCGCATTTGCGCGTGCCGTTGCTGTTGTCCTTCAGGTTGTCCGCGCAGTTGTCTGCGCAGTTGTCCGCGCAGTTGCTGGAATTCGCATCGTACTCAAGCGCGCTCTGGCGCCGCCGGCCGGGGCCGTCTCCCGTCTCCCGCCGCGCGCCGCGACTCACGCGCTCGCCAGCCTTTGCAGCACCCACATTCAAAAGTCCGTTGCCGGAACGCACACGTCATGCCTCGTTATGCGTGTCGTTCCGCTGCGGGCGCATTACGGGCCGCCCCCGGGATCCATTCTGACCAGCCAGGTCGCCACCGGGGGCGGTCTTCAACCACAAGGAGCCTGAGATGAAAGTTGGTAGCAACTGGCGTAGCGCACACAACAACGACGCGGCATTGCCCGCATTCCTCGCTGCTCGCGTAGACCGTTATTACACCGAACGCGTGCAGGAAAGCTGGGCCGGGGGGCACATCATGAAGGGCCGGGTTGCGAATGCCGATGCTTTGCACCTTTCCAGCAACGATTATCTTTCGATCGCACGTCACCCCGAGATTCTCGATGCAATGTGCATGAGCATCCGTTCGGAGGGCAATGGGCTGCTCATGTCGGGCGTATTCCTGCACGGCGACGATTGCCCGCAACTCACGCTGGAAGACCGTTTTGCGGCATACATGCGAGCCGAAGCGAGCGTACTATGCCAGTCGGGTTTTGCTGCCAACACGGGTCTTATTCAGTCGATCGCCAATGCGCAAACGCCGGTTTACGTCGACATGATGGCGCACATGTCGCTGTGGGAAGGCATACGCAGCGCCGGCGCGCGTGCGATTAGTTTCTTCCACAACGATGTCGATCACCTGGAGCAGCGCATTCAGCGCTACGGGGCGGGCATTGTGATCGTCGATTCGGTGTACAGCACCAACGGCAGCGTGGCGCCGCTTGCCGCGATCGCCGAGGTATGCGCGGAGCACGACTGCGTGCTGGTCGTCGACGAATCACATTCGCTGGGCACGCACGGCCCGCATGGTGCGGGGATGGTGGTCGAACTCGGCCTCACAGACCGCGTGCATTTCCGCACGGCGAGCCTTGCGAAGGCATTTGCGGGGCGCGCCGGCATCATCAGTTGTTCCCGCCGCTTCCAGGAGTATTTCAAGTGCGAGGCGCTGCCCGCCATCTTCAGTTCGACGTTGTTGCCGCATGAAACGGCGGGTCTCGCGGCAACGCTCGACGTGATCGAGCGCGAAGACTGGCGTCGCACGCGCGTCGCGGCCAACGCGCGTTACGTGCGCACGCGGCTTGCCGAACTCGGCTACAACCTGAACGGCAGCGAAACGCAAATCATCGCGCTGGAAGCCGGTCCGGAACCGCAGACGATCGTGCTGCGCGACGCGCTCGAAGCACGCGGCATCTTCGGTTCCGTGTTTTGCGCGCCCGCCACGGCGCAGAACCGCTCGCTCGTGCGGCTCTCGCTCAATGCGGCGTTGTGCGACGAGGAACTCGAGCGCCTTGTCGACGTTTGCGCGGAAATTCGCGACGAGGTGCAGATGTGGAACTGGCCTTCCACGCGCCGCAATGAGCGCAACGCAGGCCGTGCGCGGGTGCGCGCGCCTCAGGCGGTGGTGAACATGCCAATGGTGGCCGTGGCGGCTTGAGCATCGCGCAGCCGGGGCGGCATGGAGCGAGACAGCGATAGCGTGGGGTGTGCCGGATGTGGGCCCGATTGCGGCTGGCGGAAATAACGCCGTAGATCGGGGCCATCAATCAATCAGGGCGAGTCCCACGCCGCCTGGATTTCGCGGTCCAGTTGATCGAGATGCCGGTCGTAGGGCACGACGTTATCGAGCGCGAGCCCCGCCGGCTTTTTCACGATCGCGTACAGGTACCGGCGGTCGCCGTGAAATTCGGATGCCGGATGCATATACGGCTGCCATTCTACGCACTGTGCCGGGTAGTAGCCTTCCGTGCGCCAGAAATAGGGCAGGCTGCGACGGCTGTCCAGCTCCGCCAGGAAACTCAGGGGCGCACCCTGTTCGACGGCGATTTCACGCACGCCACGCAGCGATTCGTCCGTGTGGATGACGAGCAGATACGCGGTGCCGACGCCGTCGAACATCAGCAGTCCGTGCGGTTGATACGAGAGATAGTGCTCGACAATGCCCAATGAATCGGCAATGCCTCTTACGTGGGCAGCGAGCGCGTGATCCTTGAGAAAGGCATATTCCGATACCGCGAGCGCATCGAGCACCGTGCTGCAGCAGCGGTCGAACCAGGCGCGCTGCATATCGCCGATTGCCTGATTCAACGTTTCCACGGCATCGACTTCATGCTTGCGGATGAAACGGTCGATCAAACCCTCGTTGAAGCTCTTCACGGCCACATGCTCGTCGGCTTTGCCGGTCAGCACGATCTTCTTGATAGACGGGTCGGTGATGTGGCGGCAAAACTCCATGCCGTTGATTTCCGGCATGTCGTAATCGACCACCACGACCGAAACCGACTCGAAGCGGGAAGCGTTGTGCACGAGGCTACGTATCGCGTCGACACGCATGGCAATGACCTGATGCGCATCGTTTTCTTCCGTGCGGTCGAGATAGGGGCTGAAGATGGGCTCCGCGGCCCAGCCCGACCCGGCACGTTCATTGAGAAACTTGAGCGCCTCGGTGGGGGAGCTGAACAGGCGGAAGGCCAGGTCGGGGTCGAGTTGCAGGCTCAGGTTCGAGAGGAACGCGGCACTGTCGTCGACGAACGCGACGGTGGTCGGATAGGAGAACGGCTGGATGGCTTTCGTCATGGCGCTGGGAATGTCAAAACGAACTCGGTGTATTCGCCTTTTACGGAGGAGCAGGTGATTGCCCCTCCCATCGCTTGCATAACATCGCGGCAGAATGCCAGCCCGATTCCTGCTCCGAGCGACACGTCATCGGTGGCGGTTGTCGAAGTATAGAAGCGCGTGAAGATGTGCGGCAATACCTCGGGAGAAATACCGGTGCCCGTATCGCTGAAAATCAGTCGATTGGACCGTTGTCCTGATTCAAGACGAATCGAAATCTGCGCATCGTCGATGCTGCCCATATGCCGGAACGCATTTTTCAGCAGATTGAAGAGCACATGAACGGTCAGCATCTCGGATCCGTGAAACTCAAAATCGGGGCGCAGGTTGCAGATTACCCTGCGGCGATCGCCTTCGCGAAACGGAAAACGTGCAAGTGCCGTTTCGACGCAATGCACGATCGAGCACGTCTTTGCATTTTGCATGTTGCCGCCCGTGAAGCGCGCCGTGGCGAGCAGCATGTCGATGATGGCGTTCGAATGCAGCGCTTCCTGCTCGATGCGGCCGACCACGCCTTGCATGGAATGCAGATGCGCCACGCGTATTTTCGGTACGGGCAAACGGTTGCGCTGGGCGAGTTGATAGGTTTCGAGCAGCGCGGGCAGATAGCGCATGAGGCCCGCGGCGCCTACGCGTATCGCCACGAGCGGCGTGCGTAATTCATGCGCCACGCTGCCCGCCGTGGCGAGCATGGCGCGCTCCTGCTCGATCTGGATGCGATCCTGGTCGTAGTTGGCCAGCGCGCCGATCGCTACGGCAAACGAGAAGATCGCCAGATGCGTGAGGTAGCTCGGACCGAGCACGATGGGGTAGGTGGTGAGACAGTACGCGATCACCGCGAGGCTGATGCCCACGAGAAATTGCAGCACGAGCATGAGCCAGTCGAGCAGCAGCACCATCACGAACGCGGCGATTAAAGCGCTTTCCACCCAGACTTCGTTGCCATTGTTCTTTAGTAGCATGAACGTGAAGAAGAACGGCAGCGCATACAGCGTGGCGGAATACCAGTACCATGGCAGCCATTTTTTCAACGCGGCGGGCCAATGCTCGAAGGCGAGAATCGGCAGGAAAAGAAGGGAGCCGATCAGGCGCAGCGCGAGATTCTCATAAGGCTGCGGAAACAGGTCTTTCCAGACGTAGTAGTAGAGCGGGAAGCCCACGCTCGCCACGACCGCGAGCGGTCGCATGCGGCGCTTCACGTACTGCAGATTGCGTAGCGCGGGCGCGAACGCGCGTACCAGGCGCGGACGCATCGAAGCCCAGGCTCTCCTCAGCCGCGCCGAAGTTCTCGAAACGTTCATCAGAATGGAATCGCTCATCGTTCTGGTCGGCGCGCGCGGTCCGGCCGGACTGGCCATTGTCTCGCCCTGGGTCCCCTGCGCCGTTTGGTTTCCTTGCCGGCAGTCTCGTGTGGTCCGACCCCGTCTGCAGCCGGCAAAGAAAGACAATATCACCAAAGGATTGCGGCGATGCGGCTGGTTTGGCCCATGGATGGCCTTCGACGATTCACGACCGAGCTTGCGTTATGCATGATGCATGAACGGCGCGCCTGCAAAGGGAGCGTGCGGTGCGGCGGTACGCCCCCTTTCAGGCCGCAGGCTTGCGTTGGGCGGAAATGAACCGTTCGATGAGGTCGTCGAGTGGCCCGGGCGCGTCGCGATGCGGAGAGTGGCCGCCTTGCGCGAGCGCGTGGACACGCGCGTGCGGCACGGCGGCGCCGATTGCCTCCACCTGCGCCATGGTGCCGTAGTGATCGTCCGTGGCTTGCACGGCGAGCAACGGGGCGCGGATCGATGCCAGATCGGCGACGATATTCCAGGACCGGAAGTCCGGATCGAGCCAGATGTCGTTCCAGCCGTAGAACGCGGAATCGACATCGTCGTGATAACGTGCGAGCTTCTCGCGCAGGCTGGTCGTTGCGTACGCAACCTTCGTTTCGGCGATGCTTTCGACCGAGATATCCTCGACGAACACGTGCGGCGCAATGGCGACGGCGCCCGCGAGCGCGTCGGGAAAAGCGGCGGCATAGAGCAGGGCGATGGAGGCGCCGTCGCTATGTCCGATCAGCCACATGCGCGCGCGTTCGGCGGGGCTCGTACCGAGTGCATCGAGGAGCGCGGGCAAGACGTCGCGAGCCTGGCGCGCCATGAAATCGACGGGCCATTTCACGTCGTGCGCACGTGGTGTGGAACGCCCATAGCCGGGACGCGAATAGACGAGCCCGCGCATGCCGAGGCGCTTGCACAGCGCGCCCGGCCAGTCCTTCCACATCGCGATCGAGCCGAGGCCCTCGTGCAGGAACACTGCGAGCGGCGCGTCTGCGGCTGCGGCGCCGACCCAGCGGTATTCGATGCGCAACGCATCGCGCGTGGCAGTGGCGGGCAGGTCGGCGAATTCGCTATGGCGCATGGTGACGGGGTGGCTATTACGACTGAAACTGCTGACGCAGGCGGAAGCGCTGGATTTTACCCGTCGCGGTCTTCGGCAGGTCATCGACGAACAAAATGTCGCGCGGATACTTGTGCGGCGCTAGCCGCGTCTTCACGAACGCCTTCAACTCCTCGACCAGGGTTTCTTGCAAGGTATTCAAAGCCGGGTCCTTGAGCACGACGAACGCGCAGGTCTTCACGAGCCCGCCCTGATCGACGCCGATCACAGCGGCTTCGAGCACCGCGTCATGCTCCATGAGCACCATTTCCACTTCGATGGGCGACACATACTGCCCGCTTACCTTGAGCATGTCGTCGCTGCGGCCTGCATAGACATAAGCGCCGCCCGGCAGCCGCCGGTACTTGTCGCCGCTTTTCACCCAGTCGCCGAGGAAGGTCGCGCGCGACTTCTCGCGATTGCACCAGTACATCACGGCCGCGCTCGGCCCGCGGATGAAGAGGTCGCCGATTTCTCCATCGGCCACGAGACGGCCGGACTCGTCGCGCAGCTCGATTTCGTAGCCGGGTACGGGGCGGCCCGTGGTGCCGTATTCGACCAGGCCTGGGCGGTTGGAGAGGAAGATGTGGAGCATTTCCGTCGAGCCGAGGCCGTCGAGAATGTCGCTGCCGAAGTGGTCCCTGAAGCGCTCGCCCAGTTCGCGCGGCAACGCTTCGCCCGCTGAGGTGCAGACGCGCAATGCGACCTCGGCGCGTGCGGGCCGGTCAGGCGACGCCATCATGCTCGCATAGAGCGTAGGCACGCCATAGAACACCGTAGGCCGATGCTTCACGAGACGCGCGAATACGGCGTTGGCGGTGGGGCGCTCTGCCATCAGGACCGTCGTCGCGCCTACCGAGAGCGGAAACGAGAGGCCGTTGCCGAGCCCGTAGGCAAAGAACAGCTTGGCGGCGGAGAACACGATGTCGCTTTCGCGTATGCCGAGGATGGGCTTTGCATAAGTTTCGACGGTCCAGTAGAGATTGGCGTGGGTATGCACCGTACCCTTCGGTTTGCCCGTCGAACCGGAGGAGTAGAGCCAGAACGCGATGTCGTCGCAGCCCGTTTGCGCGGCTCGCGCGGTGGGCTGGGCGCGCGCGATCAGATCGGCGAGAACGTATTGCGGTTCCTGCTGACGTTCGGTCGCGCCGGTTTCGATGCCGGTGTTCGCCAGCGGCTGAGAGACGATTAGATGGCAATCCTCACATTGTGCATCCGTCAGCGCTCGACGCACGACGGACTGCACCGCGCCCGACGCAATCACCACCCGCGCGCGGCTGTGCGTGAGCATGTAGACATAGTCGGCCGACGTGAGCAGCGTATTGACGACCACCGGCACGATCCCGGCATACAGGGCGCCGAGAAACGCGACGGGCAGCTCGACGGTGTCGAGCATCACGAGCAGAATGATGCGCTCCTCCATGCGGACCCCGAGCGAGCGCATGGCGGTCGCGAAGCGGCGAGCCTGCGTTTCGAGCCCGCCGTAGTTCAGCGTGAGCGTGTCGTCGATATAGGCGGGCTTGGCGGCCCGGGCGGCATTGAGCGAGAACAGATGCGCGGCGAAATTGAATTGCGTGGGCGGCGGCATGGCCGCGGCGTGGTCAGGCGACACTGCTTGGATTGGCACGGTGTGGTCTCCGCTCTGTCTGGCTCGATCGGCTGGAAGTCGAAACGGTTTGCGTGACGGCTGGAAGGTGCGCCGCGACCGACGCGGGAAGCGTTACGACCCAGGCGTGAACTCGATTGCACCTTGCGGCAAGAGATAGAGCACCAGCGCCGAACCGTTGGCGACGGTGGGCCGGTGTGCGCTGCCCGGGCCGTAAACGCACCATCCTGCCGGTCGGCCGTCGAAGGTCGCGCCTTCGGTGAGCGGCATGATGAGGTCGATCTCGCCGTTCGGATGCATGTGATGCGGACCCGCAATATCTTTCATGCTCACGACGTCGACGGAGAAGCCGTGCGTGGCCGGCAGCGCCTTGAAGATGCGTCCGTAGCGCAGACCGCCCGCCTCGCGGTTGCACAGCCAGCCCTCGGCCACGCCGGTGCGGCAGGCCCCCGCAAGTGCGTCGAACGTCGGGCTGCCTTCTGGCCAGGTGGCGTTGAGCCATGCGTCCATTGCATCATCGAGCGGACGGGTGCTGATCTGCGCGGTGACGCCTGCGACGAGGCGCTCGAAGTCTTGCGGTGACATGCATGTCTCCTCTATCGGCAGCGCTACCCATCGCGTGTGAGCCCTGTCGACCGGAATTGTCGTCGATCCACCTTTTGGCGGAAAATTAGCGCATTAGTAAAATGCATGTCAAGCACTATAGTACATAAACACGGCTACAGAGATTCCTTAAGATGAAGCAAACTTACCTTGCCGAGCATCCGGCGAGCGCTCCCGGCGCCGCGGACGACACCGCGCGCGGCGAGCGCACCGAACGCGATCCGTTCCTGACCGCCATGGGCGAGCGGGTCCGGATGCTCCGCGCCCGGCGCGGCATGACGCGCAAGACCCTGGCGGCGGAGACGGGGCTTTCGGAGCGCCATCTGGCGAATCTGGAATCGGGTCTGGGGAATGCGTCCGTGCTGGTGTTGCGGCAGATCGCGAGCACGCTGAACTGCCCGCTCGCCGAGGTGATCGGCGATGTCACGACCTCGTCTGCCGAGTGGCTGCTGATCCGCGAGCTGCTCCAGGGGCGCGACCCGGCCGCCTTGCGGCGTGCGCGCATTGCCCTTGCCGGGATGTTTTCGCAAGCGAGTGCCGACCCGCACCGCAGCGAGCGGATCGCACTCGTCGGCCTGCGCGGCGCGGGCAAGTCCACGCTCGGGCGCATGCTCGCGCAGGAGCTGAAGGTGCCGTTCGTCGAGCTGACGAGGGTGATCGAGCAGCTGGCGGGCTGCCCGCCTTCCGAGATCCATTCGCTGTACGGCGCGAGCGCATATCGCCGCTACGAGCACCGCGCGCTGGAGGCCGTGGTCGCGGAGCATCCGCGCGCGGTCATCGCCTCGCCGGGCGGCCTCGTTTCCGAGCCGGCCACCTTCAACGTGCTGCTCGCGCACTGCTTCACCGTGTGGCTCCAGGCGACGCCGGAAGAGCATATGCGGCGCGTGGTGGCACAGGGCGACCTGCGGCCCATGTCGGGCAATTCGGAGGCGATGGATGACCTCAAGCGCATCCTGGCCGGCCGCAGCGAACTCTATGGCCGCGCCGACATGACGTTCGATACCAGCGAGAAGACGCTCGCCGACGCCTATCTGCAGCTGCGCGACCGTCTGGCTGCCCGGCTCGGGGCCGAGGCACCGGGCATCGACTGAGCGGGCGGGACGCCCCGGGGTTTTCCCGCTGTCTGCATTAAAGTGCATTAAAGTGCTTTACGTGAGTTTTCGATTGCACTATCGTTCATTGAAACGAAGTGCAGAAAGGAGACGCTCATGTCAGCCGAAGTCGCCGTCGCCCCCCAGCGGGTCGATTACCGCACCGATCCCTCGCAATACCGGCACTGGAAGCTCACGTTCGACGGCGCGATCGCGACGCTCGGCATCGATATCGCCGAGGACGGGGGCATACGCGACGGCTACAAGCTGAAGCTGAACTCATACGACCTCGGCGTCGACATCGAACTGCACGATGCACTCCAGCGCATCCGCTTCGAACATCCGGAGGTCCGCACCGTCGTGCTGACCAGCCTGAAGGACCGCGTGTTCTGCTCGGGTGCCAATATCTTCATGCTCGGCCTCTCCACCCATGCGTGGAAGGTCAACTTCTGCAAGTTCACCAACGAAACGCGCAACGGCATGGAAGACTCGTCGCGCCACTCGGGCCTGAAGTTCATTGCCGCCGTGAACGGTTCCTGTGCCGGCGGCGGCTATGAACTGGCGCTGGCCTGCGACGAGATCATGCTCGTGGACGACCGCTCGTCGTCGGTCGCGCTGCCGGAGGTGCCGCTGCTCGGCGTCCTGCCCGGCACGGGCGGCCTCACGCGCCTCACCGACAAGCGCAAGGTGCGTCACGATCGCGCCGATATCTTCTGCACCGTGGTGGAAGGCATTCGCGGCGAGCGTGCGAAGGCCTGGCGCCTCGTGGACGACGTGGTGAAGCCGAACCAGTTCGGCCAGGCGGTGCAGGCGCGTGCGCTCGAACTGGCCGCGGCGAGTGATCGTCCGGTCGGCGCGAAGGGCATTGCACTCACGCCCATCGAGCGCGTGGAGCACGTCAACGGCTTGAGCTACGCGTGCGTCGACGTGACGATCGACCGCGCGAAACGCACTGCGACGTTTACGGCGAAAGCGCCCGCTACCGCGCCTGTTTCGGATATCGAAGCAATCGTTGCCGCCGGCGCATCCTGGTGGCCGCTGCAGTTCGCGCGCGAGCTGGACGACGCGATCCTTTCCATGCGCACCAACGAACTGGACATCGGCACGTGGATTCTCAAAACCGAAGGCGACGCGCGCAACGTACTGGCCGCCGACGCCGCGCTCCTCGCGCACCGCGATCACTGGTTCGTGCGCGAAACCATCGGCATGCTGCGCCGCACGCTGGCGCGCGTCGATGTCTCGTCGCGCTCGTTGTTCGCGCTGATCGAGCCCGGCTCGTGCTTCGCCGGGACGTTCGCCGAACTCGCGTTTGCCGCCGATCGCTCGTACATGGCCGCGCTGCCCGCGAACGAAGAGGAGGAGCCGTCTATTACGCTATCCGAAGCGAATTTCGGTCTCTATCCGATGGTCACGCATCAATCGCGTCTCGCGCGGCGATTCTATGAGGAGGCCGAATCGATCGAGGCAGTGCGCGAGAAGATCGGCGAAGCGGTCAAGCCGGTCGAGGCCGAGCGGATCGGGCTCGTGACGGCCTCGCCAGACGACATCGACTGGCCCGACGAGATTCGCCTCGCGCTGGAAGAGCGTGCCGCAATGTCGCCCGATGCCCTCACGGGCCTCGAAGCCAATCTGCGTTTCAACGGGCCGGAAACGATGGAGACGCGCATCTTCGGGCGCCTTTCCGCGTGGCAGAACTGGATTTTCAACCGGCCCAACGCCGTGGGCGAGAAGGGCGCGCTCAAGGTATATGGCAAGGGCAGCAAGGCGCAGTTCGACGTCGCCCGCGTCTGATATCCGCATTCGCCGCCGCATCGGCCGAACACGCCGCAAGGAACCGAAATGTCCACGATCAACTACAGCGAAAAAATCCCGAACAACGTCAACCTGGCCGACGACCGCGCGCTGCAGCGCGCGCTCGAACAGTGGCAGCCCAACTTCCTTTCATGGTGGGGCGACATGGGTCCGGACGGGTCGCACGGCTATGACGTCTACCTGCGCACGGCGGTGAGCGTGGACGCGGGCGGCTGGGCGCATTTCGATCACGTGAAGATGCCCGACTATCGGTGGGGCATCTTCCTCACGCCGGGCGAAGCCGACCGCAAGATCCACTTCGGCGCGCACAAGGGCGAAGCCGCATGGCAGGACGTGCCCGGCGAGCATCGCGCGAACCTGCGCCGCATCATCGTCACGCAGGGCGACACGGAGCCCGCTTCGGTCGAGCAGCAGCGTCATCTCGGCCTCACCGCGCCCTCCCTCTACGACCTGCGCAACCTGTTCCAGGTGAACGTGGAAGAGGGCCGGCACCTGTGGGCGATGGTGTATCTGCTGCACCGCTACTTCGGCCGCGACGGTCGTGAGGAAGCCGAAGCATTGCTCGAGCGGCGCTCCGGCGACGACGACAATCCTCGCATTCTCGGCGCGTTCAACGAGAAAACGCCCGACTGGCTGGCGTTTTACATGTTCACGTACTTCACCGATCGCGACGGCAAGTTCCAGCTCTCGGCGCTTTCCGAATCGGGCTTCGACCCGCTCGCGCGCACGACCAGGTTCATGCTGACCGAGGAAGCGCATCATATGTTCGTCGGCGAATCGGGCATCTCGCGGGTCGTGCAGCGCACCGCGCAGGTCATGAACGAGCTGAAGACCGATGACGTGAACCGCTTGCGCGCTGCGGGCGTGATCGACCTCGGAACGATCCAGCGTTACCTGAATTTCCACTACTCGGTGACGATCGACCTGTTCGGCGCCGATCAGTCGTCGAATGCCGCGACCTTCTACAGCTCGGGCCTGAAGGGCCGCTATGAAGAGACGAAACGCGACGACGATCACCAGCTCGAAGGCCAGCAATACCGCTTGCTCGACGTGCAGGATGGCAAACTGGTCGAGCGCGAGGTGCCGATGCTCAACGCGATGAACGAGGTGCTGCGCGACGACTACATCAAGGACTCGATTGCGGGCGTGAACCGCTGGAACAAGGTGCTGGAAAAGGCCGGCATCGATTATCGGCTCACCGTCCCGCACAAGGCGTTCAACCGCCAGATCGGCACCTTCGCGGGCGTGCGCGTTTCCCCTGACGGTCGCGTGATCGGCGAGGCCGAGTGGGCTGCGAATGAAGCGAACTGGCTGCCCACTGCGGAAGACCGCGCCTACGTGGCTTCGCTCATGGGCCGCGTGGTCGAGCCGGGCAAATTCGCCAACTGGATCGCGCCGCCGGCCATGGGCATCAACCGGCAGCCGATCGATTTCGAATACGTGCGCTTCAACTGAAGGCGACTGCGAGGCGATCGGCATCCGGATCGCGCGCCGCAGCGGGAGACACTTTTGAACGGTCCGGTCCCCATGGAAATTCTCAGGCAACACCTGATCGATCCTGAAATCTGCATACGCTGCAATACCTGCGAGGAAACGTGTCCCATCGACGCGATCACGCACGACGGCACCAACTATGTGGTGAAGGCCGATGTCTGCAACGCCTGCATGGCTTGCGTGCCGCCATGCCCGACCGGCGCGATCGACAACTGGCGCAACGTGCTCAAGGGCGAGGCGTACGGAATCGACGAACAGTTCACGTGGGATGAACTGCCAGCTCAGAATCCCTCGGTGGGTGCGCCGATGGAAACCCTGGCGGCAAGCGGCGCAACGTCTGCCGCGCCAGCCGCGCCGAATGCTGCCGACGTACCGATCGCGGGCTCCGACATGGTGCGCGGCTCGACCGTGCCGCCGTGGTCGGCGGCGCGGCCATACGTTCAGCTCTACACGCACAAGGCACCCACTACGGCGACCGTGGTCGGCAACTACCGCCTGACCAACGACGCCACGCAGAGCGACATCCATCACATCGTGCTCGACTTCGGCGCGATGCCGTTTCCTGTGCTGGAAGGTCAGTCCATCGGCATCCTGCCGCCCGGCGCGACCGCCCAGGGGCGCACGCACCACGCGCGGCAGTATTCGGTCGCGAGCCCGCGCGACGGCGAGCGTCCCGGCTACAACAACGTCTCGCTCACGGTGAAGCGTGTGACGCGCGATCACAGCGGCAACGCGACGGCCGGCGTGTGCTCGAACTACCTCTGCGACCTGAAAAAGGGCGACGTGGTGACGGTGATCGGCCCCTTCGGCAATACCTTCCTCATGCCGAACCATCCGAACTCGCATCTGCTGATGATCTGCACCGGCACGGGTTCCGCGCCCATGCGGGCGATGACCGAATATCGGCGCCGCCGCAGGCTCAAAGGCGCGACGGGCAAGCTTATGCTGTTTTTCGGTGCGCGCACGCAGGAGGAATTGCCTTATTTCGGACCGCTGATGAATCTGCCGAAGGACTTCATCGATACGAATCTGGCCTTCTCGCGCACGCCTGGCCAGCCAAAGCGCTATGTGCAGGACGCCATGCGCGAGCGCGCCGTGGACGTCGCGCAACTGCTCAAGGACGGCAACACGCATATCTACGTCTGCGGCTTGAAAGGCATGGAGGATGGCGTGCTGCAGACGCTTCAGGAGATCGCGGAGAACCACGGGATGGGGTGGGAGGCGTTGTGGGAGCGCCTCAAGCGCGAAGGGCGGCTGCATCTGGAGACGTATTGAAACGTCCGGTGCCCCGCCTCGTTGTAATGAATCGAGGACTGAATCGAGGGCTGCGATAATTTAAGCACGACCGTTCTAAAAGCGCTACGATGTGGCGTATCCACAGGCGCGACCAGACGCGCGACGTCAGAACGGAGACTGCCTCGATGAACCTCATTGCTGAAATGCCCGCCGGCCTCACCGGCCTCGAACAGTTGCAGCACATGCTGCGAGGGGGCCGTGGCCCCTCCATTGGCGCAACGCTCGGATTCGAACTGGTCGAGGTCGAAGAGGGCCGGGCCGTGTTCGCCAGCACGCCCGGGTTTCACGTCTACAACCCGATCGGCACCGTGCACGGCGGCTATGCCGCCACGCTGCTCGATTCCGCTTGCGGGTGCGCCGCACACTCGCGTCTCGGGCCGAATCAGGCCTACACCACGCTGGAACTGAAGGTCGCGTATCACCGGCCCATGACGGCCGATACGGGGCCGGTGCGCGCCGAAGGTCGCGTGCTAAGCATCGGCCGCCGAGCCGCGTTTACGGAGGCCAGCATCACGGACGCGCAGGGCAAGCTCTACGCATCCGCCACGTCCACGCTGCTCGTGTTCGATCGCTGATTCCTCGTCAGTGCACGGGTGCTAGATCGCCGCGTGCGCCTTGTCCTCGATAAGGTGCACGAGCGTTTGCAGCAGGCGGTTCGCGGGCGTGGGCACCCCCTTCGCCACACCACGGCGCACGACATAACCGTTGAGGTGATCGATCTCGCTGCGCTTGCCGCGTGCGAGATCCTGCGCCGTGGACGAGTACTGGCCCGGCATGGTCTGCGCGATGCGCGTGACTGCGCCTTCGATGTCCGGTGGCAGCGTCACGCCGTCGGCCTGGGCCACGGCCACGCACTCGGCCACGATGTCATGCATCGCCTCGCTCACGCCCACGCCCTGAACGAGGCGCCCGTAAGGCAGTTGCGTGATGGCTGAGAGCGCGTTGTACGCACAGTTCACGATCAGCTTGGCCCAGAGCGCGCCGCGCACGTTGGGCGAGATTTCCGTGGGCACACCCGCTTCGATGAGTGAGCGCGCGGCGGCGTCGCTCGCGCGCGACGGCTCGATCACGAGTTCGCCGCGTCCGTGATGGCGCACGTGGCCGGGGCCCGCCATTTCGGTGGCGACGTACACCACCGCGGCCGCAACGTCTTGGGGGATGACGGTGCGCAGGCGCTCCGCGTTATCCGCACCGTTCTGCAGCGTGAGCACGAGCGTGTCGGCGCGCAGATGCGGCTTGATCGCGGCGCCCGCGCTTTCGGTATCGGTCGACTTCACGCAGAACAGCACGAGTTCGGCCCCGGCGACAGCGGAGGCTTCGGTGCTGGCGGTGAGATGCGGCGCGCCGATGCGCTCGTCGAACTGCCGCGCTTCGATGCGCAGCCCCTCTTGCGCGATGGCCTCGACATGCTGGGGGCGGCCGATCAAGACCACATCGTGTCCCGCGCGTGCCAGCATGCCGCCGAAAAAGCAGCCCACTGCGCCCGCGCCCATGACGGCAACTTTCATTTGCGTTCCTCCTGAGTGGCGTCGTACTTCGTCGCTCGTGGTGTCAAGCGGTGTTCGGCGGCGTTCAGCGCAGCTCGAAGCCGAGCGCGTTCAGCGCGTCGCGCAGGCGGTCGCGGCCGTGCAGCGACTCGCGGCTGCGCCAGCGTGCGAGCGAACGCGAGGTCCAGCCTGCCGCGCTCAATCCCTGGGCGGTCTGGAAGCCGCCCATTACTTCGTCGTACTGCGCAATTGGCGCCACTTGCGAGGGTGCGTCGTATTGCTCGCGATGGAGCACGACTTCCTGCGGCAGACGCGGCTTGACATCCGCGGGACGCGTTTCGTCAGGATAGCCCACGCACAGGCCGAACACGGGCAGCACGCGCGGCGGCAGGCCGAGTTCGGCGGCCACCTGCTCGGGCTGGTTGCGGATGCCGCCGATATACACGGCGCTCATGCCGAGCGATTCGAGCGCGACTACGGCGTTTTGCGCGGCCAGCGCGGCGTCGATCATGCCGACGACCAGCGTTTCCATGTAATGCAGGCCTTCGACGCTTGCGCCGCTGCGCGCACCGGCGGCTTCGAGGCGCGCGAGGTCGGCGAGCCAGACGAGAAAGAGTGGCGCTGCGCGAACGTGGGACTGGCCGCCCGCGAGCTCTGCGAGGCGCGCCTTGCGCTCGGGGTTCGCGATGGCGACCACACTCCACGTTTGCAGGTTCGAGGAAGTCGAGGCCGACTGCGCCGCGGCGATCAGCGTTTCGAGCGTGCCGTCGGGCAGCGCGCGGTCGGCGTAGCTGCGCACCGAGCGATGCGCGAGCAGCGTGTCGAGCGTATCGTTCCATGCCGGCAGCGGCTCGGACCACGGCGTGCCGTAGCGCGCTTCGAGGGCGCGCATGGCGGCGGTCATGTCGGTTTCCGGGAACGCGGGCGTGGTGGCGGTGGACATCGGATTTCTTCTCCGGCAGAGGGCGGTTGAATCGGCGCGCGTGCAAGTCTGTCGTGGCGCCAGGCGCCGTATGGTACATGGGTCGGGCGATCCGCGCTGGCGCACTGATTCGCCCAAAGGGCTCGTCAGCAGACTTTGCGTGCCGCCGCTATTATCTGCAATTGCGCCCGGCTTCTGCACGCTTGTCTGCCCCTTCTTTCAGGAGGTTGTCCCATGTCCGTTGAATCCCCGAATGCGTCGCCGGTCTGGTTCGTGACCGGTTGTTCGACCGGCTTTGGCCGCGAGCTCGCCCGCGCGGTGCTCGCGCGCGGCTGGCGTTGCGTGGCCAGCGCGCGCAACAAGGCGTCGCTGGACGATCTCGCGCCCGAGGCCGGCGAGCGCCTGCTGCGTGTCTCGCTCGACGTAACCGACGCCGCGCAGATCGATGCCGCCGTCGCGGCCGCGCAAAAGCAGTTCGGCGCCATCGACGTCCTCGTCAACAACGCGGGCTACGGTTATCAGAGTTCGATCGAAGAAGGCGAGGAGCGCGAGATCCGCGCACAGTTCGATGCCAATGCATTTGGCCTCTTCGCGCTTACGCGCGCGGTGCTGCCCGGCATGCGTGCGCGCCGCAAGGGGCATGTCATCAACATCACGTCGGTGGCGGGGCTCGCGGGCTTTCCGGGTTCCGGGTATTACGCGGCTTCCAAGCACGCCGTCGAGGGCTTCTCGGATTCGTTGCTGGCGGAGGCCGGGCCGCTCGGCATCAAGGTGACATGTGTGGAGCCGGGGCCGTTTCGCACGGACTGGGCAGGCCGCTCGCTCGTGCAGACGGCGAGCCGCATCGACGACTACGCCGAAACGGCCGGCGCACGCATGAAGCGCACGGCCGAGGGCAGCGGGCATCAGCCTGGCGACCCCGTGCGCGCGGCGCAGGCGATGATACGCATCGCCGAAGTGGAGAATCCGCCCCGGCATCTCGTGCTGGGCGCATTCGGCGTGGAGGCGGTGAGTAACCGCTTGCGCGCGGCGCTTGCCGATGTCGAAGCGTGGCGTGAGTTGAGTCTTGGCACCGATTATCCGGCGGGGAGCTGATCTCGCGGTTCATGCCGTCGCGATCATCAAGGTGCCGGTGGCGACGAGCGCCCCGCGCCAGAGCCAGTCGAAATTGATCCAGCCGCGCCGCAGCACGCCGAGCCCGAGATACTCGTAGGCGAGCAGGGCGACCGCGCCAGTGGTGGCAAGCGTGGCGAGCGTATGCAGTGCGGTGAACGCCAGCGAAAGCGCGAGCGGGTTCGCGGCACCCCCCACGGCGCCGCACAACGGCAGCATGGCCGGCATCAGCATGAGCCCCGCGCCATGCAGTGTCGCCATCAAGGCAGACCACGCAGCGAGCCCGACGAAGCCCACGGTCATGCCCACGCGAACGCGGTGCCGGTGCCCATATGCATGCTGCCACGCGGCCCAGGCGATCAGCAGCGCACCCAGCCCCCAATGCAGTGCCGCGCCCGGCAAGTGTGCGCCCAGCGCCGCCGTGGAGCTCGTGAACAGCAGAACCGACGCAGCATGGCCTAGCGCGAGGGGCGGCAACGCGAGCAGCAGCGCCGCCCGGCTTCCGCGCTGCAGACCGAGCGCGGTCGCGAACAGCCAGCCCATCGCCGGGTTCACGCCGTGAAACATGCCGCTGCCCACGACGGCTGCCCACGCGCCCCAATGCGCGCCGAACACGTCCTCCATGGCAGGCTCCGGCTTATGGATAGCAGTACGAATCAGACGAACAGTCGCCGCCTTCGAGCCGGATCTGGTGCGGCCGATGCGACTTCGGCCACTCGACGAAGAAGCGTTCGTCGAACGCCAGGCCGCCATCGGGTGCCGCATCGAGCTTGACCATCCAGCCGTCGATGCCTTCCGGATAGAACTGCCCGTCGATCGCGCCATAGAGCGAGTTGGTGAAATAGACGCGGCGGCCGTCGCGGCTCACTTCCACCATTTGCGGACCGCCATTCAACGCGCGCGCCGGCGCAAAAGGATGCGCGGCGCGCGCCGCGATGCCGCCTATGCGCACGCAACCGGTGAGCTTCGCGTGCTCCGGGTCGGACACGTCGTACTGGCGCAAATCGCCCGTGCCCCAGCACGCCGCGTAAAGGAAGCGATCGTCGAGCGAGAGCGCGATATCGGTGACGAGCGGCGGCACGGCTGCGAAACCCTTGAGCATGGGCGGCAGATGCTCGGGGTCGGCGGGCTCGGCGGGGATCTCGATGATCTTGCGCGCGGCCCACGCGTCGCCATCGCGATACCACTGCCAGATCGAGGCCGAGAGGTCCTTCAGGCTGATCACGGAATTCACGAAACCATAAGGCCGCGTGGGATTGTGCGCGGGCCGCAGCTCGAACACGAGCTGGTTTTCCGCGCCGAAATCGAGCACCTGTTTGTGCTGGCGCGTGTGCAGATCCCAGAAGTGCAGACGGTGACCATACTGGCCGCCGAGCAGGACTTCGGGCACGAGGCCGTTTTCGAACGTCGCGGGCAGGCCCCATTCGCTCGTCACGAGCGTGTCGTAACCAAGGTGCCACCAGCCGTCGTAGGCCAGCTGCTGCGGCCCGCGGTCGATCTCCCATTGGCCGAGTATGTCGAAGCTCTCGTGGTCCATCAGGAAGATGCCGCCGGGCGCTTCGCCTCGCGCATTTGCGAGCGAGGTCACGTAGATGCCATCCGGCCCGCAATGCACGGTATGAGGTCGTGTATAGCCCGCGCGCTGCGCCACACTCTCGGGTTCGTGGACGCGCGCGATATGCGGGCGGCGCGGGTCGGGCTTCGTGTCGACGATATGAATGCGCGAGGAGCGTAGCCCGGGTACGACGAGATAGCGCCGCTCGGTATGCGCATGAGGCGCGTTTGGGCACAGGCAGGAACTGCAGGCATTCCAGCCGAAGTGATGGAGTTCGTCACCCACATTGGGCATTGGCAGCCGATGCACGATGCGCCCGAAGTCAGGCGAGCCGGGGTCGAGATCGACCACATCGAGCGAGTCGGGCACGCTGCGCGTGGGATCGAAGCTCGCCACGTACGCCAGCGTTTCCGGCGGAGCTTCGCCCGCCATGCGCGCGGAAGGGTAGAAGGTCGGATCGGGTTGCCACGTCGCCATTGCTGCCCCCTCATCGAAGATTCGGAAGAGACCCTATCATGCACCAGAGTGCGATGATGTGTGGCGCGCGTGTTCCTTATTCCGGCTGGATAGAAGCTTATGCAGTCGAGCGATGACGCCAGGCCATGATTGTCTGCTTTGGGAAAACAGTGAATTCGCGTTCGCGGTGTTTATTCGCGCGACCCACCTTCCTAGACTTGTAAGCAACGGATGCAGAGATTGCCGCTGCGCCGATTCGATCAAGTTACTGGAGGTTGGTCATGAAATCGCTCGTCAAGACTGTTGCGCTCGCTGCCGTGCTGGTTGTCCCGGCTGTTTCCTTCGCGCAGGCGCAAGTCAACAACGGACCCGTTACACGGGCCCAGGTCCGCAACGAACTGGTGCAACTCGAAGCGGCCGGCTATCGTCCGTCCGTGAACGATCTCTATTACCCCGATGATCTGCAGAAGGCCCAGGCCCGCGTGAACGCGCAAACCGCAGCCGTGGCGCCGACAAGCGGCTATGGCCCCGCCACGAGCGGCTCGTCGCAAAGCGGCGGGCGTAGCGATGGTGCGGTTAGCAGCTACTCGCCGCCGATCTATAACGCGCGTTAAGGTGCGCGCTGGCGATTGGCGAGCCGTTCCAGACGCATGCGTCCGGGTGGCTCGAAATATGTCCCGAATCTCACCAGCCCCGCCTTTTTCAGGGTGCAGACCATTGTGAAGCTCACGAGCAACCCGGGATCCGGATTCTCGTTGATCTCGATTTCGATGGAACGCAGACGGGGTTCGAACTTGAGCAGCACACTTTCCATCTGGTTGCGCAGGTCATTGACGGAGGCGGGAAGATTCCGGTAGACGTTGGTCAGGTCCGGCAATCCGTAGTCGGGGACGTGTTTGAGTGCGCCGGCCCGCGTATTCAGGATCCGCCTGATATTCGCCTGGACACTCAGGATTTCGAGTGTCCTGTCATCGTGATTTTCGAGCGGCTCGCCATCGATTTGGCCAAGCAGCATGTCATACAGCGACGGTCCGGCAGGCATGACGTCGTTCTCCTCAGGCGACCGGTAACGCCGATGTAACGGTCTTGGGCTGGCCATGATCGACGAAATCGATCGACAGGTTGCCTTCGGCCGAACTGGACAGGACGATCTTGCCCGGCGTGGCGCCGTCCGCCATGCGCGCGAGAAGCTCACGCGAAACCGTGGGCAGGATGCGCTGGTTCAGGAAGGCATCGACGTTACGTGCTCCGGATTCGCGCGCCAGGCACAGTTCCGCCAACGCGCCGATGAGCGAGTCGTCACAGACCAGCTCGATATCGTGCTGGCGGTGCAGGCGCTCGGCAACCTTCGCGAGCTTCATGCGAACGATCGCGGCGAGCGCGGCCACATCGAGCGGCCGGTACACCAGCGTCTGGAAGCGGGCGAGCAGGGCGGCCTGGAAATGTGCGACGAGCTGGGGATGGATGGCTTCGAGCAGCGCTGCCTGCGCGATATCCGGACTGTCTGTCGTCACTTCATCAATCCGGGCGCTGCCGAGATTGGACGTCATCAGGATCACGCAGTTGCGGAAATTGATTTCCCGGCCTTCGCCATCACGCATCGTGCCGCGATCGAACACCTGGTAGAAGATGTCGAGCACGTCGCGGTGGGCCTTTTCCACCTCATCGAGCAGAACGACGCTGTACGGGCGCTGACGTACCGCTTCGGTCAGCACGCCACCGCGGCCGTAGCCGACATAACCCGGAGGCGATCCCTTGAGCTGCGATACCGTATGCGATTCCTGGTACTCCGACATGTTGATTGTCGTGAGCGCCGCTTCGCCGCCAAAGAGCAGGTCGGCCAGCGCAAGTGCGGTTTCCGTCTTGCCCACGCCTGAAGGTCCCGCGAGCAGGAATACACCGAGCGGCGCATGTTCGCTCTTCAGTCCTGCCTTCGCGGTGCGCAGACTTTCCGCCAGCGCGGCCAGCGCCCCGTCCTGCGCGACAACGCGTTTTGCCAGCTCAGCTTCTAGCGTGAGCAAGCCCTGTAGTTCGTCCTCGTGGAGGTTGCCCACCGGTACGCCCGTCCACTCGGCCACCACGCGAGCGATTGGCTGCGCATCCACATCGGCGAAGATCAGCGGCGTCTTGCCCTGCGCATGCGCGAGGGCTTCACGTGTCTTTGCCAGTGAGGTGTCGTCGCCAGGCGTCATGGTGTCCCGCTGCTGGAGCACCGCCTGCACAAGGGCGAGTTCCTGTCCGTATCGTTGCTGCAGCGTCTCCATCTGGGCCTGCGCTTCGTTGAGCGCGGTATCGAGCGCGGCACGACGGCCTTCCGCATCCGCGATACCGGCACGCTCGTCGTCTTCAACCGTGGTGAGCTCCAGCTCGATCGCCGCGACTGCAGCGCGGGCGCGCTGCAGTTCCGCAGGAGGCGATTCGAGGCCCATGCGCACGCGCGCGGCTGCCGTGTCGATCAGATCGACAGCCTTGTCCGGCAACTGACGTGCCGGGATATAGCGGCGCGAAAGTCTGACCGCGGCCACGAGTGCCTCGTCACGGATGTGCACGTTGTGGTACTTCGCGTAGCGGTCCTTGAGGCCCCGCAGCATCAGGCAGGCGGCCGCATCGTCGGGCTCGTCGACCTTGATCATCTGGAAGCGGCGTTCGAGCGTGGCATCGCGCTCGAAGTATTCCTTGTATTCCGCCCAGGTGGTCGCGGCGATCGTGCGCAACTCGCCGCGCGCGAGCGCGGGCTTGAGCAGGTTGGCCGCATCGGCACCACCGGCGGCATTGCCAGCGCCGATCAGCGTGTGGGCTTCGTCGATGAACAGGAGGATCGGCACGCTCGATGCCTGCACCTCATCGATCACGTTCTTCAGGCGCTGCTCGAATTCGCCTTTCACGCCGGCGCCCGCCTGCAGCAATCCGAGATCGAGCGTGAGAATACGCACGTCGCGGATCACGTTCGGTACCGCGCCCGTTGCCACGCGCAGCGCGAGACCTTCGACGAGCGCGGTCTTGCCCACGCCCGGCTCGCCGACGAGAATCGGATTGTTCTTGCGTCGGCGCGCGAGCACGTCGACCATTTGCTGGATCTCGCGATCGCGGCCGAACACGGGATCGATCTTGCCCTCGCGTGCTTTCGCCGTGATGTCGATCGCGAAACGTGCGAGGGCGTCGCCCTCCACATTGCGTTTGATCGCCTGCATTGCTTGCCCTGTCGCTTTCCCGTCCGGCGCGTGATGAACGGCACCCGCTGCAGCATCGGATCGTTCGGGCAGCGTTTCCGGCTCTTCCTGCGGGTTCTCGCAGGTTCGTGGCCCGAGGCGCGCAAGCAGGCGCGGGATCTGTGCGCTGCTGATGGACAGCAGTTGCCACGCATGGTTCGCGCGAAGAACGTGCGGTGCGTCGATGATGGCCTGCAGGACATGGCCCGAACGGATCGCCGGATCACCGGTCGTGTCGCTGTTCGACGCGTGCATCCAGGCATCCTCGAGAACGGCGGCCAGTTGCGGCGAGAGGCTGGGGCGGCCACGCAGGTTGCGGGGCGTGTGCCCGATGGCCCTGAGCAGCGCATCCCAGAGGGCGTCGATGTTCAGGTCGTAGTGGCTCATGATGGCCGGAATGTCTCCGTCACCGGCCTCGATGAGCTTGAGCAGCCAATGCTCGACGGTGATTTCGTCCGAGAGGCGTCCCTGGCACAGGCTCGCCGCGGCTTCAAGCGTACTGGCGCAGTGAGAATTGAGCCGCTGGAGGATCTGGCCCGTGTCACGGGAGCGGCGGTTTCGATCGTTGAGCACGGTCATGGTCGGCTGTTCGCACGTGTGGGAGGGGGCGGCCCGGCTGCATGTTGCCGCCCCTTGCAGTAAAAAAAACAGTTCGCTTGCGCGGACTGGAAAGGAAGGCCGGTGAATCCGGGAGAGAAACCCGCCAGGGAGGGTGGGCCGGCCTTCATACCACCGGTATCAGGAACGCTCGGTCCAGGTGTCCTTGTGGATGATGTTGCCGTCCTTGTACGACCAGGTGATCGTTTCGTAGCGCAGCTCGACTTCCTCGAGGTGGTTGTGCTTTTCGAAGTCGGGGATCTTGATGTCGAGCATCTTCGGACGCACCGCAACGACCTTCACGTTCTCGAGCTTCGTGTTGAAGTATTCCTTTTCCTTGCCCGCGTCGTCGATCTTGTACCACTTGATCTCGGCCGACTTCAGCGTCTGGCCGCTCGTCACGGCCTTGTAAAGATAGGGCGTCGACGAGTCGGTTTCCTTGATCAGCGTGATCGGCGCATGCACGCGCGTACCGGTCAGCTTGCCTGTGTTGCCGTCGGTCGGAATATGCAGGCTGTGATCGAACGAGGTGATTTCGATGCTGCCTTCGCGGCCCTGGACAGTGACCGAGCCTTTGATGTCCGCACCACCATCGTCCTTGAGCCACATGTATGACGGAATTGCCATTTACCACTCCCTTCTTCTTGCAGCGACAATCGCCCGGAGTCGGTCCCCGGGCGACAGAATCCCGAAGCAGGCGCTTCGGGGACCTAAACGTGTTATCCGGGCTGACCCATTGTGAGCGGCGTCTGCGGCGCGACATCGGGCACGAGCGTGATTTCGACGCGCCGGTTTCTTGCACGCCCGGCGTCGGTATCGTTACGCGCGATGGGGCGCGTGTCGCCGTAGCCCTGAATCGCGAACTGCGTGGCCGGAATACCGGACGCGTCGACTAGCCAGTCGCGCACGGCCTCGGCGCGCGCGGTCGAGAGCTTCAGGTTGCTGTCGGGGTTGCCCACGTTGTCGGTGTGGCCCGCGACGAGAATCCGCTTGTCGGGATGGGCCTTGATCATTTCGAGCGCGCTCACCATGACCCGCGTCGAGCCGTCCTTGAGCCGGGCCTTGCCGCTGTCGAACAGCGACATGCTGTCGAGCGTCACCACCGCGGGCGGTGGCGGCGGCGGCTGGTACGAGGCGATTGCATCGTTCAGTGGCGGGATCAGCCGGGCGCCACGGTACATGCCGAACGAAAGCGGCAACGGCACGCCGGTGCGCGCGTAACGCTCGAGTTCGTCACGATCGGCAACGAGCGCCTTCAACGCTTCGTGGCGTGCTGCATCGTGGTCAGGCCGGATCATCGAATAGCGGCCGAGATCCGCGCCGATGCGCGTGAGCAACGCCTGATTGTGGCGGGCCGAGAAAAAGAATGCGACGGCGCCAGCGCACGCGAGCAAGGCCACGGCATGAGCGAATGCAAGAAGGCGCGGTGACATCCAGAATCGCTGGGGCACAGCCTGGACCAGCGGCTGGGGGAGCGGCCACGGCTTCGGTGAGGCACTGGCCGCCGCGCGATCGACGCGGGTCCACATCCGCGCATCGCGTTCCCACGGATTGCCCGAACCGCTTTGCGGCCCGCAGTCGATCCAGCCGGCACCGAACAGTGCCCAGGGACGGGCGGGCTGCTGTCCGTCCGTGAGCGCGTGGAAGACAACACGCTGCGTCCAGCTTGCGACCGATGAGAGAGCGGCGGCACGCGCAGCCGATACACGGCTATCTTCGGCGGTGCGGCCAACTTCATCTTCTGCCGCGCGGATGACAGCCTCGATACGCTGTGCGTCGACCAGACGCGTGGCGGATGAAACGCCGTACCACTGCGGGATCGAGAGGTCCGCCGGGACGGCGGTGAGTCGCTGATAGACCGCGACGTATCCGGGAAGAGGCCGGGAGCCCAGTCGTCGGGCGGCATCGGCCACAGCCTGGCGCGCCAGGCGCAACGACTGGATCAGCACCTCGGCGTCGGTATACCGGGCCGGTACGACCGACAGCATGACGGCGTCCGGTGCCCGGCCATCGCGCCATTGCTTCACGGCGACGGCGAGGCGCGGGACATCGTGCGCCCGGTCCATACGCAGCCAGATCGCACCGTCGCCGACGTAGACGAAGCGCTCCTCCCCGTCGCGGTTGAACAGCGCGGGCAACTCGTCACCCATCACCAGCACGAGCGGCATGCGGGTGCGCAGCCCGACCGGGATCTCGGCGGTTGCTTCTCCTAGTTCGGCAAGCACATCGGCACCCTGGCTGCGCGACACGGAAAGCCGGCTCGTACGCCAGACCACGAGCAGCACGGAAACGATGACGAATGCGCCCATGAGCATCCAGGCCATGGCGGCGCCCGGCTGCGCCACGAGCCAGATCACCGCGAGCGCGAGTACGCAGGCCATCACGACCATCAGCCGGAACGGATAGCCTGGTCCCTCATGACGACGGGTCGCCCGCGCGCGGGTCGGTCTGGGATCCAGCACAGGCAGATCGGGTTTCACGGCTGACCGCCCTGCGCGGGTGCGAGGGGGACGATCTGGGCAATCTGGGTATCGAGTGCCACACGGCCCACACCCCAGACGATCGCGGCAACGATGCACAGCAGCCCCGCCACGGCCCACGGCGAAAGTCGGTGGAACCAGTCTGACAGCCTGCGCCCAGCCTGGTCCGTGACGAACGGCTGCCCTGCCGCTGGACGAAGCTTGTCCAGGCGCGCATTGAGCGCTGAAAGCAATGCGGCTCGCTGGGGCTCGCCATCGCGGGCATAACGACCCTTGAATCCGATGCCGAGGATGGCGGCGTAGCATTCGAGCAGGTCGGCATTGGCCGGCGTCTCACGCAGGCGCGCCTCGATACAGTCGATCACCTGCTCGCCGGCGTCATGCACGGTGAACCATTCGACCTGCAGCGGTTTCAGTTCCCAGTTCGAACGGCTTTCAGCCGGCAGAAAGCCCAGCGCCGTTTCATCCAGCAGGCCGCACTGGGCAACCAGGGCTTCCCGACGCACGTCTGCAGGATAGCCGCGCCGCGTGAGCGCGTCCGAGAAGGTGGCGATGATCTGGCGGCAGCGTTCGCGAAAGGCATTTGCATCCGGCACCGTACCGCCCTCACCGAGCGAAGTGACGAGCAGGGCCGTGTCGCGCAGCAGATCACGGATACCACTGCCGACCGCGCGATCGTCTTCGTGCGGGACATTCGTCGCGGCAGGCAGGCTGCGCGGGAGGGCGAGAGTCGTCATGTGCGCAGCACCGCATAGAGTTCAAGCGAGGCGTCGGGTATCGACGCCGGGAGATAGATCTGACACGCGCGCGCAGCGAGCATTCTGGCGTGCGCTTCACTGGTGGCATCCAGCGCGAAATACTGGTTGTCGAGGCGCACCGGAATGGCGCCGGGAACACGCGGGACAGCCTTCAGCGGAATGCCAAGGAGTGCAGAATTGACGATGAGTTCTACATCGTCCGGCGAGCCGATCTTGCACAGCCTCGGAAACTGCTCGACGAGTTCGAATGCCGGCGCCGCCGAGTTGACCGACAGATACCAGTCCGCAGTCCCCTCGATGATGCGTTCGTCAAGAAACTGCCCCGTCCAGGTCGTCGGACTCCTGCGCGTCAGTCCGATCGAGACAACACGAGAAGGAATGATGGCGTCCAGCAACCCGCGGATTGTCGCCTCGAGCCTGCCGAAGACCTCATCGGCACGAGCATGGTCGTATGGGGGGATATCCGTGAGCTGCGCGCCCGTAGAGAACGTCATCAGCGAACTGGCGAGCTGGGCGAGCGTGACGTAAAGCTGCTCGGGCGGCCGCGCCGGGTGGGACGCATAGAGCCGCAGTTGAGGCCACGCCGCATGAATACAGTGCAGCAGCCAGAACAGCTGCACATCGGCAACGCCATATTCCGCGACCTGTTCGAGGCGTTCGCTGCGACGCGAGCCCAACGCCAGGCTCTTCGCCTGCAGAATGTCGGCGATGCGATTGATCCGTTCACCATGAAGCGGGTGTGCGCCCAGCGTGAGGCATGGCGGCACGAAACGGTGATCGATCTGGAACTGCCCGTTGGTGGCACGCGTGAGTCGTGCAATGGCGCAAACGGTGTCATCGGCGTGCGGCTCGAAATCGAAGAGCAGGCGAATGGCGTGACGTTCGGCCGCAATCTCGGCCTCGTGCGTGCCGTTCAGGTCCGTGACTTTCGTGAACTCCCGGTAAGAGCGCCTTGGCCGCGCGAGCGTGGCCTCGTCGAAGCGGCAGTTGTTGCCATTGGCATCGAGCAGTGCAAGCGCGGCGAACACGACAACGCTCTGACGGTCGGCGGGAATGCTCTGGTTCAGATCTCGCGCTCCCGGCAGGGCATCAGCCACCGTCGTGTCGAACGGCGTGCCGTCCGGGAAGCGCCCCTTCAGGCGCGTGAGCTTCAGCCGCCCCGTTGCCAGCGCTTCCTCGTCGGTTTCGGCGGAAAGTATCCCCCACGGGTCGGAAAATGCCGCGGCGGCGAACTGCTGCAGGGCGAATTCCGTCCACCGGTCCTGCTGCTGGAAATGCTGCTGCGTGAGGATGAGACCGTCGTGCCACAGGGGTTTGTCTATTCGCATGTGTATGGTCGCCAGCGCATTTTTTTACTGAATTCGGTCGGCGGATTTTAAACACGATATCGGCGGAATGTATACCCCGTACCCAAATAATCATGGTGATGAATTCTGTTAAATAACGTCAACGACTGCGAATTCATGCGAATTGCGTATCTCGTTAATATTGCCAAGTATAGCTAATGGATGTCTTATCCTGGTCAGGAAAGTGCCTTCAATCAAGGAAGATTTCGTTGTGGAGTTCCGAGACGGATGATGGTAGGTCATGTGTCGGAAAAGTTCAGGTCCTGTGTAGCCTGAATCCTTATATTGATAATGTGTGTAAGATTTTTCATTCAGTCGTCGATTTCTTTTGACGGTATGAAAATAATCCGTTTTACTACGCAGAAGTAAAAGGCCGCATGAACGGAGGCCACACAATGGGGCGTAGTCAGCATGACTCTCTCGTCGAAGCTGTGACGGATGAACACGCGGGCGCGGTTGATACCCCATTGCTGCGGGGAACTTCAGCGGGAATCGCGAACGTCATTTGAGAAGGAATCCGGATGGACAGCTTTCAGAGAGAAATCCCAAAATCGCGCGTCTCAATCACATTGGACCTGCACACGGGTGGCGCACAGAAGAAGATCGAGCTGCCGCTCAAGCTGCTGGTCGCGGGCGACTTCAGTGAGGGCCGCGAGCAGGCGCCGCTGGCCGAACGCAGGAAGGTCAATATCGACAAGAACAACTTCGATTCGGTGCTCGCCGACTACGCACCAGACCTGAAGTTCGCGGCAGAAAACACGCTGGCCGCCGACGGCACGGAACTGCCGGTCAACCTGTCGTTCCGTTCGATGAAGGACTTCGAGCCGGAGCAGGTGGCCCGCCAGATCCCCGAACTCCAGGCACTACTGGCGATGCGCAACCTGCTGCGCGACCTGAAATCGAACCTGCTCGATAACGGGACGTTCCGTCGCGAGTTCGAGAAGATCCTGAAGGACAAACGTCTGACTGACAAGCTGCGCGGCGAGCTGGCCCAACTGGCGACGGCAGCCACGCAGCCGGAAGGCCATGCCTGAACGGTCGCGACCCAAGCAGGCATTCACTGCGTTTCGCAACCAGGCAGTGTTACAGAACCAGACAGGACACCCGATGAACCAGAACGAATCCCAGCAAGGCACCACGCAGACCGTTGTGCTGGAACATGACAGCGTGTACGAATCGCTGTGCAACAAGATCAACCTGAAGCCCGTCGCCGAAGCGCGCCCGCTGGAGGCCTTCCGCGACAGCGACACGCTGTCCGAAGCCTCCGCCGATGAGCGCATTGCGCGCGGCATGGGCGCCTTTCTCGAACTCGTCGCAAAATCGAGCCAGCCGGTCGACCGTCTCGACAAGTCGCTGCTCGATTTCCATATCGGCCAGCTCGACCGCCAGATCAGCCGTCAGCTCGATGCGGTGATGCATTCGCCGGAATTCCAGGCGCTCGAAGGACGCTGGCGCGGCCTCAAGATGCTCGTCTCGCGCACGGATTTCCGCCGCAACGCACGCGTCGAAGTGCTCGACGTGTCGAAAGAAGCGCTGCAGCGGGACTTCGAGGACACGCCGGAGCTGATCCAGAGCGGCCTCTATCGCCTCACGTATATTGAGGAATACGACACACCGGGTGGCCAGCCGGTCAGCGCCATGATCAGCGATTTCGAGTTCGCGAATTCGCCGATGGACATCGCCCTGCTGCGCAACATCTCGAAGGTGGCGGCGGCCGCGCACATGCCGTTCATCGGCTCGGTGGGCGCCGCGTTCTTCGGCAAGCAGTCGATGGAGGAAGTGGCCGCGATCCAGGATATCGGCAACTACTTCGACCGCGCCGAATACATCAAGTGGAAGAGCTTCCGTGACACGGACGATGCCCGCTACGTCGGGCTCGTCATGCCGCGCGTGCTGGGCCGCCTGCCGTATGGCAGGGACACGGTGCCGGTGCGGGCCTTCAACTATGAGGAAGCGGTCAAGGGACCGGACCACGACCGGTATCTCTGGGTCAACGCCTCGTTCGCGTTTGCGGCCAATATGAGCCGCAGCTTCGTGAACAACGGGTGGTGTGTCCAGATTCGAGGCCCCCAGGCGGGTGGCAAGGTCGACGACCTGCCGCTGCATCTGTATGACCTGGGTACGGGTGTTCAGGCCAAGATTCCGACCGAGGTGCTGATTCCGGAGACGCGCGAATTCGAGTTCGCGAACCTGGGCTTCATTCCGCTCTCGTTCTACAAGAACCACGACTTCGCGTGCTTCTTCTCGGCGAACTCGGCGCAGAAGCCCGCGCTGTACGAGACGAAGGAAGCGACTGCCAACAGCCGCATCAATGCGCGCCTGCCGTACATCTTCCTGCTTTCGCGCATCGCGCACTACCTGAAGCTGATCCAGCGCGAGAACATCGGCACTACGAAGGACCGCCGCCTGCTCGAGCTGGAACTGAACAACTGGATCAAGGGTCTCGTGACCGAGATGAAGGATCCGGGCGACGAGCTTCAGGCCTCGCACCCGCTGCGCGAGGCGAAGGTGACGGTGGAGGACATCGAGGACAACCCGGGATTCTTCCGCATCAAGCTGTACGTGATCCCTCACTTCCAGGTCGAGGGGATGGACATCGGGCTCTCGCTCGTGTCGCAGATGCCGAAGGCCAAGAGCTGATCAAGCCAGCCAACTGATCTGACGTGAGCTGTATCAGCCGCCGGAGCGTCTACGGACGCTCCGGTGGCATTTGCTGTCGTTGCTGATGTTATTCGTATCCTGGGGAACTCCATGTCGATGGTCATGCCGTTGCAGGCTTATGAATTAAAACTGGCGCCGCACCCGGCGCCGTTCTCGATCCTGAAATTTGGTGGTCTTGACCGCATCAGCCAGCTTTACTGGTACGAGATCGAATTCACAAGCCCCACGGCGGGTCTGCCGATGGATCAGGTGCTGGGGCGCCCGGCGAGATTCACGATCGACCCGATCGACCCGGGCATGGCGCACCTGCAACGCATGTTCGGCGAGAACGCACAGAAGTTCAGCAGGAAGCCGCCCGCGCAAACCATCCACGGCATCATCACGAAGTTCGACGAGCTGGAAAGCTCGGCGGACGAGACACGCTACCGGGCGACGCTCGAACCCGCGATGGCCGACCTCAACCGTGGCCGGACGAGCCGCCTGTTCCAGAACCAGTCGGTTCAGGAGATCGTCACCGATACGCTGCGGCACGAAGGCTACCGCGCGGGTGTCGATTTCAGGTTCAACCTGCGTGGCCAGTACAAGCGGCACGAATACATCACGCAATACCACGAGACCACGTTCGCGTTCATCCAGCGTATTTGCGCGGAAGAGGGCATCTGGTTCCGCTGGGAGCAGAAGAAGGATTACGCGGTGCTGGTATTCGGCGACGATCTGGACGCGTATGCGCGCAAGCCGCGTACGGTGCCTTACCGTCGTGACTCGGGGCTCGAGAGTGTCGGCGCCGACTCGATCAAGACGCTCCGGCGGCGCACCCGGCGGGTACCGGAGTCAGTGAGACTGCACGACTACAACCATCGGCAGGCCGATGTGTCGCTGCTCGTCGAGGAAAATACAGCGAAGGGCGACAAGACTACCGATGCGGTCGATTACCACTGGGGTGAGCACTACGAAACGCCGGAAGAGGGCAAGAACATTGCGCGCTTGCGGCACGAGGCGTATCTGGCCAGCCAGATCACTTTTATCGGAACCGGCAATCCGTTCTGGCTCGAAGCCGGCGAGGTCATGCAGGTCGACCCGGTGCAGGTCGATGCGAAGCACGGGATCTTCATCACGTCCGTGCGCTCGTATGGCGCGCGCAACCAGTCGTATCGGGTGAAGTTCGAGGGCATTCCGTCGGACCGGGTGTGGCGAACTTCGATGGACACGATCGAAAAACCCGTGATCGATGGCATTTTGCCGGCCCGTATTGCGTCGCCCGGAAACTACAAATATGCGTATCTGACGGAGCAAGGCTGGTATGTCATCAAGCTGCCATTCGATCTTGACGAGTGGAGTCCGGGTGGCACGAGCCGGCCTGTACGCTTTGCCAAGCCCTATAGCGGCGACAACTATGGTCAACACTTTCCGCTGATCGATTCGGCGGAGGTCGCGCTCGATTTTACGGCGGGGGATCCGAATCGTCCCGTGATTATCGGTGCGATGCACGACAGCCTGCACCCGGATCTTGTCAACAACCTCAACCATACGCGCAATCTCATTCGTACTGCTGCGCAGAATGAGCTGCGGATGGAGGACAAGGAAGGGATCGAGCATATCCATCTGACTACGCCGTTTCAGACCAGTGAGCTGAATTTGGGGCATATGGTCGATGGGGAGCGTAAGGAAAGGGGACGGGGCGGGGAATTCCGGTCGGATGAGCACATAGCCGTTCGCGGGGCGAAGGGCGTGCTGGTTTCTGCCGAGGCACAGCCTGGTGCATCAGGGAAGCAGCTTGACATGACTGCAGCCAAAGAACAGTTGCAGCGTGCAATCGAGCACATGCAATCGCTTACCGAGGCGGTCAGCGCGGCGCAGGCAACGGTGGCCGAGTTGCAGAAGCAGAAAGAGTTCTACGCCCAGACGCTCGATGGCTTGAAGCAGGCCGGGATCCTGATGAGCGGGCCGTCGGGTATCGGTCTGACGTCGGGCGATCATTTTCACATAAATGCCGAGCAGAACCTGATCGCGACGGCGGGTGGTAATTTTGACGTAGGAACCATGCGCAGTTTCACTGTTGCTGCGGGCAGGCAGGTGGCACTCTTTGCGCAGGCGGAGGGTATGCGGTTCGTTGCGGCAAAGCAGGACATCGTTGCGCAGGCGCGAACCGGCGGCATGACCCTCGATTCCTCAAAGGACATGCAGCTCACAAGCACCGGCGGGGCGATCACCGCAGTCTCGAAAGGGGCACTTATGCTCTCAAGCGGCGGCGCCTATATCAAGATCGACAACGGCAACATCGAACTCGGCTGTCCGGGTGACATCACGCTCAAATGCGGGAACTTCCACTGGACCGGGCCGGGCAATCTTTCCCTGCCGATGCCTGAAATGCCAATCGGCACGTGCAAGGAATGTCTGTTGAGTGCACGCGCAGGTGTTGAGTCGATGACGGAGGTCGCGTAGTGGACGTGATATCAGTAGCGGAACGATTCGACCACCGCGACAGCGCGTGGCAGGCATGGCTTGAGCGCCTGCGTGGTGGTGCCCGCACATACGACGAACGCGAAGGCCCCTGCCATCTATACGTAGTTGCTGATTCGCGGGGAAATCCGGGAATCAACAAGCTGCTGGAGCAGGTTCCCGGGCTTCAATGGGCGTCCTTGTGGCGCGACTCGGCGATCGAGACGTATTCCGACGTCGCGCCATATCTGTTCGCGATTGAGCGTGGCGCGCTTGATGATGCGCGCTCGTTGCCGCACCGCCTCATCCGGCGCCTCTGGCGCGAGGACCCGGCACACCGGATGCTGACGTGGATGTGGTCTCCGTTCTCGATTGAGATGCTGGGGGAGCACTACCGTCGCTATTGCACGTATGCCTTGCCTGACAGGCGCCAGTTTTATCTGCACTTTTACGACAATCGCATCCTCGCGCGTCTTCGCGAGGTGTGGACACCTGCGGAGCAAACAGCATTTATCGAACCGTGTGCCGAGATCTGGTACACGGACAGGCTGCTTGGAGATGTCACCTGGACAAACGAATCCGTGGTGCGGACAGAGGCAAGCGAGGCGGTACCGTCATTGTCGGTAGGGCAACATCAACAACTAATCGAACTCGGATATCCGGACAAGCTCGCCCTCCATCTTCGGACCACCTGTGGAGTACGCCTTGATCACCTCACGCCAGACCAGCTCTATCACTCAGTGAGCGGGCTGCTGGAGCGGGCCGGCACATACCGTATCCGTTCGGAGGGTGATCTTTTAACCTACGTCATGTGCGGCGTCTTGAGCGCACCGGATTTTGATGAACACCCCGAGATTCATGATCGGCTGCTGGCGGTGACCAGGGGGGAAGCTCAACTTGCCGAAGCGTTGAGTGCAGTGTCGGATCATGTTTGGGACGCCATTCGGGAAGAAAGTACAAGTGCATAAAGAAAAACAATTGGCGTTCCTCATAGTCTGGGCAGCTGTGGTTTGCCTGCTTGCGGCGGCAGTGACGTCGTGCGGTAAATCCGAGCCTGTGTACAGTGGGATTTCTGTAAAGGACACGCACAGTCAGCCCGGTGCATCCGCGAAGGCGATGCAGGCGTTGTCGGCAAGAGCGATGTTTGAACTAAGCGGTAGTCACTTTACGGCAGTATCCGTTCCGTCCATCCCTGATGGCTTGTTGCCGCCGCCGCGCACCAACATATAGAGACCAGAACGTGAAAAGCACAACCAACAACCGTTTTTTTCGAGCATTGTGGCGACCCGCGTTGGTCGTTGCGTCGGTGCTGTCAGTGGCAGCATGTGGCAAGTCTGTGCCTACATACAGTGGGATCTCGACTATGGGCAGAAATTACCTGTCCTATAACATGAACGGTTTTACAGTAACCGATGCCTACGGCAACAAGGCGAGCGGGGGCGGCGACGACCCACCGGGGGCAGGTGGGGGGAGTCTGGCTTGCTGCTACAAGCTCAAGGGTACCGAATTCACGGTCAAGTGGGACTACTACGATGTGGACCAAGCGATTGCAGGAAAAGAGCAAATGTTTCACGCCGAGGCCAAGGTAGTGATGCCCCCCTCGCCAGTTCCCGAAAATGTTGGCACGCGGATTCTAGAAGTTCACTTCTTTCCGGACCGACACGTCGAGATGCAGTTTCCAGGAGAACTTCTTGACGAATCGCGCATTCCGGTTGTTGATGTATCGCGGTGGATGGCAGATCACTATCAAAAAGAACTGGACAGGAAGTATGACGACAATTGGGCACAATCGCATCGTCGCATCTCACGCGTTGTCGCTGCGGCTTGGCTGAAATACCGGCTGACCGATCAGAGCGACCTTGAGCAGTACGCATACTTCAACCTGCTTGTTAACAGTCGGTTTGATGCATACCCCGAAGTCCAGCGCATCCTTCAGGAGACCCATGGTCAACCCGGCGCGTTCGCCAAGGCAATTCAGGCGTTGCCTGTAAGTGTGATGACTGAACTGACAAGCGACCATTTCACGGCGGTATCTGTGCCGTCCATTCCCGATGGCTTGTTGCCGCCACCGCGCGGAGAGGAGAAGCAGAATGGCTGAGAGAGTTAAACTTGATCCGGACGACGCAACCCCGATGTCTGTTTATATGCAACTGGTCTGCCAGGACGCGAGCATATATCCGAAGGGCGACTGCATACCGTGTGGGGCAACGATCCGCATGGGCTTTTTTTTCGATGCCTTCGGTCGCAACCGAGATATCGACGACAAGTCCAGTTCCCAGTATTCCAACATCTGTCGTTTGTGGGAGGCGCATCGGGCTAACGACGATAGGAGAAGGCCAGTAAATCAGTTCTGGCATCGTTTCTACTACTCCGGGCTGGGTACGTCACTCAATGAGGACGCCAAGTCCAACGAGTGGATCAATGCAGGTGTCGCCGCAGCCAAGATGGGCGGTAAAAAGGCACTCGACACAGCCACGTCAGTGGGAAAGTCGTTCGCGCGCGTCAAGACGCCACTGGAAAAAGCAGACATCGGTGGACGTCTCAAGAGTGCGGCGAAAGAGGCTGCCTCGGAATTCTCTTTCCGACCAATCGCCAAGGCGTTTGAGGATTTCAAGAAGGATATCCAGAGCGTTCCTGCCCAGGCAAGGCGGATTACAAACGTGCTGAACGCTTCGCCTGAACGGCTCTGGAAGCGGACTTCGGCCACGGGGGTCTTGTTGTGGCGAACGACCACGAACGATCTCAAGACTCACATCGTGGGCAACCCGATCAAGACTGCTGCGGTCGTTGCCCGCGACCTTTTCGTGGGCCTAGCGGTGGAGAACGTGCCGATCGTGCGTGACAACGCGGTCATGTCCGAATATTTCGGGTCTGGCGTTGACACTCGCCTGATTGCAGCGAAAGACCAGTTTGAGGCCGCGTACCAAGCCGTAAAAAAGCAGATGCCCAAGGTTCGGATGATCGAAGTATCGGTGTTTGGCGCCGAGCGGGGCTGCGTTCTGGCGCGTGCTTTTGTCAACGATCTCGCAGAAACGTACCAGCGTAAGGACGATGAGGATCTGGCCATTGACGGTGTACCGATCCGCATCAAGTTCATGGGCCTGTTCGATGCAGTGTCGTCGATCATGTCGGAAGAGGCAGGAGAACTGATCGGGATGATGCCGTACCTTGGCGCGATCAAACCGAACTACAAGGACCGCAACCTCGCCGTTCCGGCGAGCGTGCAGCGTTGCGTGCATTTCGCGGCGGCGCACGAAATGCGCTTTTATCAACGACTCGACAGTCTCGAAAATACTCGTGGCGAGCAGTTCCTCTATCCGGGAACGAGTTGCGACATCGTGGGCGGTGCGTCCAATGGCTCGCTCGGTTTCAACGCAGAACTAATGCGGATTCCATTGCGCGACATGTTGATGGAAGCACTAAAGGCAGGTACGGCAATAGATACAATGGAAGATCTCAAGGTTGGCAAATTTGAAACATTTAAAAAATTCACCATTGCCCAACCAATCAGTGCGAATGGCAAACAATACCGCATCAGAAAGCTGGTCGATGCATACTGCGCGCTCGTTCCGCGCCAACCCGGCGTCGACTTTCTTCCCCATTCGAAGGTGTTTCTTCAATGGATGGCGACGCGGTATCGGGATCCTGCATTCCAGCAATCGCTTTCCGCACCAGTGACCGACTGGCACCAGCAGATGTCTGAGGCGAATGCCCAGCGTCAGGCCGCGAAAGCGCGACTCGACGGGGAAATGCAGCGACAGGGTGTTGACATGCGCATGCTCTCCAGCCGGAGCCCAGCCGATCAGGCAAAGCTGCGGCAGTTGAAGGCCGCGAGTGATGCTGCCCAGCAGCGATATCAGGGACTGGCTGGCAATGCACCGAATGACTACACCAGCGTGTCAGCGCGTCTGCAAAGCGAATCCGACAAGATGCTGCGTCAGACCGCTCTTCAGGACGGTCTGAAGCGAAGCGTTGACCTGATCCGGAATACCGACCTGATTTCTGACGCGGACAAGCAGGTCAGCGCGGACGCTGTCGAGTCAGTCATGCTGCCACCGGCCCAGATGGAGCTCATTCAGGCGTGGAAGGCCGGACTGGACGGGAAGCACCCGCTACCGCCGGACGTTAATGCGTTGTTCGACATGCTCGTGCACGACACGCTGCTAACGAGTTGGCACGACCACGTTCTCGCCCCGCATCTTTACTTCAGGACTCGCGAAAAGGACGTATTCGACTCGACCGATTTCGCTGGGGAAGCCAAGCAGCGTAAGAAGGACGACGCAGTGGCGGCACGCATCGACCAGGCGAGCCAGCAAAGCCGGCAACGGTTGGGTGGCTACACGGGATCCCCCGCGCTTCAGTGACCATACCAGCGGGCTGCTACGGAACAGGAGATCACAATCATGGCAGGAATCATTCGTGTCGGAGACGACCATACCGGCGGCGGAAAAGTCTCGGCCGGTTCGAGCGACCGCTTTTTCATGGGGCGTGCGATCGCACGGCTGCATGATCCGGTCCCATGCCCGAAGCATGGAGACAATCGCATCAGCACCGCAACCTCGGGCGCGTTCGACGACGGCATTGAGGTGGCACAGCACAATGACCTGTGCGAATGCGGATGCAGGCTGATTTCATCGCTTCCGAACAGCGGACGCCGCTAGACGATGGCGCTTGACTTCTCGAAGCTTCCACCCGAAAAGCCGGTTCCCGAGACGCCGCCGTCCCGTTTTGTGTGGACGGTGGTGTTTTTTGTGCTCACGCTTCTTGGCATATTCGCGGTCCTGATGCTGTGGCCCGCTGACGAGCCGACGCGTACCCCGTTGTTCTGGATCTGCGTGACCGTCGTTCCCATTGGCATCGCTATGCTCGCGGTATTGCGGCGCTACAGCGTGTACGAGGGACGGCGGCTTGATGCGCTGGAATGGAACGAGGCCTGCAAGCGCTATAACGCAGAGGAGTTCAGTCGCGAAAGCATCCCGGTGCTCGTGCTGGGTTCCGCATTGCAGGTAACGGGGGACGACAAAGCGGATGCGGTCGGGCAGATCGCCGATGGCACGTTGACTCTTGATGCCCAGGCGTCAGATCACGAGGAGAACGAATCGGTGTCCGCACGCTGGATCGAGCCACTGGAGGCACGGCTTGCAGCCGATGATGTCGAGCGCCACGCACTGGTTCTGGAATGGCTCTATGACTGTCTGCAGACGGATTTGACCAGGCCGGTCAGCACACTCCCGATGGAACTGGGTCTGAACATCCGGCTCGAGGTATCCGGCTACAGGGGCGAGGTTGATGCGCTCACGTTGTGGAACGACAGATGGCGGGCCCACAAGCTGCGCTCGGCCCGCGCTTTTCCGGCGTCAGACACACCCGGACCGATGGTGCTCGACTCATGGCTGGACGATCAGGGTGGGCCGCTGGACAAGGGCGCACTGCTGCTCGTGTCCATCTCGCTGAACGCCCTGCTCGAAGGCGTTCCGCCAGAGGGATCAGCCGAGGCAGGGACAGGATTGCTGATGGTTTCCACCCGGATCGCCAGTCGGCATGGCTTGCATCCGATCGCTGCGATACACCGCCCGGTGCGCTCCGCGAATGACAATCTGGATCACCCGATGACCAGTGCGCTTCGGTGGGGGAGTGCCGGCGTGCAGAGTCTGGGTTCTGCATGGATGACCGGGTTCGACGGAGAGACTGTCGGACCGCTCCACACGGCACTGGGTCATGTGAGCGCGGATACCCCACGCAAGGACACGCTGCCGGAATTTGACCTCGACCGTGCCGTGGGCAACGCGGGGCCTGCGGCAGGCTGGCTCGCCGTTGCGTGTGCCGTGCAAACGGCGTCGCAGGCACCAGCGCCTCAACTCGTTACCCAGCGCTGCGCCGACCATACTGTAATCGCCGTCGTGAGAAAGCACGACGAAGAAATGAACCACGTCTCAAGCCCCGCATGAACCGGAAATTCAAGCTCGATCTTTTGTCGGCCATCATTACCGTCGGTGTGCCAGGACTGCTCATCTGGTTGCGGCCAGTCTGGTTCGGTATCGCCCCTGCGAACCGTGGCCTGGCCATTGCCGTGCTGTGTGCCATCTTCGTGGTCCTGTTGCTTGCTTTCAGCTTCGGCGACTCGTCCCGGCCCGCCATGGCGTGGCGGGCAGTCAGGCAGTGGGTAACGGAGCACGGCCATCCGCGATGGCTGACGACAGGCGCTGGCAAGGCGAATACAGCGACTGACGGACTTGGAGCACTAAAGCAACAGCTCGTTGACCGGCATAGCCGGGGCTGGCGTTACGGTGATCGCTGGGTCGTCGTGGCGGGGGATTTGCCTCTGGTCAAGCGTCTCGCGCCAGGGCTTGCCGACACCGGCTACGCCATCACCGGCGATACCGTCCTGCTTTATGCGAAGCAGACCAGCAACACCCTCGATGTTGACTGGCTTGACCAGATTCGCCGGATGCGCCGTCGCCGCCCGATCGATGCGATTGTGGCTGTGACAGCCAACAGCATCTCGGGCAAGGCCCCATTCGATGCTGATGCACTTGCCCAACGTCTGGCACGTCACGCCAGGGTTTTGCGATGGGCCGCACCCGCGTATCTCCTGAACGTGACGGATTTCGGCACCGAGCCGCAAGGTCCGGATGAAGCATTCGGTTTTACATGGGCGAACGCGCGGGTCAACGCCGATCAAATCCAGACATCGTTGCAGGGCATGATGCGCAACCTTGCGGACACAGGCGTCGCACGGCTCGCAAGCAACAATCGCGACCGCTATCCCGCCGAACTCTCGCAGCATATCGAGCGGCTCGGTGATGCCTTGTCGGGACTGGTACTGAAGACGGCGAATTCACGTTACTGGCGCCAGTCCGTTCACGGGCTCCTGTTCGCACCGCTTTTCAGGGACCGCGAACTTCCACCGGCGAAACTCGAAGAGATGGCTGACGGCAACCCTGACGATCAAGCAAAGACGGAAGGGGGTGCTGATCCGATCACCCAACAGCAGCGCTCAGTGTGGCAAACGATTGCGGATCACAGCCGCAAGATTCACGGCCGCCGCGTCGGCTTCTCGCTCTCAGCAACGGCAGCATGGCTTGCAACGGCCGCCGTCGGTCTCTGGATCGTCGGCATGGCGGTATCGGGTTTTTCGAACCGCGCCACGATCGGCAACGCAACCGACACGCTCGCAAAGCTCTCGGGCACCCAGGATCCTACGCAGGCGATGCAAACGCTCGACAGCCTCGACAAACAGATCGACACGCTCGAAACACGTCAGCGCGATGGCGCGCCGTGGACAACGCGCTTCGGCCTGAACCGCGACGGCGACCTGCTCGCCGCAATCTGGCCCGGCTACCAGAATGCCGCAGGCCGCGTTCTCGTCGGGCCCATCCGCGAGAAGGTGGAAGATCGTTTGCGCCAACTCGCCTCGATGTCCGATGAAGAGATCGCAAGCGGCGGCAGCACCCAGGTCCAAGCCGCCTACGACACGCTCAAGGCCTATCTGATGCTCGCAAAACCGGAGCGCGCCGCCGCCGCCTTTCTGACGCCGCAACTGATTGCGACCACGGTCCCCTCGCGCCCCCTCAATTCACCGCTGACCTCCGGCACGTGGGAAGACCTGCGCCAGCACACCATCGCCTTCTTCGCCGACCACCTGGGGCGTGGGACGCCGGCGAACGGCTCATCGCTTGCGATCGTCCCGGATGGCAGTCTGGTCGCGTCCACACGCCAGACCATCATCGGCGTGCGCGGCATCCAGAACTCGACCGATGCGGTCTACCAGCAGATCCTCGACGATGCGAAGCCGAAATACCCGCCGGTGTCTCTCGCCACGCTGCTTGGCGACACCACCGGCCGCGGCCTGTTCAACACGACGCAAACGATCCCCGGCGTATTCACACGCGATGCATGGGAGCAACGCATCTCGAAGGCAATCGACGAGGCCAGCGAGCACGGCAACATCGCGGGCGACTGGGTGCTCTCGGATGCGACAGCTGCGAACGCGGCACCATCGACGCTGAAAGCCGAACTGCGTCAGCGCTATTTCGACGATTACGCGCGGGCGTGGGCGCTGTTCCTCAACAGCCTGCGCTGGCAGTCCGCTTCGACCCTGTCCGCCACCGCCGACCAGCTCTCGCTGCTCGGCGACCCCCAGCGTTCGCCGATGGTCGCGCTCATGAACATGATCGTGTATCAGGCGGGTGCCGGCGCGGCATCACAGTCGCTCTCGGATACGCTCATCAGCAAGGCGCAGCAGCTGGTCGGGGCCGACCAGAAAGACCCGTCGAAGCAGGCGCAGCCTGCGCCCGCACCGCTCGCGGGCGCATTCGGCCCGATCCTGCGCCTGGCCGGCAGTGACCTCGCATCGGCGGCACCGGCGCAGACCGGCAAGGCTGCTGCGCAGATCGCCGCATCGGGTGACCTGAGCCTTGCGCGCTACCTCGAACGCGTGACGGCAATGCGCCTGAAGGTCCAGCAGATGCTGGCCAGCCCGGATACCGATGCGATGTCGCGCGTGGCGGCGCAGTCGGTGCTGCAGGGCAGGAGTTCGGATATCGCGGACAGCCGCGACTACGCGAGCCGGGTGGCCGCGAGCCTCGGCGAGCAGTGGGCCGGGTTCGGCCAGCTGTTCGAGGCGCCGCTCGACCAGACCTGGCAGGCCGTGGTGCAGCCCGCGGCGGCAAGCCTCAACGATATCTGGCGCACCTCGATTCTCGCGGACTGGAACCGGACCTTCGGTGGCCGCTATCCGTTCGCCGATTCGGAGAACGATGCTTCGTTGCCCGAAATGGCGCGCTTCATGCGGCCCGATAACGGCGTGATTGCCCAGTTCGTCGCGACGCAGCTGGCTGGCGTCGTCGAGCGTCAGGGCGATCGCTGGGTCGCGGCGCAGGGCGCCGACCGTGGCTCGCTCAGGCTCGAACCCGGCTTTCTCGATGGACTGAACCGGCTGATGCGGGTTTCGACCGTGATCTTCCCGGCCGGCGACGCGCACGTGCGGTTCGACCTGCGCGGCGTCGCCACGCCGGGCATCACCGATATGCGGGTGGTGCTGCCGGGCAGCGAGCTGCACTACTTCAACCAGCGCGAGGAATGGGTGCCGTTCGAATGGCCGGGGCAGACGCTGGAAAACCGCTCGCATATCGAATGGCAGACCGAGCAGGGCGGCCTGCGCTCGGCCATGGACGCGCAGGGAAGGTTCGGGCTGATCCGTCTGCTCGAGCGTGCGAAGACCTCGCAGCAGGACAACGCGCGCTATCTCGTCACGTGGGCGCCAGATGCGAGCACGGGCATCGCGCTGCGAATGCAGTTGCGCAGTGACGCGGGCGCGGGGCCGCTAGATGTGCTGCAGTTGCGCCACTTCGCGTTGCCCACCCGCATCTTTGCAACCGGCGGTCAGAAGTCCGCTCCCGGGCTTTCTTCCGCTACACCGCCGCCTTTGCCGCCGGCGGCGATTGCGGCCGCGAAACAAGCGGCCATCCCGTTGCCGCATGGTTCCTTCCCGGAGGCCGAATGAAGCTCGGTGAACTTTTTCGAAGCCTCTTTCCCGCACGCGAGGATACGGGCGAGCTTGCGCGCGCACGGCTCGACGCATGGGCGTCGTGGCTGCAGCCGCTTTCGGGCGATGCGGGCGTAGGTCGCGATCCCGGTTACGAGGATGCTTTTTTCACGCTCCGGGACGAGGCTGGCAAGCTCTCGGACATCGACGAAAGCCTGATCGCACGTTCCTGCGAGCAGTTGCTCAAGGAGACCGGCAAGGACCTGCGCCTCGCGGGTTATTACGCGTTTGCACGACTGCGCCAGGATGGGCCCCCGGGCCTGGCCGACGGGCTGGAGCTTGCCGCGGCCCTCGTCGAACGGTTCGGGGAAGCCGTGCTGCCCGCCCGCGCCGAGGCCAGGAAGGCCGCGCTCGAAATGCTGGCGACGACGCGCGTGATCGATCTGCTCGAGAGCCGCGGTGCGTTCGCGCCGGCCGATCTCGAACGCGCACTGGCCGCGCTCGACGTGCTCGTGACGCTCACGCACGCATGGCCCGAAGCGGCACGGCCGAACCTGCAGCCGCTGGTGTCGAGGTTCGAGCGCAAGGAAGGAGAGGTGCGCGGCGGCGATGCCGAGCCGCCCCTGGTGTCCTCGCCCTCCACGGCTGGCATGGCAGGCGGTGCCATCGCCTCGACGCGCGACCTGCTCGAACAGGCGCGCGTGATGGCCGCGTGGCTGCGCGATCAGGAGCAGGGCTATCTGTCGTCCGTGCGGCTCGTGCGCTGCGTTCGCTGGGACACCGTGCATGAAGTGCCGCCGACGAATACCGCCTCGCATACGCGGCTTGCGGCACCGCGCCCGGAGTTGCGCCAGCAGATGAAGCGGCTCGTGTTGCAGAAGCAGTGGCACGAGTTGCTCGAGCGTGTCGAGGGCGCGTTCATGGAGGGCGTCAATCATCTCTGGTTCGACCTGCAGTATTTCCAGCACGTCGCGCTCGATCACGCCGGTGCGCCATACGACACATGGCGCGAGCAACTGCGCGCGGACTTCGCGCTGTTCCTCGAACGTCTACCCGGCATCGAGCGGCTGTCGTTCAACGACGGCACGGCGTTCGCCGATGATGCGACGCTCGAATGGATCGCCCGGCACGCGGTCGTGCGCGATCTCGAAGCCGGTGAGACCGTTGCCCCGCTGCCGGTATCGGCCGACAGCGAGGAAGGCGGAGTGGGCGACTGGCCGGAGATCGAGGCGCAGGCCAGGGATCTTGCTGCGCGTGAGGGTATCGAAGCCGCCTTCGCGTGGCTCGACGGGCTGCCCGGCATGAAGACGGAGCGGCATCGCTATCTGCAGCGCTTCGTGATGGCGCGTCTCGCGCAGAACGCCGAACGCGCGGATACGGCCACGGCGCTGCTGCTCGAACTGGATACGGCGGCGAAGTCACTGCCGCTTGCGCGCTGGGACCCGGCGCTGGTGTTCGAGGTCAAGCTCCAGCTGCTGCGCGCGGTGAAGGCGGCCAGCAACCGCAAGGATGCGGACAGGCCGGCTCTCGTGCGCCGGATCACCGAGCTTCAGACCGAACTCACGGTGCTCGACCCGGCACGCGCGCTGACTCTTTCATAGAACGGATTCCCATGGAAAAAGACGATCCAGTCCTGCGCTACTACGAAGCCGAGATGCGCTACCTGCGCGACTCCGGCAAGGCTTTCGCGAGGGCCCATCCTGACCGGGCACGCATGCTCAACCTTGAACGGGTAGGCGACCGCGATCCGTATGTCGAACGCGTGCATGAAGGCTTCGCCTTCCTCACGGGACGCCTTCAGCAGAAGCTCGACGACGAACTGCCGGAACTCACCGAAGGGCTGGTGAGCCTGCTGTGGCCGCACTATCTGCGCATGATTCCGTCGCTGTCGATCGCCGAGCTCGTGCCGCTGCGGGAGAAGCTCCAGCGAACGGAGGTGGTGCCGGTTGGCGTGCCGGTGCGCTCGGCTCCCATCCATGTGCCGCAGGGCGACGATGCCGGGAGCACGGCATCGGGTTCGGTGCAGTGCCTTTACCGCACCACGCAGGCCGTCACGCTGCAACCGGTTTCGATTACGCACGCAGCGCCCACTGTGCGCCACGACGGCCGTTCGGTAATCCGGCTGGCTTTCGAACTGCACCATTCTGCGCGGCGCGAGGAAACGGATCTCTCGCGGCTGCGTCTGCACCTGAACGCCGATCTGCCCGTGGCATTCGCCATGCATCTTGCCCTCACGCGCCAGGTCGACAGCATCCTCTGGCGCATCCCGGAAGTGCGTGATGGCGAAGCCGTGCCGCTGCCTGGCATCACGATCGAGCCCGCCGGATTCTCGACAGAAGAGCGTCTGTGGCCCAAAGCCGATGCCGCGTTCTCGGGCTACCAGCTCCTGCTCGAATACTTTTCGTTCCGCGAGAAGTTTCTGTTCGTCGACCTCTGCGGGCTGGACGTCGCCAAGCTTCCGCCAGGCGCCACCCGGTTCGAGCTGGAAATCGTGCTGAAGGAGGCCTACCCGTCGGATCTGCGTTTTACGCGGGAAAATGTCCGCCTGTTCTGTTCGCCGGTCATCAACCTCTTCGAGCTCGACGCCGAACCCGTCGAGATCAACCATCACGAAACGGAGTATCGCGTCGTGCCCGCGGGCCATCACGGCGAGCACGTCGAAACATACTCGGTCGATGCGGTCTCCGCGTTCGATCACGAAACGGCGGAACGCTACGAATACGTGCCGTTTGCCACGTTCCGGCATCGCGGCGGCATGCTGCGTCACGAAGCGCCCGAGCGGTATTTCCATGCGCGCGTGCGTCCGGGGGTATCGGGGCTGCACGAGACCTGGATCGTCCTCGGCGGCCATGCCTGGGAAACGATGGAGGACCTGCCCGAGGAAAGTCTGTCGCTTCGCGTGACCGGCACGAACGGGATGCTGCCGCGCAAGGGCCTGCGCGAAGCCAGCCTGAGCGAGCTTGCGGCGAGCACCCCGAACGTGACCGGTGTGCGCAATCTCGTCGCTCCGACGCTGCCGCTCTATCCACCCACCGATGACCGGTACCAGTGGCGTGTGCTCTCTCACCTCGCTGCGAACTTTCTGTCGCTGATGAACGCGGAAGTGCTGCGCGGGACGCTCGCGCTTTACGACTGGACCGATGACGAGCTGAACCGCAGGCGCCTGGCCGGCATCCTGTGGGTATCGGAGGAACTTCTCGAGGAGGTGTCGGGCGGCTCGGTCGAGCGTGGCGTCCTGATCGAGGTGACGCTCGATTCACAGGCGTTTGCGGGCGAAGGTGACGTGATGCTCTTTGGCGAGATGCTGCACCGCTTCTTTGCGATGTATGCGGAGATCAACCTGTTCACCAGGCTCTCGATCGTGAGCCTGCCATCGCAAAAGCGCACGCTCTGGCCGCGCAGCAAGGCGGAACGCTCGCCACTATGAAAATGGAACACAACGGGGAAGGCAACGCCAGGCTCGAGCCGCTGGTCGCCTCGCTGCTTGCGCGGGCACCGCAGATGAGCTTCATGCAGTTGTGCCGCCTGCTCGAGGCGGGTACGACGGATGGCGCCGGATTCGGCTCGCGCGATACGGCTGAACAGGAGCCCGTGCGCTTCGGATCGTGGCGGCGGAGCGGGTTTCCGGCCGGTGAAATCGCTGCGGTTGAATACAGCGGCAACGACGACGACTATGGTCCGCCCGCGCCGCCTGTCGTGCGGACGACCTTCATGGGGTTGTACGGCGTGGATGCGGCCATGCCGCCGCACCTGATCGACGACATCGTGCTGCGTGAGGAAGGGCATGAGGTCGTCGAACGGTTTCTCGACCAGTACGATCACCGCCTCATCACGCTGCTGTACCGGGCGTGGAAGAAGTACCGCTACCCGGAAAGCTTCCTCGCGGGGGGGCGCGATGCCCATTCGCGGAACCTGCTGACCCTGGTCGGATTCGGCCAGGGCGGCAAGCCGGAACGCGCTGGATTGCCCGATTGCCGCATGCTGGCGCTGCTGGGTCTGCTCGCGCAGAAGACCCGCACGCCGGAAGGGCTCGCGGGTGTGATCGCGCTGGCGATTCCGGGCGTCGAGGTTCGCGTCGACGAATTCTTTCCGGCGATGACCGGTACAGGAGAACCGCGCCCGCTCACCTCGGAGCCAGCGGCACCCGGATCGACATCAGGCAGCGGCGCAAGACGCGGACTCGGCGGCGGGTATGTGCTCGGCAGAAGGCTCGCCTATCGCAGCCGGGCCGCCCGGGCGACGCTGTGCCCGCATAACGCGCGGCAGGCTCACGACCTGCTGCCCGGCGCCTGGCTGCATCGCGAACTGATCGCTTTCGTGACGCTCTATGTTGGCACCCGGTCGGATATTCATCTGCGCATGGAGGTGTCTTCGCGGATCGCGCCCCTGCCGTCCATAGGTTCGGTAGCGGAAGGCCCCGCACCACGACTCGGGTGGACAACCGTGCTGCCGGCCGAAGACGAGCGCATGATCAGGATTCCTCTCGGTGTGTGCGGGGCCTTCCCGAAGCCGCCGCCCAATCCCTATCTGAGTTCTCAACGCGCATAACCTATGGAATCCGAATGTCTATCCGATCAACCCTTATCATCCTTGCGTCCGTGCTGTTGCTTCCGGCGTGCGGCGCGTGGCAGACCGTATCCGATGCGTCGTCGAGCGCGTATCACGCCGTGTTCTTCAAACAGGTCAAGGTTCTAAACGTCGATCTGTCGGCACGGGATGCCCTGAATGCCGACGACAGCGGCCGGCCGACATCGGTCGCCGTGCGCGTGTACCAGCTCAGGGATCGCAAGCTGTTCGACAAGGCGTCCTACGACGATCTCCTGAAAAACGACCGCACCGTGCTCACGCAGGATCTGCAGGACAGCATGGCGGCGGTGCTCAATCCCGGCGCGTCGGCAAGCCTCTCGCAGCCGATGCAGGCCGATACGAAGTACGTGGCCGTCGTGGCGCTGTACCGGAACCCGGGCAGCGGCGACGGCTGGAAATATGTGATCGAGAAAAAGAAGCTCGACGCGGACAAGCCACTGAAGCTCGAGCTGCTTGACCAGATCCTGCTTGCGGGAGGGGACGTGGGCGCAAAGTCAAACCGGTAACAGCCATGGCAAGACAGTCTTCGGGTGAGGCGCCATCGGCGATGAAGTCATTGGCGGACCTTTGACAGGCTCGATGCGCCGGACCGCAGGATCGCTCGTGCCCGTCTGCGGGAAGTCTTCGCGGGTGAGCCAGCAGGTAAGGCCGCCGGAGACCGTCAGGGATAGAACGAGACCCTGGACGAAAAAGCGGCGTGCGACGCGTCCCATCCGCAGAATTCAGCACTTTCCGATATGGCCGGCGCTTCAGTCACGGCATGCTGTGCGCCGGCGCCCGCATTCGCAGCGGGGCGCCCGCCTGAGCGTGCGCAAGCGGCCATTCCCGGGGCGCGCGTCCGCGCCGCGCTGTACCATACACCCGCACGCCGCGCGGCATTGGCCGCGCCGCGTGCGCGCAAACGAGGACCGGTCGATGCAACGAATAACACGAAGCAGTGGCGGGTGGTGGACGTTGGCGCTTGCTCTCGCGCTGGGCGCGTGCATGGTATGGGCGTGGCGCGCCCATGCCGCGCGCACGGTCAGCGTGTCGCCGCAGGGAACGGTGGCGCAGGTGCGTCAGGTGGTGGTGAGATTCGACGAGGCGATGGTGGCGTTCGGCGCCCCCGACGCCAAGGATCCCGCACGCGTGCAATGCAGTAACGCGGCGGCCGGCGCGGGCCAGGGCCGCTGGATCGACGAGAAGACATGGGCCTACGATTTCGCCGCCGACCTGCCGCCGGACGTGCAATGCAGCGTCGCGCTCGCCGATGGCCTCAAGTCGCGCGCGGGCGTGGCGGTGACAGGCGCGCGCCGCTTCACGTTCTCGACGGGTGGCCCGTTTCCCGTGAGCGTGCGGCCCTATCCCGGTGGCGGCAGCGAAATTGAGGAAAACCAGGTATTCGTGCTCAAGCTCAATGGTCCCGCGACCGCGGATTCCGTGCGCGAGCACGTCTGGTGCGAGTCGGGCGGGCTCGGCAACCGCATCCCGGTTCGGTCTGCCGACGCGCCCACGCGCGCGGCGCTGCTCAAGCATTTCCGGCTCGAAAAGGACAGCGCGAGCGTGCTCACGCTCACCTGCCAGCAGACGCTGCCCTCCAGCGCGAAGATGCAGCTCGTGTACGGCAAGGGCGTGCTGGGGCCAAACGGCACACCCAATGTCGATGAACGCCGCTTCGATTTCACCGTGCGCGCGCCGTTCACGGCGAGCATGAGCTGCGAGCGCGAGAACGCGAAGGCGCCATGCACGCCGCTGCGGCCCCTGCGTATCGACCTCAGCGCGCCGATCACCCGCGCCGACGCGCAGAAGTTCCGTCTGCAAGGCCCGAAAGGCGAAATCGCGCCCACCTTCCGGACGGGCGACAAGGATAACGAAGTCAGCACGGTCGCGTTCGCCGCGCCCTTGCCCGACCACACGACGCTGGCGGTCACCGCACCAGCCGGACTCAAGGACGTGAGCGGGCGCCCGCTCGCGAACGCTGACCTGTTCCCGCTGCGCACGGCCACCGCGCCGATGCCGCCGCTCGCGAAATTCCCGTCCTCGACGTTCGGCATCATCGAACGCTACGCGGAGCCGGACACGCCCCCGCTCGTCCCGGTCACGCTGCGCAATGTCGAAGCGGACTTGCACGTGCAAGGGCTCAATGCCGGCGAGGCCAGGTTCGCGAAGCTCGCGGTGCAGTCCGATATCGACATGCGCCGCTGGATGCGTCTCGTCGACCAGTTCGACAGTTTCGGCATGAGTGAAACGTCGATCGACAGGCTGATGCCGGGCCTGCTTGCGAGGGCGAAATCGCCCGTGGTGATTCCGCGAACGGGCGAGGGCAGCGATACGAGCGGCGATGAAACGAAGGAGCGCATCATCGACGTGCGCTCGCTTTCGCTGCTCGACGGCCAGCCGGGCGTACAGACGCTCGCGCTGCCAAAGGCCGATCCCAAAACACTGCGGCCATTCGAGGTGGTAGGCATTCCCGTGCCGAAACCCGGCTTCTATGTGATCGAGCTTGCTTCGCCGTCGCTCGGTGCATCGTTGCTCGGCAAGCCCGCGCAAATGTACGTGCGCACGACCGTGCTCGTCACCAACCTCGGCGTGCATTTCAAGCAGGGCCGCGAGAACAGCGTGGTGTGGGTCACGACGCTCGACAAGGGCGAACCCGTGGCCGGCGCCCAGGTGCACGTATCCGACTGCAACGGCGATACGCTAGCCACGGGCAAGACGGATTCACACGGACTGCTGAGCATAGATGGTCCACTTTCCAACCGGCGGGAATGCGGCGAAAACAGCTATGGCGGCCTGTTCGTTTCCGCGCGCATCGATGACCCGAAGACCGGCCCGGACATGGCGTTCGTGCGGTCGGACTGGAATCGCGGCATCGAATCGTGGCGCTTCAACGTGCCGACCGATACGAGCGTGGAGCCCACGGTGCGCGCGCATACCGTCTTCGACCGCACGTTGCTGCGCGCGGGCGAGACAGTGTCGATGAAGCATTTCATCCGCGCGCAGACGATGCATGGCTTCGCGTTCCCGCAGCACTATCCCACGCGCGTGACGATACGCCATGCCGGAAGCGGGCAGACGTGGCATCTGCCGCTCAAATGGGCGGCCGACCACACGGCCGATTCCACCTTCGCGTTGCCGCCCGAAGCGAAGCTTGGCGAATACGACGTCTCGCTCGACGACGGCGATGTGAGCGCCGCTACGGGACCCGAAAGCAACGACAGCGCGGACGACAACGCAGACGACAGCACCGGCTCGATCCATATTAGCTACGAAAGCGGCAGCTTCCGCGTGGAAGCCTTCCGCTTGCCCGTGCTCAAAGGCACGATCGCCGTGCAAAACGAGAAGACGTCGCCGCTCGTCGCGGTCAGTCAGGCGCGCGTGGCGGTGCAGATCGATTACGTGTCGGGGGGCGCGGCTTCGGGTCTTCCCGTGCAGGTTTCGGCGCTCGTGAAGGAAACCACGCCTTCATTCGCGAGCACGTATGGCGATTTCAGCTTCGCGCCGTACGTGGCCGCGACGCGAGCGAACAACGTATCCGAAGACGAGGACAACGGGCCGCGAGAAGACACCGAAGTCGCGAAGCTCGTGGCCGACAAGGAGCCGCTCACGCTTGATCGCAATGGTTCGGGCACGCTCGTGCTGAAGAACCTCCCGAGCGTGGACGCACCAAAGCGCCTCGCGCTCGAAGCGACCTTCGCGGACCCGAACGGCGAAGTGCAGACCATCAGCGGCGCGGCCACGCTCTGGCCCGCGGCCGTGGTGGCGGGCATCAAGTCGGGGCATTGGGTCTCGGTGGGCCGGACGGTGCCGGTGACGGCGCTGGCGCTCGATCTGCAGGGCAAGCCGCACGCGGGGGTGAAGCTCGAAGTGCGTGGGGTCGCGAAGATCACGACTACGTCGCGCAAGCGCATGGTGGGCGGCTTCTACGCGTACGACAACCATACGGAAACGCGCGATCTCGGCACGCTGTGCAGCGGCACGAGCGACGACCACGGCCTGCTCACCTGCGACGCGAAGCTCAAGGAGCCGGGCAACATCGAACTCGTGGCCACGGCGCGCGACGGTGACGGCCGCGTATCCACGGCAACGACTTCCGTATGGGTCACGCGCGAGGAAGAACTCTGGTTCGGCAGCGAGAACACGGACCGTATCGACGTGCTGCCCGAGAAGACGAGCTACGAGCCGGGCGAGACCGCACGCTTCCAGGTGCGCATGCCATTTCGCTTCGCGACGGCGCTCGTGGCCGTGGAGCGCGAGGGCATCATCGAAACACATGTGGTGAAGCTCGACGGCCGCGACCCGACCGTCAAATTGAAAGTGAGCGACACGTGGGGGCCGAACGTGTACGTCTCGGTGCTCGCGCTGCGCGGGCGCATTCATGAAGTGCCGTGGTATTCGTTCTTCACCTGGGGCTGGAGGGCGCCGCTCGAATGGGCACGCGCGTTCTGGTACGAAGGCCGCCAGTACGAAGCGCCCACGCCGCTGGTCGATCTTTCGAAGCCCGCGTTCCGCTACGGTCTCGCGCAAATCCGCGTGGGCGACGCGGCGCACCGGCTGACGGTAAGTGTCACGCCCGACGCGAAGCGCTACCCGGTACGCGCGACCTCGCATGTACAGTTGCGCGTGCAACTTCCCGGCGGCCAGCCGGTGCCGGCGGGCACGCAGATCGCCGTGGCAGCCGTGGACGAAGCACTGCTCGAACTGATGCCCAACCGCAGCTGGGACCTGCTCGACGCCATGCTGCAGCAACGCGCTTACGGCGTGGAGACGGCGACGGCGCAGATGGAAATCGTCGGGCGGCGTCACTTCGGGCGCAAGGCGGTGCCTGCTGGTGGCGGCGGCGGGCACGCCGCCACGCGCGAGCTCTTCGATACATTGCTCTACTGGAACCCGCGCGTGACGCTCGACGCGAAGGGCGCGGCACAGGTCGACGTGCCGCTCAACGACTCGATTACGCGTTTTCGTATCGTCGCGATTGCGGCGAGCGGGGTGGCGCGCTTCGGCACGGGCAGCGCGAGCATCGAGAGCGCGCAGGATCTGCAACTGATATCGGGTCTGCCGCCGCTCGTGCGCAAGGGCGATACGTTCCGCGCGCAATTCACGCTGCGCAATACGACCACGCGTGCCATGAAGGTGCTGGTTACGCCCAATGTGCCGCCGCTTTCGCTCCCCGCACAAACCGTGGACCTCGCGCCCAATGCGTCGCGTGAGATTGCGTGGACGGTCGCGGTACCAGACGATCTCGCCGACGCGGATCGACCCGCGTTGACCTGGAACGTGAGCGCGGTGGAGCAGGGCGGGGCGCACGCCGCCGACGCGGTGAAGCTCGCGCAGCAGGTGAGCGCGGCGATACCCGTGACGGTGCAGCAGGCGACGCTCGCGCAGGTCGACGGCACGCTCTCGATCCCGGTCGCGCCGCCCGCGAACGCGAGCGCGACGAAGGCGGGCGTGGTAAGCGGCGGCATAGCGGTATCGCTGCAACCGAAACTCGCGGACGGCCTGCCGGGCGTGCGCCGCTGGTTCGGGCGCTACCCGTTCTCATGCCTCGAACAGCAGACGTCGGTTGCAATCGGCCTGCGCGATCCGGCGCGCTGGCAAACGGTGATCGCGCGTCTGCCCGTCTATCTGGACCGCGACGGTCTCGCGAACTACTTCCCGCCCGCCGACGACAGCGCGAGCCGCGGCAGCACCGCGCTCACCGCCTATCTGCTGACGGTCACCGACGAGGCGTCGAAGCTCGATCCGCGCTTCGCGCTGCCCGACGCCTTGCGCAGCAAGATGGTGGAGGGCCTCACGCGCTTCGTCGAAGGCCGCATCGAGCGCAATCCGTGGTCGCCGCGCCGCGACCTCGATCTGCGCAAGCTCGCCGCCATCGACGCACTTTCGCGCTACGGCGCGGCGAACGCGCGCCTGTTCGGGTCGATCGAGATTGCGCCGAACCAGTGGCCCACGTCGGCCGTGATCGACTACGCGGAAAGTCTTGCGCGCATGCGCGACGTGCCCGATCGCATGGCGAAACTGGCGCAGCTCGAGCAGATCCTGCGTGCGCGTCTCACGTGGCAGGGCACGCAGCTCACGTTCTCGACGGCCGCCGGAGACGATCTGTGGTGGCTCATGACGGGCACGGAGGTGAACGCCGCGCGCCTCGCGCTCGCCTTCGTCGACAACCCCGCCTGGAAGGACGAGATGCCGAGGCTCGTTACAGGCCTGCTCGCATTGCAGCGCAACGGCGCCTGGAGCACGACGACGGCGAACGTGTATGGCTCGCTGGCGGTCGAGCGCTTCTCGCGCGTGTTCGAGCACGAACCGGTCACGGGAACGACGAGGATCCAGCTGGGCGATACATCCCGCACGATGGACTGGAACGCGGCGGCGCAAGCCGTAGCGAGCGGGGCCACGGCGGCGACACGTAACGTGCCGGCGCGCGGCACGCTCCTGCCGTGGCCGAAGCAGAACGCAGGCGCGACGCTCGCGCTCACGCACTCGGGAACGGGCAAGCCCTGGGCGACCGTGGAGAGCCTGGCCGCCGTCGCGCTGCGTGCGCCCTTCGCAGCGGGCTATCGCATCACGAAGACGATCACGCCGGTGAGCGCTGCCGTGAAGGGCGTGTACACGCGCGGCGACGTGGTGCGCGTGCGCCTCGATATCGACGCGCAAACCGACATGACGTGGGTGGTCGTGAACGACCCGGTGCCTGCGGGAGCGACGATCCTGGGCTCGGGCCTCGGGCGCGACTCGGCTGTGGCGACGCAAGGCGAGAAGCAGGACGAAAACGGCCCCTGGCCCGCGTTCGTCGAACGCGGCTTCGACGGCTACCGCGCCTATTACGAGTTTGTGCCCAAGGGCAAGGTATCGGTGGAGTACACAGTGCGTCTGAACAACGTGGGCACGTTCGGGCTGCCGCCCACGCGCGTCGAGGCGCTCTATGCCCCGGCCACGTTCGGCGTCGCGCCGAATGCGCCCATTGTCGTGACGGCCGCGGCGCAATGAACGCCCTGTTCGCGTCCCGGCGTCGCGCTGCGCTGGCACATGCCGCCGCGGCGCTTTGCGTAGCGTTGCTGCCGGTGCGCGCCTGGGCACTGCCCGGTTTCGACGACGTGCGCGCCCAGTGGCAAAGCTCGGACTGGGTGCTGCTTGCCCGCGACGGCACGCCGCTGCAACGCACGCGTGTCGAGCACACGGCGCGGCGCGGCGACTGGGTGGCGCTTGCAGATGTTTCGCCGGCGTTGCGCGAGGCGATCGTCGTTTCGGAGGACAAACGATTTTACGAGCATAGCGGCGTGGACTGGCGGGGCGCGGCAGCCGCGGCCTGGGCGAACCTGTGGAATACGCGCACGCGGGGGGCATCGACGGTCACCATGCAGCTCACGGGTCTGCTGGACGACGATCCGAAGCACTCCGGGCAGCGCTCGCTCGCACAAAAGGCGGGGCAGGCGGTGGACGCGCTGCGGCTCGAACGCAGCTGGCGCAAGGACCAGATTCTCGAGGCTTATCTGAACCTCGTGCCGTTCCGCGGCGAGGCGGTGGGCCTTTCGGCGCTTTCTCAGACCTTGTTCGGCAAGGCGCCATCGGGTCTCGACGAACGAGAATCGGCGGTGGCCGCCGCGCTGATCCGTGCGCCGAACGCGCCTTATACGAAGGTCGCGCCGCGCGCGTGCCGCATTCTGCGCGACATGAGCGCCGCGAACGCCGACACTCGCTGCACGAATCTCGATGCATTCGTGCAGATGGCTTTCGCGCGCCCGGCCGTCACGGCCGCGGACCCGTCAATCGAAGGCAGCAGCGAAAACGCGCCACAGCTCGCACCGCACTTCGCGCGCCAGATCGCGAATGGCGTGCATCCCGCGCCCGGCATGCATGTGCGCTCGACGCTCGACGCGAACCTGCAACGCTATGCACGCGAGACCCTCACGCGCACGCTCATCGAACTCAATGAACGCGCGCATCCGCGCAACGTGCAGGACGGCGCGGTCGTCGTGCTCGACAACGCAACGGGCGAGGTGCTCGCATGGGTGGGTTCCTCAGGAGGCCTTTCGAAGGCGCGCGAAGTCGATGCCGCGCTCGCACTGCGCCAGGCGGGCTCGACGCTCAAGCCGTTTCTCTACGCGGAAGCCATCGACGAGCGCCGCGTGACGACGGCCTCGCTGCTCGACGACGCTCCACTCGATCTCGCGGCGGGCGGCGGGCTCTATATGCCGCAGAACTACGACAAGGGCTTCAAGGGCTGGGTAAGCGTGCGAACGGCGCTCGGTTCGTCGCTGAACGTCCCGGCGGTGCGCACGCTCGTGATGGTCACGCCGCATCGCTTCGCGAGGACGCTCACGGCGCTCGGCCTGCCGCTCACGCAAGCGGGCGACTACTACGGTTACAGTCTCGCGCTAGGCAGCGCGGATGTGAGTCTCGTCACGCTCACGAATGCGTATCGCGCGCTGGCCAATGGCGGCATGGCGAGCCCGATCGTGGAGCTGCCGCCGCCCGCGAATGCGTCAGCGCGCGGCACGTCACGGCGCGTGTTCAGCCGCGAGTCCGCGTTCATCGTCACCGACGTGCTCGCCGACAACAACGCGCGCACGCGCACGTTCGACTTCGACAGCCCGCTCGCCACGCGCATGTTCTCCGCGGTCAAGACGGGCACGAGCAAGGACATGCGCGACAACTGGACCGTGGGCTTTACGTCGCGCTACACGGTAGGCGTGTGGGTGGGCAATGCGGATGGCTCGCCGATGTGGGACGTATCGGGTGTGAGCGGCGCGGCGCCCGTGTGGGCCGCGATCGTCGGCTATCTGCATCGGCGCGTGCCGAGCGTTGCGCCCGCCGCGCCGCCTGGCGTCGAACGGGTGCGCGTGCAATTCGCCGACGCGGTGGAGCCCTCGCGCAACGAATGGTTCATCGCGGGCACCGCCACACCGCAGGTCGGCCTGGCCTCGAACGCGGCCGATCTCGCACGCGGTCCTGCGCAGATCGGCAGTCCCGTGGACGGCACGATTTTCGCGCTCGATCCCGACATTCCCGCGCAGCGCCAGCGTGTCTGGTTCGAGCGCGCGACCGGCTCGACCACACGCGTGAGCTGGCGGCTGGACGGCAAGGCCCTGGGCGGCGCGGCGCGCGTGGCATGGCTGCCCTGGCCGGGCAAGCACCGGCTCGAACTCGTCGATGCGCGCGGGCAAGTGACCGACACGGTGCGCTTCGAGGTGCGCGGCGCGAACGCGAAGCAGAAGTCGGCGCGCGTAGAAGCCGCACGAGATGGCGCGTCGCCCGGGCGCCGCTAGTTACGCTGCGCCGCCGCTGCGGCAGGCGCGGTTTGCGTCCCTTGCTGCTGCGGTGTCTGCTGGTTCCCCTC